>JBEKVR010000020.1:0-45260 GCA_049513815.1 Roseiarcus sp. | reverse complement strand
GCGCTTCCGCCCCCGGCGAGCCGCCTGGCTCGCGGGTCAGCACGACCGTGAGCCCGGCTTCGCTGAGCCGGGCGGCGAGACGCCGCGCCTGGACCGACTTGCCCGCCCCCTCCCCGCCTTCGAGGGTGATGAACCGGCCCGGCGCCGGCGCGCGCGCCATCAGTTCTTCGCCAACGCGCCGCGGATGAGGTCGGTGGCGAACTCGACGCCGGCGTCGAACGCCCGCCTGCCGAGGCCGCCGAGCGGAACCGCATTCTGTGTGCGAAGCGGGGCTTCGAGCGCGAGCGTGTCGCCGCGCCATACCTTGAGCGTCGCCACTTGGGCGCCGGCGTCGACTGGCGCAGCCAGCGGCCCGCGGTAGACGATCTTCGCCGTCAGCCGCTCCTGGCCGCCGCGGGTGAGGAACACCTTGATCGGTCCGTCGCAGGTCAGGGGGACTTCGCTCGAGGCGCCGCCGAAGACCGACGCCGTGCCGACGACGTCGCCGGGCTGGAACAGCAGTCGCGGTTCAAACGAGTGAAAGCCCCATTCGAGCAATTTGCGCGCCTCTTCGCCCCGCTCGGCCGCCGTCTTGAGGCCGGCGACGACGACGATCAGCCGCTGTCCGTTCTGGACCGCCGAACCAACAAGGCTGAGCCCGTTGTCCGGCGCGTCGCCGGTCTTCAGGCCATCGGCGCCCGGCTCGGCGCTGAGCAGCGGATTGCGGTTCAACTGGCGGATCTTGTTCCAGGTGAACTCCTTTTCGCCGAAGTAATGGTAGTCGTCGGGATAGTTGCGGATGATGTCAGCGGCAAGTCGCGCCATGTCACGCGCGGTGGTCTTTTGCGCCGGATCGTCGCGCCCCCATGGATCAACGAAATTGGAATGGGCAAAGCCGAGTTCGGCGGCTCGTTTGTTCATCCGGTCGGCGAAGGCCTCTTCGCTGCCCGCCATCCCCTCGGCGAGGACGATCGCCGCGTCGTTGCCGGACTGGACGATGAGGCCGCGCAGCAAGTCCTCGATCCGCACGTTGGAGTTCACGTCGAGGAAGCTCGCGGTGGCGTGGGCGTGGGCGCCGCCGGTTCGCCAGGCGTGCTCCGAAACGTGAAACGTGTCGTCGAAATGGAGCCGACCGTCCTTGAGCTCGCGGAAGACGAGCTCGGCGGTCATCAGCTTGACCAGCGCGGAAGCCGGGAACTGTGTGTCCGCGTTCTTCTCGTAAAGCGTCGCGCCGCTCTCGTAGTCGACGAGCAGCGCCTGCGGAGCGGCGCTCTGGAACCCTTCGGCGCGCGCCGCGCCCGACAACGTCAACGTCAGCGCTAACGCCGTGAAAATGAGCTTGAGGCGAGCGGGCACGGCAGGTCCTTGAGCGCGCCGAGGCGATCGGCGCGCCAGTTTTGGCGCCGGCTTAAACACAAATCAACGACGGAGCGGCGCCTTCGCGCCGAGGTTCAGCGCGAATCGCCGCCAGTCACCCGCGCGAAGGGGTCGCCGCGCAGCAGCCGCAAGGCCGGCGTCTCGCGGTCGGCGAAATAGAGCGTCCGCTCGCCCGCCGAAGCTTGCATCAGCGGCCGGCGCGGCGGCGGAACCGGCGCCGCGGAAGCGGTGTTGAGCACGCGCGCAATTGCGCCCAGATCGAATGGACGGGCCGGTGGCGGCGGCGCTTTCAGCAGCTTGGGACTGGCGGCGGCGACGAACGGCGGGCCGTCGTCGCGTTGACGCTCGGCGACGGCGGGACGGGGTTGCGGCGGCGGTTGCTGCGGCTCGGCCTCGGCGACCATGGTCGGGCTCGCCGGGCCTCCCTCGATCGTCGCGGGCTTGCCGTCGGTGCGCAGGCTCGCGACCAGGGTGTCGTCGTCGGTGCCGGCGAGCGGCGCCGGACCGGCGTATTCGACCTTCACCTTGGCGGTGCCGGTCGATTTGATGTCGAGCATGTCGGCGACGCGCGACGAGACGTCGATGATGCGGCCTGGGGCATAGGGGCCGCGATCGTTGACGCGAACGATCATCGAATAGCCGTTGGCGAGGTTGGTGACGCGCGCGTAGCTCGGCAACGGCATGGTCGGATGCGCCGCGCTCAGCGAGCGCATGTCGTAGACTTCGCCGTTGGCGGTGCGCCGTCCGTGGAACGCGTCGCCGTACCACGACGCCATGCCGACGGCCGCGTAATGCGGGTTTTCGCTCGGATAATAGGTGCGCCCGGCGATCGAGTAGGGATGGCCGACGAGATATTGGCCGCCGCCGCGCGGCACCGGTTCGCCGTCGTCGACGACCCGCGGACTCGCCGCCCCATATCTGGCGACCGAAAAGAACTCGCGTCCGTGCGCATGCTGGCTGGGCGGTTGGGCGCAACCGGCGAGGCTCGCCGCAAGCACCGCCAACGCCCCCGCCCCGCGGAAAGCCCAAAGCGGCGAAGCCGACGTTGGAGACGTCATCGCGTCCGTCCAGGAACTGTGGCGCAGCGGGCCACGCGGGGCCGCGCGCCCGCAAAACGACGGGTACGGAAGCTCGGTTGAGCGGACATCACGGGCGTCACTTTGGCCCGACTTCCTTTCCAAACGCCTAACGCCTGAAATCCGAGAAAAATCAATTCGCCCCGCCACATCAGACACTTCTTTGCCCCCGCGTCAACGCCGCGCCCCTTTCGCGGCCACGCGCGGACGCCGACGCCTCGCGAACGCGATCACGCGCACGCTCCCGGGAATCGTCACATCTTCGCAAAAGTTGAGCGGAAAGTGCGGCGGCATCGTGGCTTTGGCGTTGGTTAGCAATGCCCGGACCTGGCGCGTCGGCTGCGGGCGTGGCCGGGCGAAGGATCGGGGTGGCGACTCCGGCAGGACTCGAACCTGCGACCTGCCGCTTAGAAGGCGGCTGCTCTATCCGACTGAGCTACGGAGCCGGCTGGCGGCGCTCCCTCAATGCGACCAAGGCGTCGGGCGGCCGGGGCGGAAATTGTCGGAATAGGACACGAACTTGCGGGTCGCCGGCTTCGGCTCCTCGACTCTGTAGGCGAGGCCGGCGCGTGTCGCGTAGGCGATCGCCTCCTCCTTGCCGGCGAAACGCAGGCGCACTTGCGAACGCATGTCCGAGGAAGCCGTCCAGCCCATCAGCGGTTCGGCCTCGCGCGGCGATTCCGGCTCGAATTCGAGCACCCACTGATCTTTCGCCTGACCCGCCTGCATGGCGTTGCGGGCCGGCAAGTAGATGCGCGCCGTCATTGTCCCTCGCCTTTCCTCAGGCGGCCGGTTGCCCTGGTCGGGGTAGCAGGATTCGAACCTGCGGCCTGAAGTACCCAAAACTTCCGCGCTACCGGGCTGCGCTATACCCCGACGTTCGCGCCGTGGCTAACATGGGCGGAATAAGCGGACAAGGGCCAGCCCGTCCTGTTCATCGCCAGTTCCGTCCCAGCCAGTCCGGCGCAATCAGATGCTTGTAGATTTTCTTCAGCGGCGGCGCTGGCCATTCCCCGCGCAGCGCTTCCTCGGGTCGGGGGTGACCGGTGAAAACGACGATTTTCGCGTCGGCCGGAAGCGACGCCTGCCAAAACCAGTTCATCGGCCAGCGCGGCAGAAGATCGAACTTGAAGCTCGGACACCACGGGGGCGGCCAATAGGCGATCGGGGTCTTCGCCTCGCGGGTCACGTAGATCTGCTCGTTGTCGTAGTGGAACGACTTGCGCACGGGATCGGACTCGAAGTCAGTCACCAGTTGCGGCTCGGAGCCGGCGCGGAACCGGAACACCGACGTGTTGCCGGTTCCGTCGCTCTGGGTCCAATTGCGCAGCATGCAGAGCCTGCCAGGCTCGTATTCGAACAGTTCGTCGAGGGCGCCGGTCACGACGACATCGAGGTCGAGAAAGAGCAGATCGCCTTCGAGCCCGATTTCGGTCGACCACACCGCGAGCTTGCGCCAAGGCCCCGGGCGCAGTTGTGCTTCGGGAAAACGGATCGCCGGGATCGGGCGAACATCGACGCCAGAATCGAGACCGGCACCGTCGTCGGTGAAGGCGACGAAGCGGGTGGGTTGAGAGATGTTGCGCAACACGCCGCGATAGAGGCGGTTGACGTATTCGGCGGGGTAACGATCGCCCCACTTGATACAGATGACCGTGCGCATATCCATCACCACAACTGCGTCGGCCATGCATAGGCGTGCGACAATGGGCGTTCGAAAGTCACGTCCTCAACATACTGCGCCGCCAGGCGCTCGTTGAACTGTTCGTGACCTCTGCGCCAACCGGCCTCGGCCACGCGCCGGCGCGCCGCGTCGTCGCGTTTGTAGTGCAAGACGGTCTCCAGCAGTTCCTCTTTCGTGTCGGCGAAGACCATCTCGCGGCCCTCTTCGAACAGTTCGCCGATCCCGTTAGCGCGCGTCGAGATCGCGAGCAGACCGCAGCCGACAACCTGCGCGATCCGATCCGAGTTGTAGAGATGCAGTTCTTCGGCCGGCGCCGACGCCGCGGCGCCGACTAGGCGGTCGGAATTGAGATTAAGGCCCATACGACAGTCGTTCAGCCGCAGGAAAAATTCGTGCGAGAACAGTTGCGGTCGGCCGCCGACGCCGTGATAGTCGACTTCCACCTGGCCGGACGCCGCGAGGTGGAGGGCGAACATGACGCGCGGATCTTCAGGATAATTGCCCTTGCCCGCGCGCGCGGCCCAAAACACGTCGTAGCGCTGATCGGAGCGCGTGAATCCGCGGCCGGTCTCGATCGAGGGATCGATCGGATTTGGCAGATAGCTCGAGCGATTGCGCCCCTTTGCGAACTGCGCCAGCACCGGGCCCGCCGTCGTCACGAAGGTTGCGTCGACGACCGAAGCGCGGTCGCGAACGAACTCGAGATTGATGGGGCGCCACAGGCAGTCCATGCAAACCTGGGCGAGGCGCAGGCCGGGACGCAGTCGCCTCGCCGCCTCGAAAGTTTCCGAGACGATCAGCGACGAATAGACGAACACGACCAACTCCGGCGCGAAATTACGCACGAATTCCAAGAACTTGCTGTTGGCGGAACCACGTCCCGCCCGGGACGATCCTAAGATCGTGCTGTTGCGCGCGACGTCGCGATCGCTGAAAAGTTGCACATTGTGGCCGTTGCGCACGAACCCGTTGAACAGCTTGCGCTCAAATCCATAGGTCTTGGCTCCCAAAAGCCGCTCGTTGGCGTTGCCGACGACAAGAATGTTCATCCGGCTACCCGCGTCCGCCGCGCCGCGCAAGGCATGCTTCGTAAGCCGCCGCTGTCCGCCGCGCGATGATCGGCCACGAGAAATTGCCCTGCGCCGAACAGCGGCCCGCCTCGCCCATCGCGCGGCGCAGGCCGGCATTGTCGACAAGCCGGTCGAGCGCCCCGGCCAACGCATCGGGATCGGCGGGCGGGACCAGTAAGCCGGAGACGCCGTCCGCGACGATTGCGGGGATGCCGCCAACGTTCGTTCCCACCAGCGGCAGGCCGCAGGCCATGGCTTCGAGGCCGGCAATGCTCGTCGCTTCAGCGAGCGAAGGCAGGACGGCGACGTCGCAGGCGCGATAGATTTCGGGCATCGACGAATTCGGCACGGCGCCAAGGAACTTTACGCGATCGCGCATCCCCGCCTTGTCGAGGATTTCGACCATCTGCTCGCGGTCAGGCCCATCGCCGGCGACGACGACCCGGAAGTTGCGCTCCCGCATCCGCGCGACCGCCCTTGCGAAGCCGACCACTCCGTTCTTTTTGACGAGTCGGCGCGCCAGCACGATCACCGTCTTGTCGGCGCCGATTCCCCATGTGGCGCGCGCCTCGGACGGACCAGGCGCGAAGCGCTCGGTGTCGACGCCGTTCGGTATCATTTGCGCTGGGCCCGCGTAGCCGAAGGCCCGCGCCGCCGCAACGAGCTCGTCGCTCGGCGCGAGCAGCGCGTCGACATGCTCAAGCAGCGCCGCGGTTCGTCGTTTGCGGCCGGGTTCAGCATTCAGCCGGCCGAGAAATCCCGAGGTATGGTTGGTGAAGACGACCGGTAGGGATAGGTCACGCGTCGCGGCGAGCGGCCGGACGCCATGAACATGCAAGAGGTCGAATTTTCCTTTTGCCAGATGCCTGCGCAACCACAGCCGCAGTATGAAATCGTAGAAAGGCTGCGCCTTGACCAATCTTGGGCGGAGCACTGCTGCGCCGGGCGCTTCGGGCGGCGGCGAGAGCGACGACATCAACGAGATCGGATGTACGACGGTCGCCTCGACCGACGCCGCCGTCATCGCGCGCGCCAGTTCGAATACGTGGCTTGCGATGCCGCCGATCACCGGCGGATACTCGCTTGTCACCAAACAGGCCCGAACCGTCATATTGCCGCCCTGCCCCTCGCAAGCCCGCCCGTCTCTACGCGAGGTCGCGCCTGAGGGTATCGGCTATCATACTTCCGGCAACCCCGTCGCCGAAGGGATTTCCCGTCGCCGTCATGGCTTTGCGCCGCCGCGGGTCTCTCAGCAGTTCGTCGACCGCCGCGAAGATGACGTCCGGGTCGGCGCCGACGAGTCGGTTGACCCCCGCCTCGACGCCTTCCGGCCGCTCGGTCACGTCGCGCATGACCAAAACCGGTTTGCCGAGCGAGGGGGCCTCTTCCTGCAGCCCCCCCGAATCCGTGAGGACGAGGCAGGACATGTCGAGCAATCGCACGAAGGCGCGGTAGGCCAACGGCTCGACGAGCAGGACATTGGGGAGGCCGCTCAGCATTTCGTTCACGACCGCGACCACGTTCGGATTGGGGTGAACAGGATAGACAAACCGGGCCTCGGGATGGGCGGCCGCGAGGCGTCGAATGGCGTCGCAGATGAGTCTCAGCCGCATCCCGTGATTTTCCCGCCGGTGCGCGGTGACCAGAACGATCGGCCGTCCCTCCAGGTCCGCGGCGGCGAGCGGATGCGGAAAGGGGGGCGGCTGGCGGCGAACCTGCGCAACTGTGAGCAGAAGCGCGTCTATCACCGTGTTGCCGACGACGTGAATCGCGTCCGCCGCGACGCCCTCGGCGATCAGATTGGCGCGCGCCTTTTCGGTCGGCGCGAAATGCCAGCGTGAAGCGAGGGTCGCGACACGCCGGTTCATCTCTTCGGGAAACGGCGAGCGGATATCGAAGCTGCGCAGCCCAGATTCGACGTGCCCGACCGGAATTGCGCGATAGAACGCGCACAGCGCCGCGACGGCGACTGTCGTCGTGTCCCCCTGCACGAGGATCGCGTCCGGCCGCTCGGCTTCGAGCAGCGTGTCAATGGCTGAGTAGAGACGCGAACTCAACCCCGCAAGTGTCTGGTTTTCTGTCATAACATCGAGTGAAATGTCGGGCGTAACGCCAAAGTCTTCAAGCGCCGAAGCCAGCAGTTCGCGATGTTGTCCCGACGAGCACACGCGCGTTTCAAACGCAGTCGGCATCGCCCTCAGCGCCGCCACGACCGGGGCCATCTTGATCGCTTCGGGGCGCGTCCCGACGAAGACGATGATCTTCTTCATAGCGCCGACGCCCCCGATCGCCGGTGCGTTCTCGCTTTTCCGGCAGGTTCAGCCCGATGTGCAGCTCGCGCAGCTGCTTCCCCGTTGCAACCGCCGACGGCTCTAGCGGAAAACGCGCAGTGGGAAAAGCGTCTCGCCGCATGCGGAAGGGGGAAGCCAAACACGCTGAGGCTCCCTGCTCGCCGGCCCGACGCCAAGGACGCCTCGCGGCCCCCAAATCGAATGCGCCCCGCGGCGCTGCCGCGTTACCTCGCCGCGCTCGGTCTCTGAGGCGCGCTGGCGGCGGCCCGACTGCGCCGCCCCGACGCCGCGGGAGCGGAATCGGAGAACCGCAGCGCCCCGCTGCGCAGCGGCGCGAAGCGCAGCGTGAGAAAGTCCCGCCAGTAACTCTGCCGGCTCGCCCACGGCCCTTCCGTCCCCTGCTTCGGCAGTATGGCGGCTGCGCGACGGTATGCGCTTGACGAGAAATCGACCAGCGGGCGCTTCGCCATCGACGGATCGCAGGCGCGCGGCGCGCATTGGCGAAAGCCGCTCCGCTTCAGTCGATTGATCAGCCGGCACGCGAAGAGGCTGACGAGGTCGGCTTTCAGCGTCCAGGCGGCGGCCGTGTAGCCGAAAACGAAGACGAGATTGGGCACGCCGCTCAACATTGCGCCCTTGAACACGGTCGTCTCGCCGGGTTCGATCTCCGCGCCATCGACGCTGAGGCGGATTCCGCCGAGCGGCTGCAGCTCGAGGCCAGTGGCGGCGACCGCAATGTCGGCGTCGATCGTCTCGCCGCTAGCGAGCGCGACCCCGGTCTCGGTGAAAGTTGCGATCGTGTCGGTGACGATCGACGCGCGGCCGCTGCGCAAAGCGCGGAACAGGTCGCCGTCGGGAATCAGGCACAATCGCTGGTCCCACGGCTCGTAACGCGGCGTGAAATGCTTCGTCGCGTCGACGCTCGACCCCAGCGCGTCGCGCGCCCGCGCCAGCAGCAACCATCGCGCGGCGCGCGGGAAGCGCCGGCAGAAGCGGTAGAACGCGGCGCCGACGAGGATGTTGATCCAGCGCGCAATCCGGAAGGCGAGGCGCTCGGGCAACGCTGCGCGCAGCGCATCGGCGACCCCATCGCGCGAGGCGCGCTCGATCACGTAAGTCGGCGATCGTTGCAGCATCACGACATGGGCGGCGCGGCGGGCGAGCGCGGGGACGATCGTCACCGCCGTCGCGCCGCTGCCGATCACCAGCACGCGCTTGCCGACATAGTCGACGTCGTCAGTCCAGCGCTGCGGATCGACGACGCGGCCGCTGAAGCGTTCGAGGCCGGGAAATTCCGGCCGGTAGCCGCCCTCGTAGCTGTAATAGCCGGCGCAAACGATGAGGAAGCCGCAGGTCAGTTGGACCGGCCGCCGCTCCGGGCCCGCTTCGACCTCCAGGGACCAGCGCGCCTCCGCCGACGACCATGCCGCCGAGCGCACCTTGTGGCCGAAGCGGATTCGGCGATCGACGCCGAACTCGCGAGCGGTGTCGCGGATGTAGGTGAGGATCGTCCGGCCGCCGGCGATCGTCGCCGCATGCGTCCACGGCCGGAACGAGTAGCTCAGCGTGAACATTTCCGAGTCGGAACGCACGCCGGGATAGCGGAACAGCTCCCAGGTGCCGCCGAGGTCGTCGCGCGCCTCGAGGATGGCGAAACTCGAATCCCGACAGCGAGTCCGCAGCCGGCAGGCCGCGCCGATTCCCGATAACCCCGCCCCGACGATCAGGACGTCAAAATGCTCGCCCGTCAAAGCTGGTCCCGTCTCCCCGCAACGCCGGCGGGGCGACACTACGACAAATTGAGCCGGGCGCCAGCCAAAAAACATGACGTTCGCCCAAATGGTTCGCCGATTCAAGCAGTGCGCTGCATCGACGACGGGGGGCGATTGAATGCTACAAAGGGGCGTCCGGACCCCCAACGAGGGAACGACGATGAAAGTCACGATCGAGATCGACTGCACGCCGGTCGAAGCGCGCCAATTCATGGGCCTGCCTGACGTCCAGCCGATGCAGGCGGCGGTGATGGCGGAGATCGAGAAGCGGGTGATGGCGGAAGCGGCGAAATTCTCGCCCGACGGCTTCCTGCGGGCCTGGTTCAGCGAAGGCCAACAGGGCGCCGAGTGGTTCCGCGACATGTTCCGCGGCTTCTTCGCTCAGGCCGCCGCCTCGAAAGGCGGCGACCCCGAAAAGAGCTGAGGCGCGATCAACTCTCCGGCAGGTTCGTCCGGATGTGCAGCTCGCGCAGCTGCCTCGCCGTCGCTGGCGAAGGCGCGCCCATCAGCAGATCCTCCGCGCGCTGGTTCATCGGGAACAAAGCCACCTCGCGCAGGTTCTGTTCGCCGGCGAGCAGCATGACGATGCGGTCGACGCCCGCGGCCATGCCGCCATGCGGCGGCGCGCCGTAGTGGAAGGCGCGATACATGCCGCCGAAGCGCTCGACGACCGTCTGTTCGCCGTAGCCGGCGATCTCGAACGCCTTGACCATCGCTTCGGGCTTGTGATTGCGGATGCCGCCCGAGGCGAGCTCGAAGCCGTTGCAGGCGACGTCGTATTGGAACGCCTTGATGTGCAGCGGGTCCTTGTCCTGCAGCGCTTCCAGGCCGCCCTGCGGCATCGAGAACGGATTGTGCGAGAAGTCGACCTTCTTGTCGTCCTCGTTCCATTCGAACATCGGGAAGTCGACGACCCAGGCGAATTCAAACCGGTTCTCGTCGACCAGCTTCAATTCCTGGCCGACCTTGTTGCGCGCCAGGCCGGCAAACTTGGCGAAGACGGTCGGATCGCCGGCGACGAAGAACGCCGCGTCGCCCGCCTTGAGGCCGAGTTGGGCCCGCACCGCCTCGGTGCGCTCGGGCCCGATGTTGTTGGCGAGCGGGCCGCGGCCGCCGATTCCGGTCGCCTTCGGGTCCTGCTGCAGGGTCGTCTCGTCCTTCGAGCGATCGAAGAACAGCATGTAGCCGAGCCCCGGCTGACCCTCGCCCTGCGCCCATGCGTTCATCCGGTCGGCGAAAGTGCGCTGGCCGCCGCCCGGCGCGGGAATCGCCCAGACCTCGTTTTTGGCCGTCTCCAGCAGACGCGCGAACACCTTGAACCCCGAACCGCGGAAATGGTCGGAGACGTTCTGCATGACGATCGGATTGCGCAGGTCGGGCTTGTCGGAGCCATACTTGCGCATCGCATCGGCGAAGGGAATGCGCGGCCACGGCGACGGCGTCACCGGCTTGCCGCCGGCGAATTCCTCAAACACGCCGCGGATCACCGGCTCCATCGCCGCCAGCACGTCGTCCTGCTCGACGAAGCTCATCTCGATGTCGAGCTGGTAGAACTCACCCGGCAGGCGGTCGGCCCGAGGGTCCTCGTCGCGGAAGCACGGCGCAATCTGGAAGTAGCGGTCGAACCCCGCCATCATCAGGAGCTGCTTGTACTGCTGCGGCGCCTGCGGCAGGGCGTAGAACTTGCCAGGGTGAATGCGCGACGGCACGAGGAAGTCGCGCGCCCCTTCGGGGCTCGAGGCGGTCAGGATCGGCGTCTGAAACTCGAAGAAGCCTTGGCGCTTCATCCGGCCACGCATCGAATCGACGATCCGGCCGCGCAGCATGATGTTGGCGTGCAGTTTCTCGCGCCTGAGGTCGAGGAAGCGATACTTGAGCCGCGTGTCCTCCGGGTACGGCTGGTCGCCGAACACCGGCAGCGGCAGGTCGCCAGCGAGGCCCAGCACCTCGATCTCGCGCACATAGACCTCGACCAGGCCGGTCGCCATCTCGGGGTTCTCGGTGCCGGCGGGACGCTTGCGGACCGCGCCGTCGACGCGCACGACATATTCGGAGCGCAGCTTCTCCGCCTGGCGGAAGGCCGGCGAATCCGGATCGACCACGCATTGGCTGATCCCGTAATGGTCGCGCAGGTCGATGAACAGCACGCCGCCGTGGTCGCGAATGCGATGGCACCAGCCCGACAGGCGGACAGTCTTCCCGTCCTCGGCGAGCCCTAGGGCGCCGCAGGTGTGGGTGCGATAACGGTGCATGGGTAAGCAGACTCGTTGCAATTTCACGTTAACAGGGGCTGCCTAGCGGAAAACCGCCGCTGGGGGAAGCCACGGCCGGCTATGGCGCGCGAGGAAAGCATAATGTTGACCATTCATGATTTCGCCAACGCCACTTTCGAGCCCTGGCCGAGCGAGTCGCAGCTCCCGGACGGCGCGACCTGGATCGACGCCAACTCGCCGACGCCGGAAGAGAGCGCGTTCCTCGTCCGAGCGCTCGGGGTCGAGCCCCCGACCCTGGCAAAAATGTCCGAGATCGAGACCTCGAGCCGGTTCTATCGGCTGGACGCCGCGGTCTGCGTCACCATTCCGTTGCCAAAGCGCGACAACGAGGGCGTCGGGACGCAGCATCCGCTGGCCCTCATCCTGACGCCGAAAGCGTTGCTGACCGTGCGCTACGAGAACCTCAAGCCGTGTCAGCCGGAATATCTCGAGGCGATCGGCGTCGATCGCACCCTTTCCAATCCGATCGGCGCCCTGATCGCGGTGCTGGAGGCGGTCGTCGACCACCTCGCCGACGAGCTCGAGCTGTTGACCGCGCGCCTCGACGAATGCTCGCGCGACATCTTTGCGGGGGCCGGCGCGAAACGCCGGACGGGCCTCAAAGGCCGGAAGTTGCAGGGCGTCATCGCCGTGATCGGGCGAAAGCGCGAGTACACCTCGCTGCTGGAGGAAACGGCGTTGACGCTGTCGCGCATGACGCCTTTCCTCGAGTCGGAGGTCGGAACCCAACTGACGCCCGAAGCGCGGACGCGGCTCGTCCGCATCGCCAGCGACGTTCAATCCCTGAGCTCCCATGAGAACCGGTTGTCCGACAAGATCCAGTTCCTGCTCGACGCCAGCCTCGGCCTGATCAACGTCGAGCAGAACGACATCTTCAAGGTGCTGACGATTGTTTCGGTCATCGGCATCCCGCCGACCCTGATCGCCAGCATGTATGGAATGAACTTCAAGACCATTCCGGAATACGACTGGTCCTACGGCTATCCTTACGGCCTGACGCTGATCTTTCTGAGCGCGGCGTTGCCGCTGCTGTGGTTCAAGTTGCGCAAGTGGTGGTGAGCGACCAGTCGGGCCGGACGCCCAATCGCCAAGAGAAACGTGTTAAGGCTCGCCCGGCCGCCAGCCTGGAGGCAAACCCAGACATGTTCGCGCCCGCCTTGATTGAACGCGCTGCGGCGCTGCTGACGCTGTGCCGCAATCGCGGACTGAAGCTCGCGACAGCCGAATCGTGCACCGGCGGCCTCGTCGTCGGGCTGCTGACCGAGATTCCCGGCTCTTCAGCGGTCGTCGAGCGCGGTTTCGTCGTCTATTCCAACCTCGCCAAGCAGGAGATGCTCTCCGTGTCCGAGGCGACACTCGCGCGATCGGGCGCGGTCAGCGCCGCGACGGCGCGCGCCATGGCGGAAGGCGCCCTCGCCCACTCGGCCGCCGATCTTGCGGTCGCGGTGACCGGGATCGCCGGCCCCGATGGCGGGACGGCGACGAAACCCGTCGGCCTCGTCCATTTCGCTTCAGCCCGCCGCGGCGGCGAGCCGCAGGGGCTGGAGCGGCGTTTCGGTCCACTGTCGCGCGGCGCGATCCGGCTCGCCGCGGTCGAGACGGCGCTGGAGATGCTCGAAACGGCGGCGCGTCAGGCCGGCGCGCGGCCGTAGATTTCATCCGCCCGCGCCTCGAAGGCGGCTGAGAACTTGCGGAACGCGACGTCGAACATCGAGCCCATCACGGCGGCGAGCAGCCGGCTGCGGAAATCGTAGGCGATGAAGAACTCCACCGTCGAGCCGCCGCCCTCGGGCGCGTCGCGAAAGCTCCAGACGTTCTCCAGCCGGCTGAACGGGCCGTCGACATATTCGACCCGGATCTTCAGCCCAGCCGGATCGAGCGCGACGCGGCTGGTGAAGGTTTCGCGGATCGCCTTGTAGCCGACCTCCATGTCGGCGATCAGCGTTTCGAGCCCCGCCGCGCTCAGCTCACGCCGGCGCACCCTCAGCGCGCGGCACAGCGGGACGAATTCGGGATAGCGCTCGATGTTCGCGACCAGTGCGAACATGTCGGCAGCCGAGTGGCGCACCCGCCGCTGATCACGGAAGGCCGGCACGATCTCTAGCCCATCCAATAGGCGAAGGCGTCGACGACGACAAAGATCGCCGCCGCGAGCGCGGTCGTCCAGACGACTGCCCGCGCCAGGCGAGGAGCGATCGGCGCGCCGCGATCGACGCCGGGCGGCGGCGGCGCCTCCTCGATCTCCCCGCCCGAGCGGGCGGCGAGCGGCAGCACGACGAACAGCGAGATCCACCAAATGGTGAAGAACGCCGCGACGGCGAGCGGCGCCGGCATCAGCAGGCGTCCCAGCGGCGCGCGACGGCCATGCTACTTCGGCGCGTCCGGGGCCGGCGCGGCGGGCGCAGTCGGTTGGGCGGGCGCGGCCGGTTGGGCGGGCGCGCCGCCGCTCTGGTTCTGCATCTGCTTGAGCTGATCGAGCAGGCTCGCCGGCGCCGTCGTCGGCGCAGTCGCCGGCGCAGTCGCCGGCGCGCCAGAGGTCGAGGCCGGGACGTTATTGATCAGCGATCGCGGCGCGCGGCCCCAGCTCGCCAGGATCGACATCGTCAGCGCGGTGACGAAGAACAGCGTCCCGAGAATCGCCGTCGCCCGCGACAAGGCGTTGGCCTGGCCGCGGCCAGTCATGAAACCGCCGCCGCCGCCCGTCCCCAGCACCCCGCCCTCCGAGCGCTGCAGCAGCACGGCGGCGACGAGGGCGATCACCACCAGCAGGTGAATGACGATCAGCACGGTTTGCATGAAGACGATCCTTGGCGGCCGCTGAGGCGGCCGGGGGCGAAAAACTGGCGCGCTCGTAGCACGCCGCCGGCGGCGCGTCCACGCCGTCGGCAGCTTTGCGGCCCCCGCCCCCCTCAGACGTAAGTCGCGGCGATCGCCATGAAATCGACGGCTTTCAAGCTCGCCCCGCCGACCAGCGCGCCGTCGACGTTGGCCAAGCCGAGCAGTTCCTTGGCGTTGGACGGTTTGACCGACCCGCCGTAGAGAATGCGCAGCTTCGCGCCCGCCGCGCCGTAGACCTCGCCAAGCAGCTTGCGGATCGCCGCATGCACCTCGGCGACGTCCCCCGGCGTCGGCGTCAGGCCGGTGCCGATGGCCCAGACCGGCTCATAGGCGACCACCACCGTCTCCGGCGCGCCGCCGGGCGGCAGCGAGCCGCGCACCTGGGTGCTGACGACCTCGATCGCCTTACCCGCCTCGCGCTCGGCGCGGGTCTCGCCGACGCAAACGATCGCGGTCAGGCCCGATTTCAGCGCCGCTTCGGCTTTGGCCTTCACGACGGCGTCGGTCTCGCCGTGATACTGGCGGCGCTCGGAATGGCCGACGATCACGTATTGAGCGCCGGCGTCCTTGATCATCGGCGCAGCGATGTCGCCGGTGAAGGCGCCGCTGTCCTTGGCGTGGCAGTCCTGCGCGCCGAGCGACACCTTGCCGCCCTTCAACGCCCAGGCCGCCTGCGCCAATAGGGTCGCCGGCGGGCAGACTGCGAGTTCGGCGGCGCCCGCCTTGCCCGCGTCGACCGCCTCGCGCATCGCCTTAAGCTCCGCGAGGGAGGCCGTCAGGCCGTTCATCTTCCAGTTGCCCGCTACGAGGGGGCGCACGCCAGGGGTCATGGTTTGCCTTTCAACAACGTCATTTGAAGCTGGGGCGGGGCGGATTAACACCCCCGCCGGTCCTATGCAAAGCCTGTCGAGGGCGGTAAGTAGGCCCCCGAAGGCCGCAGGCACAATGGCCGCGCGCGGTCGATCGCGGTTTGAGGAACGTCAAGATCCATGCTCGACGGGATGCGCAAGATTTCGCAACATTGGATCGGCCGCGCCATTTTGTCGGTGCTGTTCGGCCTTCTGATCGTCAGCTTTGTCATCTGGGGCGTCGGCGACATGTTCCGCGGCTTCGTCCCGGACAAAGTCGCGGAGGTCGGCGGTCAATCGATCTCCACGCAGCAGTACCAGAATTCGCTGCAGACGGTGATGTTCCGCATCCAGAGCCGCACGCACCGCAACCTCACCAGCGCGCAGGCGCACGACCTCGGCATCGACCGCCAGGTGCTCGGAAACCTGATCGCCGATGCCGCGCTCGACGTGCGCTCTACTTCGCTCGGGATGGCGATTTCCGAAGCTTCGATCGTCGCCGCGGTGCGCTCCGACCCCGGCTTCCAGGACGCCTCCGGTCAGTTCAATCCCGCCGCCTTCGATCAAGCCCTGCGCGATTCCGGCCTGACTGAACGCGGCTTCTTCGCCGCCCAGAGCCGGGCCTACATGCGCCAGCAGATCGAGACGCCGCTGATCGACGGCCTCGCCGCGCCGAAGGCGCTCGTCGACCTGCTCGCCCGCGTCGAGGCGCAGACCCGCGCGATCGACTACGTCGCGCTGCCGCCGAGCGCGGCGGGAGACATTCCCGCCCCCGCCGACGACGTTCTCAAGGCCTATTTCAACGACCGCAAGGATCAGTATCGAGCGCCCGAATTCCGCGCGCTCGAAATCCTGCTCGTCGATCCGAGCACTCTCGCCAATCCCGCCGACGTCTCCGACGACGACGCCAAGGCCGACTACGACAAGGTTCGCGACGCGCGCTTCGCCACGCCTGAGAAGCGCAAGCTGCAACAGATCGTCTTCTCCGACCAGGCCTCGGCCGACGACGCCGAGGCGAAGATCAAGGCGGGAGCGAGCTTCGACGACATCGTCAAGTCGCGCAACCTGAAGCCTTCCGACGTCGATCTCGGTGAAATCACCAAGGCGGCGATGTTCGATAAGACGATCGCCGACGCCGCGTTCGCGCTGCCCCAGGACGGCGTCAGCGACGTCGTCGAGGGCCAGTTCGGCCCGGCGATCGTGCGGGTTCTCAGTATCGCGCCGGGCAGCGCCAAGACCTTCGACGAGGTCAAGGACACGCTGAAGAAGGAGATCGCGGCGGATCGCGTCGCCGGCCAGGTGCAGACCGTTCACGACAAAATCGAAGACGCGCGCGTCTCGGGCAAGACGCTGATCGAAGCCGCCAAGTCCGTCGGCCTCGAATCGCGCGCGGTCGCTGCAGTCGACGCCCAGGGCCGCGACGACAAGGGCGCCCCGCTCAACCTGCCGGCTTCGGCCGAACTCCTTGCTTCCGCTTACGCTTCCGATGTCGGCGTCGACGACGCGCCGCTGCAGACCAGCAATCGCGGCTGGCTGTGGTTCGACGTGCTGAAGGTCGATCCGGCCCGCGACCGCACGTTCGACGAGGTTAAGGCCCAAGTCGAGAAGCAGTGGCGCGCCGAGGCGGTGGCCAAGGCGCTTTCCGCCAAGGCCGACGACATGGTCAAGCAGATCGAAGGCGGCGCGGCGTTGGCGACCCTCGCCCAGGCTGCCGGCCTCGAAGCGAAGTCGGCCGCCGATCTTCATCGCAGCGGCGGCGCCGGACTCGCGCCGAGCCTCGTCAATTCGGTCTTCACCGTGCCGGCGGGCGGCGCCGGTTCGGCGGCGACGCCGGACGGTCGGGTCATTTTCAAGGTGACCGCCGACGCGACCCCGCCGACCAAGTTCGACGACCCCGCCGTCAAGACCATCGCCAGCCAGCTCACCGAAGGATTGCAGAACAGCGTCATCGCGCAGTTCGTCAGCGCGCTTGAAACCGAGCTCGGTGTGAAGATCCACCAGAACGTCTTGCAATCGGCGGCCGGCAGCTGAGGCCGGCGCGATGACGATGCTGAGCCCGACCGACTACGACGACTTCGCGCGCCGCTACGCCGCCGGGCGCGCCTGCGTCGTCGCGACGACGCTCGTCGCTGATCTCGAGACGCCGGTTTCGGCCTATCTCAAGCTCGCCGCCAACCGCGCCGGCGCCATGTTCTTGCTCGAGTCGGTCGAAGGCGGCGCGCAACGCGGCCGCTATTCGATGATCGGCCTCGACCCCGACGTCGTCTGGCGCTCGACCGGCGAAGGCGCCGAGATCAACCGCCACGCGCTGTTCGAGCCGGACGCTTTCGTCCCCTGCCCCGGCAAACCTCTCGAGGCGCTCAGGGCGCTGCTCGCCGAATCGCGCATCGACATGCCGCCCGGCCTGCCGCCGATGTCGGCGGGCGTGTTCGGCTATCTCGGCTACGACATGGTGCGGCACATGGAGCGGCTGCCGCCGGCCAAACCCGATCCAATCGGCGTTCCCGAAGCGCTGCTTGTCCGTCCGACCGTGATGGTCGTCTTCGACACCGCGCGCGACGAGATGGCGGTCGTGACGCCGGTGCGCGCGGCCGCCGGCGTCGCCGCGCGCGCCGCCTACGAAAGCGCGCAGGCGCGGCTCGACGCCGTCGTTGCGGCGCTCGAAGCGCCGCTCGACCACAAGCCGCCTGAGGTGGACCCGGCCCTGCTGGCCGCTCCGGCCGCCTCCAACACCAGCGAAGCCGAATATCGGGCGATGGTCGCCAAGGCGAAGGACTACATCGTCGCCGGCGACGCGTTCCAGGTCGTGCTGTCGCAGCGCTTCACCAGCCGCTTCGAACTGCCCGCCTTCTCGCTCTACCGGGCCCTTCGGCGCGTCAATCCGTCGCCCTACCTCTGCTTCCTCGATTTCGGCGGCTTCCAGATCGTCGTCTCGAGCCCGGAGATTCTGGTCCGCGTGCGCGGCGGCAAGGTTTGCATCCGGCCGATCGCCGGCACCCGCCGGCGCGGCGCGACCGAGGGTGAGGACGAAGCGCTCGCGCGCGAGCTGCTCGCCGACCCCAAGGAGCGCGCCGAGCATCTGATGCTGCTCGACCTTGGCCGCAACGACGTCGGCCGCGTCGCCAAGATCGGCTCGGTCAAAGTCACCGACAGCTTCTTCATCGAGCGCTACAGCCACGTCATGCACATCGTCTCCAATGTCGAAGGCGATCTGCGCGACGAACTCGACGTGGTCGCCGCACTGTCGGCGGGCTTCCCCGCCGGCACGGTCTCAGGCGCGCCGAAGGTGCGGGCGATGGAGATCATCGACGAGCTGGAGAAGGACAAGCGCGGCATCTACGCCGGCTGCATCGGCTATTTCGGCGCCGGCGGCGAGATGGACACCTGCATCGTGCTGCGCGCCTCGGTGGTCAAGGACGGCAAAATGCACGTCCAGGCCGGCGCCGGCGTCGTCTACGACTCCGTCCCGGCGAACGAGCAGGCCGAATGCGTCAACAAGGCGCAGGCGCTGTTCCGCGCCGCCGAAGAGGCGGTGCGCTTCGCCACCAGGGCGAAGAGAGGGCAATAGCGGACATCGGACCATTGGCGCACTGAAAGGCGCGGCCGATCCGCCCGGACGACGCGCCTGGCGGGGCGGCGCGAGGAATACGGGGGACCTCGTGAACATCGGCTTCGACGAACTGCTGGGCTATGCGGCGGGCGGATTCGGCATCTACGCGTTCCGCGCCAAGACGATGATCCCGCTGCGAATCGCCGCGACCTGCGGCTGCGCCTTGGGCCTCGCCTACGGCGCATTGCGCGGCGCGCAGCCGACCATCATCGTCAACGCGCTGATGCTGGCGCTCAATCTCTGGCGCCTGGCGGAGATGCGCCGCCTGATCCGCGATTCTGGAACGGCGGCGCAAGTCGACCCTTCGCGGCCGGAAGGGTACGATTGGCTGAAGCCGTTCATGCACCGGATCGAACTGCCCGCCGGCCATGTGCTGTTTCGCAAGGGCGAAGTCGGCGCCGAGGCGTTCCTGATCGGCTCGGGCGAAGTCCACATTCCCGAATTTGACGCGCTCGTGCGGCCCGGCGATCTGCTTGGTGAAATCGGTCTGCTGGCGACCGGCAATCAGCGCACCGCAACTGCCGTCTGCCGCACGCCAGTGCGCGCCTGGCGCGTCAGCTATCAGGAGCTCAGGGAGCTCTGCCTGCAAAACCCGCAGTTCTGCCTGCATCTGGCGACGGTGATTGTGCGCCGTTACGAGCACAATCTGCGCCACGCGCGCCGTGAGGCCGAAGCGCCGGCGGCGTAATGACTTCGAACTGAGCCGCACGGCTGGATTCGCAGTCGCGCCATGTCATAAGTCGTGCGGCGAAAATGTTCCCGAGAGCCCGCCTGAATCGAAGGAGCGCGCGCGTGATCGTCCAAGCCTGCATCAATGGCGCGCGCGACGCGGGCTACCATCCCGCCCTTCCCCTCACCCCGGACGCCATGGCGCGCGACAGCGCGGCCTGCGTCGCCGCCGGCGCCGCTGAGGCGCACCTGCACGCCCGTGCCCCGGATGGCCGCGAAAGCCTGTCGCCGACCGCAATGGACGCGACGGTGCGCGCCGTGCGCCAGGCCTGCCCCGGCACGCTCATTGGCGTCTCGACCGGCGCGTGGATCGAGCGGGACGAAAAACGCACGCTCGCTGCGATCGACGGCTGGCGGGAGCTTCCCGATTACGCCTCAGTCAACCTGTCGGAACCCGACGCCCCCGCGGTGATCGAGACCCTGCGTCGGCGCGGCGTGGCCGTCGAGGCCGGGCTCGCCTCCGTCGCCGATGCGGAACGCCTGGCGGCGCTGAGTTTGGGCCACCTCGCGCTTCGCTTGCTGATCGAAATCAGCGAACCGGACGTCGGCGAAGCGTTGGCCGTCGTGGACGAAATCGAGAAAGTATTGAGCCGCGCCGGCGTGCGGCGGCCGATGCTCGTGCACGGCTGCGACGCCACGGTTTGGCGCTTCGTCGCGCTGGCGGCGGAGCGGCGCTGGTCGACGCGCGTCGGCCTGGAGGATGGCAAAACCCTGCCGAACGGCGCGACTGCGGCGGACAACGCGGACCTCGTCACCGCTGCCGTCGAAGTGTTCCGCAAGCAGGGCCGCCTTTAGACGCATGACGCATACACGTCGAAACGTCTCGGTCGTCGTCGCGAGCGAAGCGATCCAGACTGAGGGATCGCGGCGGCGGCTCTCGCCCGAACCGCTTCGCTGTCGCTCGTCATGACGGTTGAAACCGCCCCAATCTAAAGACAGATTGCTCTCGCGGAGCGCTTGGAAGCGCCCCACTCTCGCAGAGTTCCCGACGAGTTCCGTTCCGCTCGCCTCTCCTTCACCTTATCGGCGGCGCGTATTGCAACCCGCCCTGGGTCCACAGCGCGTTGAGGCCACGGCGGATCTTGATCGGCGAGCCCATGCCGACGTTGCGCTCGAAGCTTTCGCCGTAGTTCCCGACCGCCTTGATGATGCGGTAGGCCCAGTCGTTGGTCAGCCCGAGTCCGGCGCCGAAATCGCCCTCGACGCCGAGCAGGCGACGGATCGACGGATTGTCGGACTTCAGCATCTGATCGACGTTGGCCTGCGTCACGCCGAGCTCTTCGGCGTTCAGCATCGCGTAGTGGGTCCATTGCACGATCTGGAACCATTGCACGTCGTCCTTGCGCACCGAGGGCCCAAGCGGCTCCTTGGAGATGATCTCGGGCAACACGACGTGATCGTCGGGCGCGGACATTTTCAGTCGTTCGGCGTAAAGGCCGGAGGCGTCGGTCGTGTAGGCGTCGCAGCGACCGTCGTCGTAGGCCTTGGTGGCCTCGTCGTCGGTCGAGAACACAACAGGCTCGAACTTGATGTTGTGGGCGCGGAAGAAGTCGGCGAGGTTGAGTTCGGTCGTCGTGCCCTGCTGCACGCAGACTGAAGCGCCGTCGAGCTTCAACGCCGAGTCGATGGCGAGTTTCTTGCGCACCATGAAGCCCTGGCCGTCGTAATAGTTGATCCCGGTGAAGAACATGCCGCCCGTCTCGCGCGACAGCGTCCAGGTCGTGTTGCGGATCAGCACGTCGATCTGCCCCGAGGCGAGGATCGTCGGCCGATCCTTGGCGTTGATCGGCAGGTATTTGACCTTGTCGGGGTCGTTGAAGATCGCTGCGGCGATGGCGCGGCACGCGTCGACGTCGAGCCCCTTGTATTTGCCCTGATCGTCGGGCTGGCCGAAGCCGGCGAGGCTAGGGTTGGCGCCGCAGATCAACGCGCCGCGCGCCTTGACCTGATCGAGCGTGCCAGCGGTCGCGGCGCCGACGGCCGAGAGCGCAAGGGCGGCGGAAAGAAGCGTCGCGATCGTTCGCATACGTAAGCCTCCTGTCAGTGAGGGGGGATGCGAGCATCGCGGCGAAGCCGGCCCGAAGTCAATCGCCGCGCTTCGCGCACGCCGCGAAAGCTGCTAGGTTTGCTCGGTCGCGTTCCCGCCGCCAGGCTGTTTCGATGCGTATTCGCACGCTTATTCCGCCCCTCCTCATCCTTGCCGCGGCGTCGCCAGCCTTGGCCTCCTCTGCGACGTCGGACGGCGCGCGGAGCCTGGAGCAGAGCTACGCCGACTATCTGACCCGCGCCGTGATCGACAAGGGCGTGGTCTCGGTGACGCCTGACGGCGACGACTACGTCGTCGCCTGGGATCTCGAGAAGGGGATCGTGCTGCTCGGCGCCGAACCGGGCGCCCTCAAGGCGGCGCGCTTCTCCTACCGGCTGACGCCAACCGGCGACGGCGCCTGGCGGCTCGCCGCCGACGGATTTCCCACCCTCTCGATTGACGCGCCGACCGACGCCGGACGGATGACCGGAACGTTCGAATTGCGCGGGTTTGGCCTGCAAGGCGCCTACGACCCGGCGCAGACCGAATTCCTGCGCGCCAAGCTCGGCGTCGACGTCGCGCACGCAAAGTTCAAGGTGGTCGACGCGCAACAGACGGCCGACACCGACGCCGCCGAGACCGGCATTATCGGCGAGACGCGCGCCAAGTCCGCCGCTGACGGCGCTGGCGTCGACGTCGCATCCGTTCATTCGATCGCTTCGCTGACCGAGACCATCGTCGGCGCAGCGGCCGACGGGTCGGGTCCGACGGCGTTGACCTATTCAATCGGCGGGGGCGTCGGCGAAGCGACGCTGACCGGCCTTCGCGCGAAAGAGATCGCGGAATGCTGGAAATACGTGATCGCGCACGGCGACGAGGCGCCGATCCCGCACGGGTTCGACGACAAGCTGCGAGCGGCGTTGCCGCTGTGGACGAATTTGAAGGTGGCCGGCAAGCTCAGCGACATCGTGATGAAGGCCCCGTTCGGCCAGGTGAAAGCGAAGTCGATCGCCGAGACGATCGGCCTTACCGGCCTGACCGCGCCGGCGACGGCCGAATTCGGCGTCCAGGTCGACGGCGTAACGATCGACTCGTCGCAGGCGCCGCCCTGGGCGGCGAAGCTGACCCCGGCTTCGCTGAATTTCGACCTGAAGTTCAGCGGCGGCGGGCTCGATCGCGCGGCTCAGATCGCCCTCGACGACCCATCTTTCGCAACCAGCGGCGATTTATCGCCCGAAGCGCAGGAAGAGATCGACGCGGCGCTGTTCAGCGGCGACCCCAAGCTGACGCTCGCGCCGGGACGGCTGTCGACTCCGACGTTCGACCTTGCGTTCGAGGGCGAGGCCTCGGCGGTCGCCGGCGAGCCGCGCGGCCGCCTCGTCGTCAGCGCCGATGGGCTCGACAAGGCGATCGCCCTGTTGCAAGAGATCGCCGGCGCCGATCCGGAAGCCGAAGCGGCGATCCTCAGCCTGACTTACGCCAAAGGCCTGGCGAAACCCGGCCCGGACGGCCGACTGACATGGACGATCGAGTTCACGGGCGGCGAGGTTACGGTCAACGGCTCGCCCTTGCCGATGGGAAAGTGAAGCCGGTCGCGCCGACGCCATGAAGAGCCTCAGTCCTGAAACAAAGGCCCGCCTGCGTAGCCGCTCGCGCCTCGTCCATCTCGGCCGCGACGGCGAAGCGTCGCAAGGCTTCGTCAACGTGCCGCCCTATCGCGGCTCGACGGTGCTGTTCCCCGACGTCGCGACATTGTCGACCGAGAGCCAGCGCTACACCTACGGAACGCACGGCACGCCCACCACCGACGCGCTGTGCGAAGCCTGGACCGCGCTCGCCGGCGCGGCGGGAACTGCGCTGGTGCCGACCGGCATGGCGGCGATCGCGCTGGCGCTGTTGAGCGCGGTCGGCGCCGGCGACCATCTCCTGATGACCGATTCCGCCTACCAGCCGGCGCGCCGATTCTGCAACGGCACGCTCAAGCGCATGGGCGTCGAGACGACCTATTACGACCCGCGTCTCGGCGCGGGCGTCGCGTCGCTGTTCCGTCCCAACACCAAGGCGGTGTTCGTCGAGTCGCCGGGCTCGCAATCGCTCGAAGTGCAGGACATTCCCGCCATCGCCGAGGTCGCGCATGCGCGCGGCGCCTGCGTCATCGCCGACAACACCTGGGCGACGCCGCTGTTCTTCCCGCCCCACGCCAAGGGCGTCGATCTGGCGGTCGAGGCCGGCACGAAATATCTCTCCGGCCATTCCGACCTGTTGCTCGGCCTGGTGTCGGCGAGCGCCGACTGGCTCAAGCGGCTCAGGCGCACCGAGCGCGAGCTGGCGATTCCGGCCGGCCCGGAAGACGTCTATCTCGCGCTGCGCGGACTGCGCACGATGGAGCTGAGGCTGCGCGAAGCGGAGCGTCAGGCGCTCGCTCTCGCCGAATGGCTCAGCGCGCGCCCAGAGGTGCTGAGCGTCATTCACCCCGCCCGGCCCGACCATCCCGACCATGCGCTGTGGAAGCGAGACTTCGCCGGGTCGTCGGGATTGTTCAGCGTCGTTCTGAAACCGGCGTCGGCTGAGGCCGTCGCGGCGATGCTCGACGGGCTCGAACTGTTCGGCCTCGGCTATTCGTGGGGCGGCTTCGAGAGCCTGGTCATCCCTTTCGACTGCGCGTCCTACCGCACCGCGACGCGTTGGGCGCCAGGCGGACCGGCGCTGCGCTTCTCGGCCGGGTTCGAGGACATCGACGATTTGAAGGACGATCTCGCGCGCGGCTTCGAGCGGATGAAGGCGGCGTCCTGAGGCGTTACGCGCTCGCCGCGGCGGCGCGGCGCAGCGCTTGCGGCGGTTGCCCATAGGCGCGCAGGAACGCGCGCCGCATCCGCTCCGGATCGCCAAATCCGATCTCGGCGGCGATCGCCTCGATCGGCGCGCGGCCGCCCTCGACCCGCTCGCGCGCCGCTTCGACCCTGAGCCGCTCGACTGCACGCGCCGGCGTCACGCCGGTCTCCTCGGCGAAGCGGCGGGCGAAATTGCGCGGGCTCATCGCCGCCCGTTCGGCGAGCCGTTCGACCGTCAGCGGTTCGCCGAGCCGTTCGCGCGCCCAACCGAGCAGCGATCCGAAGCGCCCTTCTGGCCGATCCATCTCGAGCAGCGCCGAAAATTGCGACTGGCCGCCGGGACGGCGGCGATAGACGACGAGTTGCTGCGCGACGCGGCGCGCGACCGACTCGCCGAGGTCGTCGGCGATCAGCGCCAAAGCGAGGTCGACCCCTGCGGTGATGCCGGCCGAACTCCAGATCTTGCCGTCGCGAACGAAGATGCGATCGGGCTCGAGTCGCACGTCAGGATAGCGCTGCGCGAACTGCCGGCTGCGGCTCCAATGGGTCGTCGCGCGCTTGCCGTCGAGCAGGCCGGCTTCGGCCAGCAGAAACGCGCCCGAGCAGACGCTGGCGACGCGTCGGCAGTCGCGCGCCGCCTGGCGCAGGTAGGCGAGCGTCTCTTCGTCGTCGAGCGCCTGGTAGGTCCCGAAGCCGCCGGCGACGACCAGCGTGTCGAGCCGCGGCGCGTCGGCGAAGGCGCGCGCCTCCATCGTCGCCCCGGACGAGCTCGCGACCGGCCCGGCGCGTTTGGCGAGCACGCTGAGGCGATAGAGGCCCTGCCCGCGCGAGCCGCCGATCTCGAAAGCCGCAATCGGCCCGGCGGCGTCGAGGATCTGGAAGCCGTCGAAGACGAGGAAGCCGATTGAGCGCGTCATCGCCGCCGCCCGGTCCGTCTTGGCAGTTTTCGAGGAAAGTCTGTCATTCACGCCACGAAGCTAATGGCCCATCTTCGCGTCGTCAAACCGCAGGAGGGCGTGACGGCCGAGACCGAATTCCTCATTGTCGAAACGATTTATCCGGGCATGACGCAGCTCGACTTCACCGGGCCGCACACCATCTTTTCGCGGATCCCCGGCGCCAGCGTCGTCGTCGCCTCGGAACCGGGAGGGCCGATCGAATCCGATGGCGGCCTCGTCTTCGCCGGCACGCGCCGTATGGCGGAGATCGCGCGCTGCGACCTGCTGTTCGTTCCCGGCGGCTTCGCGGCGACCGAGGTCGCCAACGACGAGGCGTTCATGCGCGAGTTCCGTCGCCTCGCCGCGAGCGCGCGCTACCTGACCTCGGTCTGCACCGGCTCGCTGGTGCTCGGCGCGGCGGGGTTGCTGAAGGGCAAGCGCGCCGCCTGTCACTGGGCCTGGCGACATCTGCTGCCGCTGTTCGGCGCGATCCCCGACCCGGCGCGGGTGGTTCGCGACGGAAACGTCATCACCGGCGGCGGCGTGACCGCGGGCATCGACTTCGCCCTGGTCGTGGCGGCGGAAATCGGCGGCGACGCGTTGGCGCAATCGCTGCAACTCGCCCTCGAATACGCGCCCGCGCCGCCGTTCGACGCAGGACGGCCGGAAACTGCGCCGCCGGAGATTCTCGCCGCGACGAAAGCGCGGCTCGCGCCGCAGCTCGCCGAGCGCAAGGCGGCGGCCGAGCGGGCGGCGGCGCGGCTCTAGCGGTTAGGCTCTCTCGTCAATCGTGCAGGGCCTGTTGCAGGAAGCCAACCGGGTCAGCGTAGAATTGGCGCAGCAGTCGGAAGTACTCGGTGTCGGCGAGCCTTGTCGAGGTTACGGCGCGCACGGTGACGGTCAGCAGTTGCGCGTCGGGATAGGCCATCAGCAAAGGCGAGTGCGTCGCCATGATGACCTGTGCGCCGCCCTCGTCGGCCATGCGTCCGAGGATCTTCAGGAACTGAATTTGCCGAGACGGGGAAAGCGCCGACTCGGGCTCGTCAAAGATGAAGAGACCTCGGCGGCGGCAGCGCTCCTCAAAAAAGCGCAGAAAACGCTCGCCATGGGAGTGGGACAGGAAGTTAGGCGGCGCCTTGAGATCGTCAATTGCCGCCTCGTCTAGGTAGCGGGCCACCGAAAAGAAACTCTCGGCGCGAAAGAACCAGCCCTCCGTCACCTTGGGAAGCCAGCTGGCCCGCAGGGCGTCGGCGAGCCGACCGCCCATGGCCTCAACGGCGCGACGGTGATCGACGGGCCGATAGCCTTTGCCGCCGCCGGCTTCGTCATAACCAGCCAGGCTGGCTATGCCTTCCAGTAGGGTGGATTTGCCGACGCCATTCTCGCCGGTCAGGATCGTCACCGGTCGCTCGAAGACGAGCTCGAATTCGGGATCGAGGAAGAGCGGAAGGCAGAATGGATAAACCTGCGGCGACGCAATGCGCGCGCGGTCGAGCCAGATCCGCCGAAGGTATGGAGCCGTCAGATGGGCACGAGCGACAGACTTCCGCATGGCTGGAATCTGGCCTTAAGCCGGGATGACGGCAACAGCGTTGTTCTTGCGACGAGGCCTGCGGTCGATGCGTAACGTCACAATCGAGGACACGCTGAAGCGATTGCGTACGCCTCGGAGTTCTTGCGCCACGAATTGACGCCGACAAAATCGCCGGGCCGCGGGGGCGCCGAAATCGGGACGGACATGCTAAGCAAGAGGTGTGCCGCGCCCGCCGCGCGCTCCCCCGATCCCGCCGACGCCCGAGCCCATGCGCGATTTCCTCATCGACACCGACACCGCCTCCGACGACGCCGTCGCGATCCTGATGGCGCTTGCCGCGCCCGACGTGCGCGTGCTCGGGCTGACCATTGTCGCCGGCAACGTCGGCGTCGAACAGGCGACGCGCAATGCGCTGCTGACCGCCGAGATCGCCGGCGTCGACGTCCCGGTCTTCGTCGGCGCGGCCGCGCCGTTGCTGCGGCCGCACGAACACGCGCACTGGTTTCACGGCCGCGACGGGCTTGGCGATCGCGGCTACGCGCCGCCGCGCCGCGCGCCTGAGCGGGAGCATGCGGTCGACGCGATCCTGCGTATCGCCGAACACGCGCCCGGGCTGACGCTGGTGACGCTCGGACCGCTGACCAACGTCGCGTTGGCGCTGGCGCGCGATTCCGACCTCGCCAAGAAGATCGGCCGCTGCGTCGTCATGGGCGGCGCGCCGTGCTGCGAGGGCAACGTCACGCCGGCGGCCGAATACAACATCTGGGTCGATCCGGAGGCGGCGCGCGTCGTCTTCCGCTCCGGCCTGCCGGTCGAAATGGTCGGCTGGCACGTCTCGCGCGGCGCCTCGGTGCTGAGCGAAGCGGAAATCGCCGACATCCTCGAGCTCGGCACGGCCAAGGCGCGCTTCGCCATCGAATGCAACGCGCGCGCCAAGGAGGCCTATCACGTGCAGACCGGCGAGGCCGGCCTGTCGCTCGCCGACCCCACAGCGATGGCGGTGGCGCTCGATCGCACGATCGGCCTTTCGTGGAGCCGCCACGTCGTCGAGATCGAATGCGCCAGCGAACTGAGCCGCGGCATGACGGTCGTCGACCGCCTCAACGTCGCCGCCGACGACAACAATCGCCTGACCTGGCGCGTGGCGCTCAACAGCGGCGCCAAGGCCGACGTCTGCTGGACGTTCGACAGCGCCCGCTTCAAGGCGATGCTGAAACGCGCGCTCACCGACTAAGCGGACCGCCGCGCCTTGCGCCGTCGCGACGGCGCGTCCATCTTGATCGGCCAGCGCGCCCGGAGACCGCCATGCCGCACGAAGGAAATCTCCTCGCCGGCTCGACCTCCCCCTATCTGCTGCAGCACGCCGGCAACCCGGTTCACTGGCGGCCTTGGGGCCCTGAGGCGCTCGCGGAAGCCAAACGTCGCGACCGTCCGATCCTGCTGTCGGTCGGCTATGCCGCCTGTCACTGGTGCCACGTGATGGCGCACGAGTCGTTCGAGGACCCTGCGGTCGCGGCGCGGATGAACGAGCTGTTCGTCAACGTAAAGGTCGACCGCGAGGAACGGCCGGACGTCGACGCGCTCTACATGGCGGCGCTGCACGCGATGGGCGAGCAAGGCGGCTGGCCGATGACGATGTTCCTCGCGCCCGACGGCGCGCCGTTCTTCGGCGGCGCCTATTGGCCGCCGACGCCGCGTTGGGGACGGCCGTCGTTCACGCAAGTTCTCAACGCTGTCGACGTCGCGTGGCGCGACAAGCGCGCCGAGCTTGGTGAGCAAAGCGCGAATCTCGTCGCCCATCTCGCCGGGCAGGCTGCGCCGCCAGCGGGCGCCGATCTCGCGCCCGCCGATCTCGCGCGCGCCGCCGACGCGCTGACGCGCATTCTCGATCCGGTCAACGGCGGCCTCAGCGGCGCGCCGAAGTTTCCCAACGCGCCAATCTTCCGCTTCCTGTGGAGCGAGTCGTTCCGCGCTCGCATGCCGGCTCTGCGCGGCGCGGTGCGCGCCCTGCTCGACGCGCTGTGCGCCGGCGGCATCTACGACCACCTCGGCGGCGGCTTCGCCCGCTATTCGACCGACGGCGAGTGGCGCGTGCCGCATTTCGAGAAGATGCTCTACGACAACGCCCAGATCCTGGAGCTGCTCGCGCTTGCCGCCGCCGCGGCGCCGGCGCCGGTCTACGCCGAACGCGCGCGCGAGACTTTCGCCTGGCTGATGCGCGAGATGCGCGCCGGCGACGCCTTCGCCGCTTCGCTCGACGCCGATTCCGAGGGCGAGGAAGGCCGCTTCTACGTCTGGACCGCCGACGCGATCGACGCCGTTCTCGGCGCCGACGCCGCCGAATTCGCCGCCGCCTACGACGTGCGGCCCGGCGGCAATTGGGAAGGCCGCAACGTGTTGCGCCGTCTCGGTCGGCGCGGCGACGCGGCGACCGAGACGCGGCTCGCCGCGAGCCGCGCGCTTCTGTTCGCCGAACGCGAGAAGCGCGCGCGGCCCGGCCGCGACGACAAGATCCTCGCCGACTGGAACGGGCTGACGATCGCCGCTCTCGCGCGCGCCTCGGTGGCGTTCGACGCGCCCGACTTCCTCGCCGCGGCCGAGGCCGCCTTCGCCTTCGTCGCGGCGAACTTGTGCGACGCCACCGGCGGTCTGCTGCACGCTTGGCGCGACGGGCGCGCGGGCGCGGCGGGCCTGCTCGACGATTACGCGGCGATGGCGCGCGCGGCGCTGAGCCTGTTCGAGGCGACGGGGACGCCGGCCTATCTCGCGCGCGCCGAGGCGTGGGCGGAGGAGGCGCTCGAGCGATTCGGCGATGGCGACGGCGGCTTCTTCATGTCGGCCGGGGACGGCGACCGGTTGATCGTTCGGCCGCGGCCGCCCCACGATGGCGCGACGCCGTCGGGCGCGTCGCTGATCGTCGAAGTCTTCGCTCGCCTGCATCACATCAGCCTCGAGCCGCGCTGGCGCGACGCCGCCGTGCGAGCGGCGCGCCGCCACGCTGGAACCGAATCCGCGCAGGCGCAGTCGCCTCTGTTGTTGGCGGCGATCGATCTGCTCGAGCGCGGCGGCGAAGTCGTGGTCGAAGGGCGACGCGACGACCCGCGCGCGATCGCGCTGGCGCGCCACGCGCTTGCCGCCGCGGACCCGACGATCGTCACGCTGCGCCTCGATCCGGCGCTGTGGCCCGAGGGCGCGCCGGGCGGCCGGCCGCGCCTGCCCGCTCAGCCGGCGGCGATGCTGTGCCGCGGCCAGGTCTGCAGCCTGCCGGTCGCCGACGTCGCCGGACTTCGAGCCCTGCTCGTCGAACGCTGAAAGCGGCGGCGCGTCACAAGCGCGTGAGATCGGCGTCGGCGGCGTTGTCGGGTCGTCGCGCGGGCCCTATCTGCGACAGATTGGCGCACTTCTTGATAGTGACCGGCCATGGCCCTGGCGTCACGCATCGCCGCCGTCGACTTCGCCCGCGGACTTGTCCTCGTGGGGATGACGATCGACCATTTGCCCGGCAACGTGCTTGAGCATTTCACGCCGCGCAATTTCGCCCTTTCCGACAGTGCGGAGGCGTTCGTCTTCCTCTCCGGCCTGTCGATCGGCCTCGTCTATTACCGCCGAACGCTCGCCGCCGGGCTGGCGCCGGTCGCCCATTCCTGCCTCAAACGGGCCGGCCGCCTCTATGGCGTGCACATTCTGATGACCGCAGGCGCGCTGGCGATCTTCGCCGCCGCTTATTGGCTCGGCGGCTTCAATGACGCGTTGATCGCCCCGCACGGGCGCGCCGTTGTCTTTCGCCAGCCGTTGCGCGGCGCGCTCGGCGTCGCGCTGCTCAGCCACCAACTCGGCTATTTCAACATCCTGCCGCTTTATGTGGTGTTGATGGCCTCGGCGCCCGCGATCCTCGCGCTGGCGCGTTTTAGCCCAACGGCGGCGCTGACAGCGGCGCTGGGCACCTACGGCGCAGTCAAATGGTTCGGATTCGACCTGCCCAATTGGCCGGAGCCGGGCGGCTGGTTCTTCAACCCGCTCGCCTGGCAGCTCGTCTTCACCCTTGGGGTGCTGGCCGGGGTCCGCTGGGGCGAAAAACCGCCGCGCCGCTCGCCGGTCTTTCAGGCCCTCTGCCTCGGCGTGACCGTCGCCGGCGCTGTGATCGTCACCGAAGGCCTCGGCCTGCTGCCGGGTCTGCGCGATCATGCCTTTGCCGTGCTGGACATCGGCAAGCAGAACCTCGGCGCGGCCCGGCTCGTCAATTTCCTCGCCCTCGCCTACGTGCTGGCGACGACGTCGGCGTTGAGCGTTCTCGCGCGCACGTCGGCGGGCGAGGCGGTGCAGAGTCTCGGCCGCCGCAGTCTGCCGGTTTTCGCCGTCAGTTCGCTGCTTTGCGCCCTCGGTCAAGCGGCCGCAGGAATACTGACAGGTACGGAAGACTACTATGTAGCGCGGGGGATTGAATTCGGTTACACGCTCGCCTCAATCGGAGCCTTATTCGTTCTGGCGAGCTGGTTGGAATGTCGAATTTCGCTTCGCGGCGTCGCACAAGCCGCCGCGCGCTGGTTCTTGCGGCGTCCGCCGCAATCTGCCTTGGCCCAATAGAAGCGCGCGCCGCCGCTTCGAACGCCTGTCCGGCGACCGCGCCGACCGCCTTCGCCGAAAATGGCGCCGAAGCGCCGCTCGCCGAGCGGTCTGACGGCCGCCCGCTGCGCATCCTGGCGATCGGCTCGTCCTCGACTCTCGGCGTCGGCGCCTCCAGCCCGGACGCGGCCTACCCGGCCCAGCTCGAAGCGCGACTCTCGAGCGACTGGGGCGTCTCGGCCAATGTCGTCAACGCCGGCGTCGGCGGCGAAACGAGCGACACCACGCTCAAACGACTGTTGGCGGCCCTGGCCGGCAATCCGCCGGACCTCGTCGTCTGGCAGGTCGGCACCAACGACGCCGTCGGCGGCGTCGATTCCGACGCTTTCCGCGCCAACCTGACCGCCGGCGTGGCCGCCGTGCAGGCGCAGCGCGTGCCGATCGTGCTCGTCGATCCGCAGTTCTACTTCGGCATCAAGAATCTCGCGCGCTTCCAACGGTACGTGACCATCATCGCCGAGGTCGGCGCAGCCAAGCGCGTTCCGGTCTTTTCGCGTTTCGCGATGATGAAGGCCTGGGCGGCCAAATCGACCGCGACGCTGCGCGCCGCGCTTGCGCCCGACGGCTTCCACATGGACGACGAAGGTTACGCCTGTTTCGCACGGGCGCTCGCCGGCGACCTCGCGCGCGAAGAGGACCGGGCCGACGAGCCGGGCGAGAAGCTCTGACGAAAGCCACTCGCCCGCCGGCACGTTCGCGCCGCGGCGTTCCGTCCGCCGGAACGGAGCGTTTTCGAACCTGCCGCGCCGGCGCCTCCGCCGGCCGCGAATTCCGCTCCGCCCGGCGTAGCTTGACGCGGCCCGCGTCGCGATGGAATAGACGAGGCGAGCGGAGCCCGAGCGCCGATGCGCGTCACCTTGATCGACAACTACGACAGCTTCACCTTCAATCTCGTCCACTATTTCGGCGAGCTCGGAGCGGAAGTGTCGGTGTGGCGAAATGACGCGATCAGCGTCGACGACGCGCTCGCCGCCCGCCCTGACGCGGTCGTTCTGTCGCCCGGACCGTGTACGCCCAACGAAGCGGGGATTTGTCTCGATCTCATTCGCGCGGCAAGCGGGATAACGCCGATTCTCGGCGTCTGTCTCGGCCACCAGGCGATCGGCCAAGTGTTCGGCGGCACGGTGAAGCGGGCGCCAGCGCCGATGCACGGCAAGGTCTCGCGCATCTCCCACAACGCGCGCGGTCTGTTTCGCGGCCTCAACGGCCCATTCAAGGCGACGCGCTACCATTCGCTGATCATCGAACGTCAGGGCGCGCCGGAAGCGCTCGAGATCAGCGCCGAAAGCGACGACGGCTTGATCATGGCCGTCGCCCACCGCGCCCTGCCGATCTACGGCGTGCAGTTTCACCCCGAGAGCATCGAGAGTGAGCACGGCCACGCCGTGCTGCGCAATTTCCTTGACCTCGCGCGCGCCTTCAACCAAGGCGAAAAGTACTGAAGGGGCCGCGCAGGCATGGAATCGTTCAAGCCGCTGATCGCCAAGGTCGCCGCCGGTTCGCAACTTTCGCGCGCCGACGCGGCGGCCGCTTTCGACGCCATTCTTTCGGGCGAAGTGACGCCGTCCCAGTTGGGCGGCTTCCTGATGGCGCTCAGGGTGCGCGGCGAAACTGTCGAGGAGATCACCGGCGCAGTGACGGCGATGCGCGCCAAAATGTTGCCGGTCGTCGCGCCGCCAAACGCGATCGACGTCGTCGGCACCGGCGGCGACGGTTCGGGCTCCTACAACATTTCGACCCTCGCGGCGCTGATCGTCGCCGCCTGCGGCGTGCCTGTGGCCAAACACGGCAATCGCGCCGCATCGTCGAAATCGGGCACCGCCGACACGCTCGCGGCGCTCGGCGTCAAGATCGGCGTCCCGCCGGCGGTGGTCGAGCGCTGCATCCGCGAGGCGGGGATCGGCTTCATGCTGGCGCCGACCCATCACGCGGCGATGCGGCACGTCGGACCCACTCGCGCCGAACTCGGCACCCGCACCATCTTCAATCTGCTCGGACCGCTGGCCAATCCGGCCGGGGTCAAACGCCAGTTGGTCGGGGTCTTTTCCGCCGCCTGGCTGATGCCGATGGCTGAGGTGTTGCGCAACCTCGGCTCGGAGCGGGTGTGGGTCACCCACGGCGCCGACGGGCTCGACGAAATGTCGACGACCGGGACGACCAAGATCGTCGAGCTCAAGGACGGCGCAATCCGCGCCTTCGAAATCGCGCCGGAAGACGTTGGGCTCACGCGCGTCGATCTCGGCGCGCTCAAGGGCGGCGACGCGGCCTACAACGCCGAGGCCCTGAAGGCGGTGCTCGCCGGCGCGCGCAACGCCTACGCCGAGATCGCGATGCTTAACGCCGCCGGGGCCCTGGTCGTCGCCGGCAAGGCGCGCGAACTCGCCGAAGGCGTCGCCATGGCGGGCGACGCCCTCGCCTCGGGCGCGGCCAAACGTGTTCTCGACCGGCTTGTTGGCGTCTCCAATGCGTGATCTTGTCTCCGTATGACCGACATCCTGCAAAAGATCGAGGCCTATAAGCGACGGGAGATCGCCGAGGCGAAGGTGCGCGTCCCGCGCGGCACGCTCGAGCGTGAGATCCGCGACCAGTCGCCGCCGCGCGGCTTCATCAAGGCGCTCGAACGCTCGATCGAGGCCGGACGGTTCGGGCTGATCGCCGAGATCAAGAAGGCCAGTCCGTCGAAGGGCTTGATCCGCGAGGATTTCGAGCCGGCTCGGCTCGCCCGAGGCTACCAGGCGGGCGGCGCGACCTGCTTGTCGGTGCTCACCGACGCGCCGTCTTTCAAGGGCGACCCGCAGCATCTGATCCAGGCGCGCGCGGCGACGCCGCTGCCGATCCTGCGTAAGGATTTCCTTTTCGATCCCTATCAAGTGCTGGAGGCGCGCGCCTGGGGCGCCGATTGCATCCTCGTCATCATGGCGGCGGTCGACGACGAGACCGCGCGCACGCTCAACAAGACAGCGCACGACCTGGGCCTGGACGTGCTGGTCGAGGTCCACAGCGAGCTCGAACTCCGGCGCGCGTTGGGGCTCGAAGGCCGGCTGATCGGCGTCAACAACCGCGATCTCAAGACCTTCGAAACCTCCCTCGAAGTCTGCGAGCGGCTGAAGCCGCTCATTCCCGACGACAAGATTGTCGTCGCTGAGAGCGGCATTTCACAGCACGCGGACTGTCGCCGCCTCGCCAAGATCGGCATCGAGGCGTTTCTCGTCGGCGAAGCGCTGATGCGCGAAAATGACGTAGAATTGTCAACCCGTGCGCTGCTCACTGGGGTCCACGGCTGAGGCGGCCCGCGCCTTTTGTCAGGAGCAAATTCAAGCACCCCGGCGGACCTATCCCGTCGGGCAGACCGTGATGAGATTCTACTGCGTCAATGTGACCGAACGCGCGCCGATGCAGGGCGTCGAAAACGGCGCGGTCAGCGCGTTCAGATGAGCCGCGCCGGCGAAGTCGGCGGCCGCGGCTTCGGAACCGCTCGAGGGAGGCGTCCGATGTTCACGCGCGCTCTACGAATATGGGCCATGACGATCGCGCTGGGGGTCGCCGCGACGGCGACCAACGCGGCCGCCCAAGCCGCCCCGCCCGCCAACCGCTTGGCGCTGGTTGTCGGCGAGGCCGCCTATAGCGGCGACGCCTTGCCGACCGCGAGCGCTGACGCAGCGCTGATCGCCCGCTCGCTCGCCGGAGCCGGCTTCGACGTCACCGAGTTGCACGACCTCGGAACCGCTGATCTCACCCAGCAATATCAGGGCTTTGTCGCCAAAGTCGCCGCCGCGCCGCCCGGCGCCGCGGTGACCGTCTATTTCGCCGGCCTCGGCGTCGCCGTCGGCTGCGACGACTATCTGCTGCCGGTCGACGCGCAGATCGCGACCGAGGCCGACGTGCCGCGCATCGCGCTCAGCATGACCCGGGTCATGCGCGACCTCGCTCAGACCCAGTCGCAATTGCGCCTGGTCATGCTCGACGGCGCGCGGCCCGTCCCCGGCAGCGTCAGCGCCGTCGCCTTCCCGCGCGGCTTGATCCCGCTGACCCCGCCGGCGGCGACGACTTTCGCCCTGTCGGCCGAAATCCACGATTACGAATCGCCGCCGAAGCCCGGCGACGCAAACGACGCTTACGCCACAGCCTTCGTCACGGCCGCGCAATTGCCGCTCACCGACATCGAGAGCGTCATGCGCGAGACTCGCGTCATCGCCCATCAAGCGACCGGCGGGGCGCAGACGCCGTGGCAGGAGACCAACCCCTCCGAGCCGCCCTTCACCTTCCCGCTCAACGCCGACCCCGCCCAGGTTCAAGCGGCCGTCGCGACGCTGCCGAACTCGACGACGCCGATCGGCGGCCTCGACCCCGAAAGCGCTTACTGGGCCGCGGTGTGGCGCAACGACATTCCTGACTACCAGGCCTATCTCGCCGCTTTCGGGGCCGCCGCGGCGCCCGAGCGCAAGGCGGTGATCGAGAACCTGCTGCAGTTGCTGCAGCAACCCAATCCGCAGTGCCAGGCGAGCGCTCCGCCGCCTCCGCCGCCGACGATCATCGCCGGACCGGCCTGCCCGGACGGGTTCTACGCCCAGGGCGGTTTCGACGAGGCCTATTGCGCCCCGCTCGCCCCGCCGCCGGCATTGGTTTGCCCGCCCGGCTTCGTGTCGATCCCCACCGACGACGGCATGGGCTGCGCGCCCTTCCTTCCGCCGCCGGTTCTTGTCTGCCCGCCGCGGTTCCATCCCATCGACCGGCGCTATTGCGGACCCGACATCCCGCCGCCCTTCTGCCCGCCGGGCTTCCGCCCCGTTTGGCACGACGGCTTGATGGCCTGCGTGCGCAATGGTCCGCCGCCGCCGATCTGCCCCTTCGGGACACATCCGGTGTGGAACGGCGCCGGCTACGTCTGCGGCGGCAATCCGCCCCCGCCGATCCCGTGCCCCAACGGACAGCCGAGCTGGCGTAACGGCCAATGGTCGTGCCTGCCGCCGCCCCCGCCGTCATGCCCGGGAGGCCAGACCCAGCAGTGGATCAACGGCAAGGTGATCTGCGGCGTGTTCCGTCCGCCGGTTGGCCCGACTCCCTGCCCGTTCGGCTTCATTCCGTCCCACCAGGGCGGGCCCGGCTGCATCCCCGCGCACGTTACCGTGCCGACGCCGACCCTGGCGCCGCCGATCTTCAGGACGCCGACGCCGACGCTGACGCTCCCGCCGAAGCTGACGCCTCTGCCGACCTTGACGCCGACTCCGACGCCCCTGCCGACGCTCACCGGACCGGTCCTCCGCACGCCGATCATCAAGACGCCGACGCCGACCCCGACGCTGACGTCGCCGATCATTCGCGTGCCGATCGTCAGGACGCCGACGCCCACGCCGAAGTTCACGCCGCTGATCGTCCATACGCCGGTCGTGACGCCGAAGACGCCGGTGATCGTCCGCACGGCGCGGCCGGTCGTCATCGAGAAGCCGATGCACATGGCGCCGCTAAGATCGCCGGGGATCTCCAAACCGCCCCCGCCGCATCCGCGTTGCGGCGGCCCTGGCCAGCCAAGGTGTCCGTGACGGCTATTGCGGCGAGCCTACGGGCTCGCCGCTCCGCTCAAGCGAAGACCCGCGGCGGTTTGACCACCGCCGCAAGTTCGGCGACAAAAACCGCGCACGACTTGTTTGCATTCTCTTCGCCGCCGATCGCGGGGCGTGAAGCGCCCCGTTGCGCCGGGCGCCGTCGCGCCGGCTCAGCCTGACACGGAGATCATCGCAATGAACAAGCTCTTCCTCGCGGCCGCGACGCTTGCGGCGCTGTCCGCGCCCGCGCGAGCGGCCAATCCGGGTTTTTGCGCCGAATACGCGCGCGATGCGGTGCGCCAGGTCGACGTCAACATGTCGATTCCCGGCTGCTTCAAAGGTTTCGACGCGCGCTGGAACCGCGACTACGGCACCCACTACGGCTGGTGTCTCGGCGCCCCCTACGAGGCGGCCAACCGAGAGCGGGCGATCCGCGCCGAGCGCCTGCGGGGATGCCGCTTCCGCTATTGAGGCGGCGGTTCGCCGTCCGACGGCGCGAAACTCGGCGGCGGCGCGCCATTGAACGAGCGCAGCATGCCCGGCAGTTCGACGAAGCCAGCGATGAACCCGCGCGGCTTCGCCTCTGCGGCGACCTCGGTCCCGCGCCCGTCCTTGCCGCGCGCGCTCAGGTAGGCCGTAGCGACCTGACGGTCGTCGTCGCTCGCGACGCCCCAATCCTTGCCGTAGAGGTCGCGGACCCATTCGTCCTTCGGGCCCTGCGCCGCGTTCTTGGCCAGCGTCAGCCACATCAGGCCGCGCGCGCGTTGGCGCGGCAGCCCTTCGCCGACGAACAGCAGATGGCCGAGCAGCGCCTGGGCCGGATGATGGCCCTTGTCGGCGGCGAGCGCGAGCCATTGGGCCGCGCGCATGTTGTTGCGCGCCAGGCCGGCCGAGCCGTCCATGTACATGCGGGCAAGATTGTACTGCGCGTCCGAGTCGCCGAAATTGGTCGCCGCGAACTGGAACATCTCCAGCGCGCGCTCCGGATCGGCCTTGATTTCGCTGTTGGGAATGCCGTTAAGGCAATAGACCCCGACCGCTACGAAAGCGTTGGAGATCGCGGCGAGATCCGGTCGGTCGGGATCGTCCTCGTTATAACTTTCGACCAGACGCTCGAAATAGGCGTAGGCCTTGACGTCGTCGCGCGGCACGCCTTCGCCGCGCGCATACATGCGTCCGAGCTTCCATTGCGCGAGCGGCTGGCCGCCGTCGGCGGCGTAAGTGAGCGCCTGGACCGACGACTGGGCGTCGCCCGCCGCCAGATCCTGCACGCCGGCCTGGAAAGCCTGCTCGACGCTGGTGAAAGTCTGCGCCGGGATCTTGGCCGGCCCATTGGACTTGGCGCTGTCGAGCGCCAGCGCTGTTGCGCTCTGCCACCCGAGCAGGCCAATCGCCAGAGCGAGAATGGTAAAAGAACGGTGAGAATCGGCGCCGAAGCCGGTCCGGGCGGTTCTCATCTGGGGCGCCAACCACACGCGCATTCTGTTCGAACCTCACCCGCCCGCACGACGCGACCCCCCGGAAATTGCGCCGCAGGGAATTGGCTTTCGCCTGTTCCGCAAGGGCAAAATAGCTCGGGATTTATGGCGCAATCGGGGCACAAGGGGGTTGGAATCCCGGCGGAATCACTTTGCCGAGAGGCTGTTGCTCAATTGCAACGAATCCCGCTTCGGCCCCCTCGCGAGCCGGTCCTGCGGATCAGATCCGCTCGAGCCTTTCCTGCGCCGCCGCCATCTTGACGATGCGCGCCAGCGCCGCTTCACGCCGCTCCTGGTGCTCGGCGACGACCTCCTCGGGGGCGCGAGCGAGGAAGTCGGCGTTGGCGAGCTTGGCGTCGACTTTGGCGACTTCGCCCCGCTCCTTGGCGATCTCCTTGCCGAGCCGCGCGCTTTCGGCGGCGATGTCGAGAATGCCGGCGACCGGGATCGCGGCGAGCGCGCCGCGCACGACGATTTGCAGCGAGCCGGACGGCGGGGCGTCGGCGAAGACGAGGTCGCCGACCCGCGCCAGCCGCCGGATCGTCTCAGCCCAGCGCCGCGCGACGGCGGCGAGCTCGGCGGGCGGAGAGACCAGCGTCAGCGCCGGCTGGGCGGCGGCCGGGACGCCCATTTCCGAGCGCACTGAGCGGATTTCGGAAATGAGGTCGACCACCCAGCCGATCTCCGCTTCGGCGGCGGCGTCGACCGGAAAACCGGCGCTCGGCCACGGTCCGAGCGCCAGAACGCCGTCGCGCGTCGGGCCCGCCTCCCCCTTGATCGCCCACAGCTCCTCGGTGACGAAGGGCATGAACGGGTGCAGCAAGGCGTAGACGGTGTCGAGGACTTCGGCGATCGTCGCCTGCGTCTCCGTTTTGGCGAGCGAATGCTCGGCGCTCTGCAGCACCGGCTTGGCGAGCTCCAGGCACCAATCGCAGAACACGCTCCAGACGAAGCGGTAGGCGGCGTTGGCGGCGTCGTTGAAGCGGTAGGACTCGATCGCCGCGCTGGTTTCCGCGACGGCCTTGGCGGCCTCGCCGAGAATCCAGCGGTTGAGCGGCTCGCGCGCCGCCTTCGGATCGAAACCGGCGACGCGCGCGCAACCGTTCATCTCGGCGAAGCGCGATGCGTTCCACAGCTTGGTGGCGAAGTTGCGGTAACCTTCGACGCGGCTCTCCGACAGCTTGATGTCGCGGCCCTGCGCCGCCATCGCCGACAACGTGAAGCGCAGAGCGTCGGCGCCGAAGCGGTCGACGAGGTCGAGCGGATCGATGACGTTGCCTTTCGACTTCGACATCTTCGCGCCCTTCTCGTCGCGGACGAGGGCGTGGATGTAGACGTCGCGGAAGGGCACTTCGCCGCGGAAATGCAAGCCCATCATCATCATCCGCGCGACCCAGAAGAAGATGATGTCGAAGCCGGTGACCAGCGCGCTGGTCGGATAGTAGCGGTCGAGTTCGGGCGTCTCGTCCGGCCAGCCGAGCGTCGAGAACGGCCACAGGGCCGACGAGAACCAAGTGTCGAGCACGTCGGGATCGCGCGGGAAGGTCGCGCGCAGACGCGGCAGATCGCCGGTCAAGGTCTCGGCCTCGGACGCGCTCAGCGCGCCGCGCTCGACGCCGTCGGCAAGCGCGGCGGCGAAAGCCGCCTCTTCGTTCTCTTCGACATAGATCGCGCCCCACGGCGCGTACCAAGCCGGAATCTGGTGGCCCCACCAAAGCTGGCGCGAGACGCACCACGGCTGGATATTCTCCAGCCAGTCGTAATAGGTCTTCTCCCAGTTCTTCGGCACGAACTGGGTCTTGCCTTCCCGCACGGCTGCGAGCGCCGGCTGCGCCAACGTCTTGGCGTCGACGTACCACTGGTCGGTCAGCCACGGCTCGATGACGGCGTTGGAGCGGTCGCCGTGCGGAACGGTGTGGGCGTGCGGCTCGATCTTCGCCAGACGTCCCTCCGCCGCCATCAGGCCGACGATGCGCTTGCGCGCCTCGAAACGATCGACGCCGTCGACCGCGGCGAGCAGACGGGTCAGCTCGTGATCGGCGGCGTCGAGGCCGTCGAAGAAGTCGAGATTGCCCTTCAGCCAGACCCGCGCTTCTTCGTCCAACACATTGATCTGTCTCGCGCCTTCCCCCTCGTGGCGGCGCCCGACGTCGAAGTCGTTGAAGTCGTGGGCGGGCGTGATCTTGACGGCGCCGGTGCCCTTTTCCGGATCGGAATAGGCGTCCGCGACGATGCGCATCAACCGGCCGACCAGCGGCAGGCGCACGTTGGCGCCGACCAGCCGCTTGAACCGTTCGTCGTCAGGGTGGACCGCGACCGCGCTGTCGCCGAGCATCGTCTCGGGCCGCGTCGTCGCGACCGTGACGGCCTCGCCAGTCTCCTCGCCTTTGGCGTCGACGACCGGATAGTCGAAATAATAGAGATGGCCGTTCGGATTGCGGCCAAGCGCCTTCGCCAGCGCCACTTCGTCGAGCGGCGCGCCGTCGTCGCGGCTCCACTTGAACGAGCCCTTGCAGTCGACCTGGACGACCTCGAGATCGGAAATCGCAGTCTGGAACTTCGGGTCCCAGTTCACCAGCCTTTTGGCCTTGTAGATCAAGCCGTCGCGGTGCAGTTGGACAAACACCCGCGCAACCGCCTTCGACAGGCCTTCGTCGAGGGTGAAGCGCTCGCGGCTCCAGTCGCAGGAGGCGCCGAGCCGCTTGAGCTGGCCGACGATCGCGCCGCCCGACTCGGCTTTCCATTCCCACACCCGGGCGAGAAACGCCTCACGACCGAGCGTGCGGCGGTCGGCTTCCTGACGCTCGGCGAGCTGGCGTTCGACGACCATCTGCGTCGCGATGCCGGCGTGATCGGTGCCTGGCTGCCACAGCACGTCGCGGCCGTTCATCCGCTGATAGCGGCAAAGCACGTCCTGCAGCGTGTTGTTGAGCGCATGGCCCATGTGCAGGTTGCCGGTGACGTTAGGCGGCGGAATGACCACGCAATACGGTTCGGCGTTGCGCCGTTCGGGCCGTCCGGCGCGGAACGCGCCCGCCGCCTCCCAGCGCGCGGCGGCGCGCTTTTCGACATCGGCGACTTCGAACGATTTATCCATCATCTGGGGACGACCGGAACGGCTGTGGCCGAGCGCGGCGTGACGGCGGCCCGGCGGGTTGAAGAACGCGATGCGGCGCGAGGCCGGCGCGAAAAACGCTGGCCCGTCGGTAAATGATGCGACAGCCGCGCCCGCTTAATGCCAGCGCGCTCGCGAATGTCAACGTGGGGATGCGCCGCGGCCAGGCGGCGAGGCCCGGCGCGGCTTCACAAAAGCGCGGCGCTCAGCGGCCGCCGCGCGCGACTCGCTGGATCTCGGCCTTCACCAGCCGCTCGACCATGCTGGGAAGATTCTCGTCGAGCCAGGTCTTCAGAAGCGGCCGCAGAATCTCGCGCGCGGCGTTTTCGGCGAGTTCGGAACTCTGCAGCGCCAGACTGGTCGAGAGCGCCTCGAACGCGGCCGAAACAGCCTCGTCGGCCTGGTCGGAAAGCAGCGGCGGCGCCGCCTCCTCCTCCGCCACGGGAGCGGGAGCAGGCTCGGGCTTCGGCGCGCTCGGAGCCGGGATCGCCTGCGGCAGCGGCTGGCTCCACACCACTTTCGGCGTCGCGGGCTCGGCCGGCGGCGGCGGTTCGATGGCGCGCGCCGGCGCCGCCGTGTCCTTGGAATAGACGATCTGCGGCCCGCTGGGCGCCGCATCCGGCTTCGGCGCGGATCGCGCCGCGGCGGGTTCGCGGTCGTCGGCGATGATCGAGCGGATCGAGGCGAGGATCTCCTCCATCGACGGCTCGTGAGCGCGCTGGGCGCGGCGCAGCGCGTCGAGATCGCGTTCGCCCGGCGTGGAATTGGGTGCGTTCATTGTTTCCGCCTCCGCGCCGTCCGGCGCGACGTCGAACCGCCTGACCGGCGATCGAACATTCTTGCTTCTGACAAGGGTGAACGACTCAAGCCTAGGAAGCAATACCGCGACGCGTCGCAGCACGGCGAAATTGCGCGACGACGCGCTCTCTTACTTGCCGTCTGGCGTACGCACGCCGAACAGCTTGTTCTTCACCTGGTCGAAATGGACCCGCGGATCGTATTCCGGCACAGCAAGGCCGAGCGTCTGGATCGACAACCGCCCGACCGCCGACAGCAGGCTGTATGAATTGACGACGCTGTCGTGCTGCGCCGTGACGAGCTGCACCCGCGCATTGAGCAAAGCCTGCTGCGCGTTGAGGACGTCGAGCGTCGTGCGCTGGCCGACCTTGGCTTCCTCGCGCACGCCGGCGAGCGCCACTTCGGCCGCCTGGACTTGGGCGCGGGCGGCGCGCAACACGCCGCTCGAATTCTCGTTCGCGCCCCAGGCGGCGACCACGGCGGCGCGGACATTGTCGCGCTGCAGGTCGGTTTGCAGCTCGGTTTGGCTGAGCTGCTCTTTGGCCTGGCGAGTCGTCGCGTAGCTCAGGCCGCCGTCATAGATCGGCACCGAGATCTGGCCGACGATCGAGGCCGTGTAGAGCTGCTCGCCGAGAGTGCCGTTGTAGTCGTAGCGCTTCTGGAGCTGCCCGGTGACGCCGACCGTCGGATAGAGCGCGCCTTCGGCGATCTTCACCTGCAAGGCCGCTGCGTCGACGCCGTGCAGCATCGCGACGATGGCGGGATGTTCGAGCTGCGAAGCCGCGATCGCTTCGGGCAGCGCCTTCGGCAGTTGGCGCTTCAGCGGCGCGACCGGCGAAAGGCTCTTCGGATCGTCGCCGATCGCCTTTCGATAATTGGCGAGCGAAGCCTGCAACTGCGACTGCGCGCCGAGCGCGGTGGCGCGCGCGCCGGCGAGGCTCGCCTCGGCCTGCGCGACGTCGGTGCGCGTCACTTCGCCGACGTTGAAACGGTCCTGCGTCTGGCGCAGTTGCTCCTGCAGCACCTCGACGTTGTTGCGGTCGAGATCGAGAATCGCGGTGTCGCGCAGCACGTCCATGTAGTAGCCGACGGCGCTGAGCAGCACGTTCTGCTCGGTGTTGCGCAATTGCTCGCGCGCGCCGAACACGGCCGATTCGGCCTGACGCACCGAATTGCCGGTGCGGTTGCCGTTCCAGACGTTCTGCGTCACCGTGAGGCCGACGCCGCGCGGCGTGGTCGTCGAACCGAAGTTCCCAGTGGGGCCGCCCTCCGATTCCATTCGCGTGCGGCCGACGTCGCCTTCAGCCGAAATGTTGGGCAGATAACCCGAGTTCGCCTTGGGGATGTTTTCATCCTGTACGCGCACGGCGGCGCGCTGCTGATTGATGTCGGGGTTGTTGAGATAGGCCTTGGCCAGCGCGCCGCCGATGGTCTCCGCCCGCGCGCCCGTCGCCAACAACGCCGCCGACAACGCGACGATTGCGGCCCTTTGCAACCAAGCGCGCGCCCTCGTCGATTTCGCAACACAAGCCATTGCAGCCCCTACGGCGCATTCCCGGCTTTGGCGCCGACCCTGCCCTTGCTGGGCGGTGGCGGCATGAGCCGATGTGAAGCGCTCAAACGACACACGCTCGGGTTCCCAATCTACAGGGAAAGCGAGTCGCCCGGCTACTACCGGCCGTCAATTCGACGCCAAATCTCCTCAAAATTCAAGCGACCGTCGCATTCTTGCGACACCCGGACCGCAGGCGGCAAATTCAAGACGCGCCGCGATGGCCGGAAATCACATTGCCGCGATTAAAAGGCGAAACGCGGCGCCCGCTTGAACGCCTCCAAAGTCGCCGCGCGGGTCTCGAACAGCGCGCGTCGCCCGAAGCCGGTCGCCAGCCGCTCGATCAACGTCGCTTCCGGCGCGTCCTCGCGCGCGTCGACGCCGACCAGCCGACCGTTCTCGGCGAGTTCGGCGAGCAGCGAGTCGGGCGAAACCTCGAATGCGCCTTCGACGACGATGACGTCGAATGGCCCCCGCCCCTTGGCGCCGGCGGCGAGGTCGCCTTCGACCGCCTCGATCCCCGCTCGACCGTTCAACAGCTTGCGCGCCGCAGCGGCGGCGCCGGGGTCGCTTTCCAGCGCCACGACCCGGGCGCCGAGATGTTCGAGAATCGCCGCGCCGTAACCCGCGCCGCCGCCGACGTCGAGCACGCGCTCGCCGGGCTTCACCTCGGCGGCCTGCAGCAGTCGCGCCAGCACGGTCGGCGGCAGCAGCCGGCGAGTCGGCGAGCCCAATGACGGCTGATCGCTGTCGAGATAGGCGAAGCGGGCCATATCCGGCGCGATGAAAACCTCGCGCGGCGTATTGAGAAACGCCGCCAACAGGTCGAGATCGTTGACGTCGCAGACGCGCAACTGGCCGTTGACCATTTTCAGCCGCTGCGCCGCCGCGTCCCGGTCCAAAGCCGTCAAAGCCATTCGAATCGCCCCGCGCCTTGGTTGCGGCATGGCGCCGTCGCCGGCGGCGCGCCGAAGGAAGGAAGTGGAGGCCTCGCCCGGAATCGAACCGGGGTGCAAGGATTTGCAGTCCTCTGCGTAGCCACTCCGCCACGAGGCCATGCTGCGGCCGATCCCCTCGGGCCGCAGCGCGCGGGCTATAGCAAGTTTAACCGCGCGCCGGCAAGACGGCGGCTTCCGCCGTGGCTTAACGGCGCGGCCAGATCGGTCGCCGGGCGAGCGGCAGCAACAGGAAATAGACCGCGAGCGCCGCCAGACCAATCTTCACCCAGATCTGCGGCTCCAGTCCCTCGACGATCGCCACGGCGGCGAGCGCAAA
>JBEKVR010000019.1:0-47154 GCA_049513815.1 Roseiarcus sp. | reverse complement strand
TCCTCATCGGTCATTCGCGTCAGCATGGTCGGCCTCCAGATACCGACCACCCATGAGTCACAGATTCTCTGATTTGGGAATCCCATCACGCTATGCTCGACGGAATCCGTCCACACGGCCTAAGAGCTTCCGATTATGACGATCATTCCCGTGCCGATCAGGATCGACTTCGCGGCGCGGCGCGGCGACGGCCAGAGGCAGGGCCGAGCAGGCTACCTCTGCAAAACGACGACCGGGGCGCCGACGGGAACGCGATTGTAGAGATCGATGATGTCTTGATTCACCAGGCGGATGCAACCGCTGGAGACCGCCGTTCCAATCGTCTCCGGTTCCGTCGTGCCGTGCAGTCGGAAGTACGTGTCCTGGCCGTCGCGATAGAGATAGAGGGCGCGCGCGCCCAAGGGATTGTCGATGCCGCCCGGCATGCCTCCTGCGTAGGCTGCATAGCGCGGCATGGCGCGAATCATCGTCGAAGTCGGCGTCCAACTCGGCCATTCCGCCTTGCGGCCGATAATCGCCGAGCCTTGAAAATTCAACGCCTCCTCCCGTCCGACGCCAACCGCATAGCGAAGCGCGCGTCCGTCTCCCTGAACGAGATACAACCTGCGCTGAGCGACGTTTACGACCACGGTTCCCGGCCGATAGGGTCCCGAAAATGCGACTTCCTGTCGAATCAATTCCGGATTGCGCGCGCTGAGGTCGATGCCGTCGATCGGGAACGGCTCGTTGGCGACAGGCCCATAGTTGGCGCCGGCGTACAGTGGGCCGACCCCGGGCGCGTTGCAGCCGGCTGGAAGGGCGAGAACGCCCGCCAGGAAGACCCGCCTGCTCAGCGTCGAATTGATCGCTGCCCGAAAGTTATGCGGGATCGTTTCTGTCATGGCGCTCGCGTCTCGACTTCAGGGAATCACCGACAAGTAATGTCCCATACTGCGGTCGAGTGGCAAGGGCCTGGGTTCGGCGCGCCCCCTGTTGGCGAGGAGCGCGTGCGTTTACACGCACATGTGACTCGGCGCAGGGCCCGGACGCCGATCGGCGGCGCGACTCATCCCGTTCGTTTACAATGCGGCAAAAGACGCCGGGTCTGTTCACACATAATCCATGAAGGAGCGCTTGCGCCGATGAAGGACAGCCTAAAGCCGGGGCTCCGCGCCACCCTGACGATGCGGGTCACGCCGGAAATGCTGGTGCCGCGCCTGGCGGGCTTGTTCGCCAATTTCGGCGACATACCCGAGGTGCTGGCGACCATGGCGATGGTCGGTTTCGTCGAGTCGGCCTGCCTGAAATGCATCAGCGGCCATCTCGACCCGGGCGAGCACAGCGTCGGCGTCGCCGTCGACGTCTCGCATGTCGCGGCGACGCCCGTCGGCATGGAGATTCGCGCCGAGGTCGAGCTCGTCGCGGTCGAGGGCCGCCGGCTGAGCTTCGCGGTCAAAGTCTTCGACGAGGGCGGGCTGATCGGCGAGGGCCGGCACCAGCGCGCAATGATCGCCGTCGCGCGCTTTGTCGAACGCGTGCAGGCGAAGGCGGAAGGCGCGAGGCGAGCGCCGCCGACTTGACCCTGGTCATTGCGCGAAGGCTTTCCGGGCGCGATTTCCTCGTTGTGACGGCAGGAGGGCTCGATGCAGGACCAGCATGACCGATCGGTGGAGTCGTCCGCTACGGCCGACCTGGGCGACGAGCTTCTCCGATGCCGAATGGTGATCATCGGCCTTTTCAGCGGCGCTCTGGAGCGCGACGACAGCGCGACGTTCGAGTTGCTCCGGCGCAACTGCTTGGCCTGCGGCGACCGAGCGTCGTGCGAGGCGGACTTGAGGGGCGATCCCGCCAATCCGGTCTGGCAGCGCTACTGTCCGAACGCCGCCAAGCTCGACGCCCTTGCCGTCTCCGAGCGAGCGCGCTGCTGAGCATGGCCGAGGCCGCGCCCGCGCCATGGCGCGGCAGTTCCCCGCTGCGCCTCTTCCCGGTAAGAAGCGCGGATGAGCCAGTTCGCCACCATTCTCAGGGTCCGTACCCGCGGCCGCGGGCTTTATGAGTTCACCGGCGACCTCGTCGAATGGGTCGACGCGCATGCGCTCGAAACCGGGCTGTTGACCCTGTTCTGCCGCCACACCTCGGCGTCGCTGCTGATCCAGGAGAACGCCGCGCCGGCGGTGCGCGACGATCTCGAGGCGTTCTTCGAGGTCCTCGCGCCCGAGGACAAGGGCCGCTATTCCCACGACGACGAGGGGCCGGACGACATGCCGGCCCATATCCGCGCCGCTTTGACCGCCGTCAGCCTATCGATCCCGATCGTCGGCGGACAACTGGTGCTGGGAACCTGGCAGGGCGTCTACCTGTTCGAACACCGCCGCGCCCCGCACCTGCGCGAAGTCGCCGCCCACCTGCTCGGACCCTGAGTCCTCACCCCACACTCAGGCTGTCATCCTCGCGAAAGCGAGGATCCAGAGTCGCACCGTCGTCGCAGCGGCGGAAAGACGGGTCCCCGTTTGCGCGGGGTCGACATTATCTTTCTGATGGTCAGAATTCATCGTACAATGTGTCTTCGGTCAGACGAAAGCCATCCGGCGGCGAGCGTGATGCGCACGGCGAAACAAAACACGGCTCAAGCCCTTGAAAACCCAACAAACCGCGAAACCGCGAGCTTCGTCGCCGTTGCGTTTTGCCGCCAAAAACCATCGAAAACGCTGCGCCACGCTTTTCCGACGTTTCGTTTGGTTTCGCTTCGTTTCGCCACTGCGACCGGCGCCGGCGCCCCGCCCCTACTCGACCGGTGCCGGCTTGACCGCGAACGGCCCGGGCGGCGGCGGCGCGGCGGCCTTGTCGATCCGCGGGTTGAGCGCGCCAGTGACGCGACCGGTCTCGGAGACCCAGCCGGCCGGCGCCGGCACGGTCGGACCATTGCCCGGCCCGGCGACGACATGGACGACGCGATAGCCGCGTTTCTTCAGCTCGGCGAGAAAAGCCGGCATCATCTCGGCCGTCCACGGCCGGTTGTCGTGGAACAGCAGCATGCCGCGCCCGGCCTTCTCCAGCCGGCCGAGGATCAGCTTCAGCTCCTCGTCGGGCTTCATCGGGATCCAGTCCGACGCCCACAAGTCCGTACCGAAGATTGCGACATTGTTGTCGGCGAACCAGCTGCGAAGATCCGTGGTGTCGGCGAATCCGGGGAAGCGAAAGAACGGCGCGTGCAGCTTGAGCCGGCCGAGGTCGGTCGGCTCGCCGGCGGAGAAGTCCTGACCGTAGGCGTCGCGCTCGACCGCGATCATGCCCTTCAAGATGTCGGCGCGCGCCGCCGAGTCGCTCATGAAGGTCAGCGTCGGCTGCGGGTGGGTGTAGGTGTGGTTGGCGACGTTGTGCCCCTCCTCCACCTCGCGCCGCGCCAGCGCCGGCTGCTCGTCGAGCTTGCGGCCGATGGCGAAGAAGGTCGCACGCACGCATTGGTCGGCCAGCGCCTTGAGCACCAGCGGCGTCGTGCGCTCGTCCGGGCCGTCGTCGAAAGTGAGGATCACTTCATGGTCGGCGAGCGGAATCGCGGCGGGATAGGTCTTCAGCCCGATCAGCAGGCCGCCATGCGTCCCGACTTCGGCGACGCGCGACGTGCCGAGCTTGTCGGGCCCGCACTCGGCCGCCGCGGCGGCGCTTGCGACCGCGGCGAGCGCGAGGGCGGCGAGGCCGATCGAAATGTCGCGAAACGGATGTCCCATGCGACAAGGCTTGCCGCGCCGACGCGGCGATGGTCAAGCGAAGCCGCGACCGCGCGCCGCCGTCCGGCCAAAGACGACGAAAACATAATCTCCGGAACGATCTCCCCTCATCGTCAGCGGCGCCCAGTCGTCGGCGCGGCGATGATCATGAGCGGCCAGGCTCATGCGCGGCCGCCCTCGCCGTTCGAGACGCCTGCTTCGCAGGCTCCTCACGGTGAGGGCGTCTCCGACTGGTTTTTGACCTGCCGATGCGCTTGCAGACCCGATCCCCCTCATCGTGAGGAGCGCCACGCCAGCGGCGCGTCTCGAACGACGAGGGGGAGCGGCCCCGCCGCCGGCGCCGTCGTGCGAGGCCGCTTCGCGGCGCTTCAGGACGAGGCGGCGAGCGGCTCGGCGCGGCCCCAGCCGCGGACCGCGAAATCGCCCTTTAACGAATCGTTACCCCGAGCGCCCTAGTTTGCGCTAAACGTCTGGCGACGCCTTGTTCAGGCCGTTCGTCAGTCGCCTCGCGTTTCTCTCGCCTGAGCCAATGACCCGACCCACCCGCGTTTCACCCCCTTCTCTCGCCCGCTTCGGCTGGCTCGCGGCGCTGACGCTGGCGCTGGCGGGATGCGGCGGCGGCGGGGGCGCGGACATGCTCGGCTTCGACGACAGCTATCCCAAACCGACGGACTATCCGATCCACGGCATCGACGTCTCCAAGTACCAGGGGACGATCGATTGGAACGCGGTCGCCAACTCCGGCGTCAAATTCGCCTGGATCAAGGCGACCGAGGGCGGCGATCATATCGACGAGCAGTTCCAGGCCAATTGGCAGGGCGCGAAGCGCGCCGGCGTTCCGCACGGCGCCTATCATTTCATGTACTGGTGCCGCCCGCCGATCGAGGAGGCGACCTGGTTCGAACAAAACGTGCCGGTCGAAGCCGACGCGCTGCCGCCGGTGCTCGACGTCGAGCCGACGCCCGACTCGCGCACCTGTCGCCGCCATCTCGAGCGCAACCAGACGGTCGCCGACATGAAAGTGGTGCTCGACGAAATGGAGCGCCATTTCGGCAAGCGGCCGGTCATCTACACCAACCTGCAATTCTACAACGCGATCCTCGCCGGCGGCGCCTTCGCCGACTATCCGATCTGGGTGCGCTCGACCAAGCACAATCCAGCGATGCGTTACAGCGACCGCGACTGGCAGTTCTGGCAATACCAGGCCAACGGAATCGTGCCGGGCATCGACGGCGAAGTCGACCGCAACGTCTTCTACGGCGACCGCGACCAGTGGCAGGCGTTCCTCGACGGGCCGCGTGGGGCGGCGCAAGAAGCCACGGCGACCCCCGCGCCGACGGCGGTTGCGCAATCAACGGCGCAAGCGACCTTCGCGCCGCCGCAGATGATCGGCGCCGCCGGCCAAGCCGACCCGAACTGAGGTTCGGCGCAACGCCGCGCGCGATCGGCGCAGCAGGGAGCAAGTCCGACATGGCCCGCATCGAGCGACGCTTGAGCGAATTGGGCCTCGTCCTGCCGGCGCCGCTGAAGACGCCGGCCGGCCGGCTGCCGTTCGCGATGGCGCGCGTCGTCGGCGCGCGCGCGCTGATCGCCGGCCACGGCCCGCTCAATCCTGACGGATCGCTGGCGGCGCCGTTGGGCAAGGTCGGGCGCGAAGTGAGCGCCGCCGAGGCCTATGGGCTGGCGCGGCTGACCGCCCTCGCCATGCTCGCCAGCCTGAAGCGCGCGATCGACGACCTCGACCGCGTCCGCGCCTGGACGCGCGTCTTCGGCATGGTCAACGTCGCCCCCGCCTTCGTCGACACGCCGAGCGTGATCAGCGGCTTCTCCGACCTGATCCTCGAGCTCTACGGCCCTGAGGTCGGCGCGCACGCGCGCTCCGCCGTCGGCATGGCCGAGTTGCCGTTCAACACCGCGGTCGAGATCGAGGCGGAGGTCGAGATCGCGGTCTAGCGCGCGCCCCGCCGCCGCGGCTTCTCCATCGCGATGAGCGCGAGCAGCGCCGCGGCGATCGGCAGGTTCTTCAAGATCGGCGCGAACGGGTTGAGCCAATAATCGGTCGGCAGCGCGAGACCGACGAGCGAGTAAAGGATCAGCAACGCCAGCATGACGAGGCCGACGGCGCCGACGCGCACGTTGGCCAGCAGCATCGCGCCGAGCGCCAGATTGACCGCCGCGCCGCCGAACAGCGCCAGATCGGCGAACGGCGCCCGCACGCCGACCTCGGCGAGCATGACGTAGGAATCGGCGACCGGGAACAGTCCGAACGAAACGATCGCCGTGCCGATCCACAGCAGCGCGATCGACAGGCGCAGCAACGGCTGAACGAAATAGAGCCGTGCGCGCCAAAGGTCGGCAGTCGTCGCCGGCGTGCGCTTGAGGCTCTGCCACAACGAGCGCGGCGGGCGGCCGAGCGCGGCGGCGACGCTGGCGGGATCGCCGACGCTGCCGCGCTCGAGAGCCGCGACCAGCTCGCGGTCGCCGGGACCGACCTCGACGATCTCGTTCGTCCACGCCAGCGCCGCCAGCGCAAGCCGCGGCAGCGGCAGGAAGCGCGCCGGCTTGAGGCCGAGCCAATCGCGCAAGCCGCCTTCGAGCGCGTCGGTCGTCATTGCTTCCGGGCCGACCGCCTCGACGACCGCCGGGACTTGCGGCGCGCGCGCGAGCTTGGCGATCAGGAGCGCGAGTTCGTCGACGTGCAGCGGCTGCACGCGCCAATTTCCCGGTCCGAGCCGCGGCGGCGCCGGCAGCGCGGCGAGCGCGGCGAAGAAGTCGCCGACCGCGCCGCCCACCCCAAGCGCCAGCGACGGCCGCACCACGCAGATTTCGAGTCCGTCGACCGCGCGCAACGCCGCCTCGCCCTCGCCCTTGCTCGCCAGAAAACGCGACGGGTCGCCGGCCGCGGCGCCCAACGCCGAGACATGAACGAGACGGCGAACGCCGGCGATTTTGCACGCCGCCGCGAGTCGGCTCGGGCCGTCGACGTGCGCCGCGCGCAGATTGTCGACGCGGCCGTCGCGGCCGATGCCGGCGCAATTGATGACGACGTCAACGCCGGCGAGCTGTTCCGCCAGCGCTTCCGGCGCGCCTTGGGCGATGTCGAAATCGTCGCGGCTCGGCGCCGCCGCCTCTTCCCCCGCCTCGGCCAACGCCGCGACGACGCGGCGACCGATGAATCCGGCGCCGCCGACCAGGAATGCCCGGCTCATGCACGCTCCCCCCGAAAGTCTTACTTTTATGACGCGACCTTACCGATTCGCTCCCGACTTGTCTCGCGCCGCGCCTCAGGAAACTCCGCTGGGGCGACGAAAGGTGGGCATCGTTTCACTTGCGTCCCGCCGCGCTTGCGGCAAAAGTCGGCGCCCACGTAAGGGGCGGAGGAAACGATCATGTCCGGCGAAGACCCAACCGTCCTCCAGTCCGACGCGTTGCATTATCACCGCCTGCCGCGGCCCGGTAAGCTCGAAATCGCGGCGACCAAGCCGCTCGGCAACCAGCGCGACCTCGCGCTCGCCTATTCGCCGGGCGTCGCCTTCGCCTGCCAAGCGATCGTCGCCGATCCCGACGAGGCCGCCAACCTGACGACTCGGCAGAATCTGGTCGCGGTGCTGACCAACGGCACCGCGGTGCTCGGCCTGGGCGCCATCGGCCCGCTCGCCGGCAAGCCGGTGATGGAAGGCAAGGCGGTCCTGTTCAAGAAGTTCGCCGGCGTCGACGTGTTCGACATCGAAGTCAACGAGACCAATGTCGACAAGCTGGTCGACATCATCGTCGCGCTCGAGCCGACATTTGGCGGCATCAATCTCGAGGACATCAAGGGCCCCGAGTGCTTCGAGGTCGAAGAGAAGGCGAAGGCCCGCATGGGCATTCCGGTCTTCCACGACGACCAGCACGGCACTGCGATCATCGTCTCGGCCGCCGTGACCAATGCGCTCGAGCTCGCCGGCAAGCGGCTCGACAAAGTCAAGATCGTCTGCTCCGGCGCCGGCGCGGCGGCGCTCGCCTCGCTCAACCTGCTCGTCTCGCTCGGCGCCAGGCGCGGCAACATCTTCGTCTGCGACATCGAAGGCGTCGTCTACAAGGGGCGCGAAAAGCTGATGGATCGCTGGAAAGCGCTCTACGCCCAAGACACGAAAGCGCGCTCGCTCGCCGACGTGATCGACGACGCCGACGTGTTCCTCGGCCTCTCCGCCGGCGGCGTGCTGAAGCCCGAGCACGTCAAGCGGATGGCGCGCGACCCGCTAATCATGGCGCTCGCCAACCCTTCGCCGGAGATCATGCCCGAGCTCGCCACCGAGGCGCGCCCTGACGCGATGATCTGCACCGGGCGCTCCGACTACGCCAATCAGGTCAACAACGTCCTCTGCTTCCCGTACATGTTTCGCGGCGCGCTCGACGTCGGCGCGACCGAAATCAACGAAGCGATGAAGCACGCGGCGGTCAAGGCGATCGCCGCCCTGGCGCGCGAGGCGCCGTCGGATGTCGTCGCGCGCGCCTATGGCGGCGAGGCGGCGCCCTTCGGCCGCGCGTCGCTGATCCCCAGCCCGTTCGACCCGCGCCTGATCATGCGCATTGCGCCGGCGGTGGCGCGCGCGGCGATGGAAAGCGGCGTGGCGCGGCGGCCGATCACCGATTTCGACGCCTACGCCGACCGTCTGTCGCGATTCGTCTTCCGCTCCGGCCTGATGATGAAACCGCTGTTCGCCAAGGCGCGCGGCGCCGGCAAGCGGGTGATCTACGCCGAGGGCGAGGACGAACGGGTTCTGCGCGCGACCCAGGTGGTGCTGGAGGAGCGGCTCGCCCAGCCGATCCTTATCGGCCGCCCCGAGGTGATCCGCGACCGCATCCGCCGTTACGGCCTGCACATGACGCTGGGCAAGGACTTCGAGAACATCGATCCCGAAAGCGATCCCCGCTATCGCGATTATGTCGCGACCTATCTTAAGGTCGCCGGACGCAAGGGCGTCACGCCTGACGCGGCGCGCACGCTGGTGCGCACCAGCACCACCGTGATCGGCGCGCTGGCGCTGCATCGCGGCGAGGCCGACGCGCTGATCTGCGGCCTCGAAGGCCGGTTCTCGCAGCGCCTCAAGCACATCAAGGACATCGTCGGCCTGGCGCCGGGCGCGACCGATTTCGCCGCGCTGTCGCTGGTCATCGCGCCGACGGGGATCTATTTCCTCGCCGACACCCACGTGCGCTACGACCCCACCGCGTCCGAGATCGCCGACCTCGCCTTCGCTTGCGCCGATCACGTACGGCGCTTCGGCGTGACGCCGAAGATCGCGCTGGTGTCGCATTCCGACTTCGGCGCCGCCGACACGCCCTCGGCGCGCAAGATGCGGGAGGCGCTGAAGCTCGTCAGGGCGCGCAACCCGGATTTCGAGATCGACGGCGAAATGGAGGCCGACACCGCGCTGTCGCTGGTGGCGCGGGCGCGCGTGATCGTCGACTGCAAGCTCAGCGGCGAAGCGAACGTGCTGATCTTCCCCAACCTCGACGCTGGCGCCACCGCGCTGCAATTGACCCGCGTGATCGCCGACGCACTGCCGATCGGGCCGATCCTCATCGGGCCGGCCAAGCCCGCGCATGTGCTCACCCCATCGGTGACCGCGCGCGGCATCGTCAACATGACCGCGATCGCCGCAACCGAGGCGGCGGTCGGGCCCTGCTTTCCGGCGCCCTGACCGGCGCGAGCCTTCAGCTTGACGGCAGGCCCGGGATCTCGACGCCGAACGTCTGCGCCAGCAGGACGACGTTGAGCGCCAGAATGACCACCGTCCCGAGAATGGCGAGCGCGTCGGTCAGCCGACTGTTGACGAAGGCGCCCATGATGTCGCGGCGTCGAGTGAACATCACCAGCGAGATCATCGGCACGGGCAGCACGATGCTCAGCACCACCTGGCTGATGACGAGCGCGTTGGTCGCATTGACGCCGAGCGCCACAACCACAAAAGCCGGGACCATCGTCACCAGGCGGCGAACCAGCAGCGGAATGCGGAAGCCGACGAAGCCCTGCATGACGAGCTGACCCGCCATCGTGCCGACCGCCGAGCTCGACACGCCGGAGGCGAGCAGCGAGACGAGGAACACCGTCGCCGCGGCGCCGCCGAGCAGCGGCGCCAAAGAGTGGTAGGCGGTGCCAATCTCGGCGACGTCGCTGTGGCCCTGGTGAAAGGCCGCGGACGCCATCATGATCATCGCCATATTGACCAACCCGGCGACCGCGAGCGCGAGCACGACTTCGACATTGGAGAAGCGCAGCAGCGTGCGGCGTTCGTCGTCGTCGCGCGCCGGAGCGCGGTTCTGGGTGAGGCCGGAATGGAGGTAGATCGCGTGCGGCATGACGGTCGCGCCGATGATGCCGACCGCGATCGTCAGCGCCGCAGCGTCGGGAATTTGCGGCAGCACCGAATGCAGGGCCGCTGAATCCCAGTCGACCGGCGTGATGAACATCTCGGCGAGATAGCAAAGGCTGATCGCCGCCACCAAGCCGCCGATGACCAGTTCGACCGGGCGGAAGCCGCCCCCTTCGAACAACAGGACGCCATAGGTTACGATGCCCGTCACGACCATGCCGGCAAGCAGCGGGATGTTGAACAGAAGCGACAAGCCAATCGCGCCGCCGACGAATTCGGCGAGGTCGGTCGCAATCGCGGCGATCTCGATGGCGATCCACAGCATGATGACGACCGGCCGTGGGAACTGGTCCCGAGACATCTCCGCGAGGTTGCGGCCAGTGACGATGCCGAGCTTGGCCGACAACCCCTGGAACAGCATGGCGATGAGGTTCGCCAGCAACGCGACCCACAACAGCGCGTAGCCGTACTTCGCCCCCGCCTGGATGTTGGTGGCGAAGTTGCCGGGATCCATGTAGGCGATCGAAGAGATCACCGCCGGCCCGGCGAACAGCAACGCCGCCCCCAGACCGCTGCGGCGGCCGCCCACGACTTCGCGGATCGCCAACTCGGTCCGATCGCTCAGATTGCGGGGCGAAGGCGTCTGATTCATCGACCCATCTCCGTCTCGATAATTGAAATGTAGCCTATGCTACATTTTTTTCAAGCGGCGCCGACCAAGAGTCCGCGCAATGTCGCGGCCTGAGCGCAAATGTGATTTGACAGACGCCTGAGCGAGGCGGATTCTCTATGCGCTGTCGACGGTTGCGCCGTTGGCGGCCGGAGCCCCGACAGGGGCGCCCGCCACAGCCAAGAGGGAGCCGCTATGACTCCGCCGGGCAAGAACCTCTGATCTCGACGACGTCGGGATCGCGGCGCCGCCGCCCGAAACGCCAAGGCGCGGCGCCGAAGACAGGAAATCCTGAAATTCCTCGGGCGGCGACCGAGGCGAAGGCCAAGCACCGGCTCAGCCGCCAAAACATTGGTGAGACCAAACCGTTTCGCAGAGCGAAACAGGGCCCCGTGCCGCCTGAGGGCGCCGGGGCCCACAATGATTCTTAGCGGCTCCCCTAGGTCTGCGAACCACGGCCAAAGAACGACAGCGCCGCCGTCCAGCGCGGGGGTTTGGGCGCGTTACGAGTTCGCGCCGCTGTCGCCCGCCCCGTTCCCGTCCCGCAACAAAGCCGTGGCGCACACGTTGCCAAACGACGCGACCTGGGCGATCTTCCTCTCGCTTTCCGTTGCGTTGGGGAGACGGAAGGCCGAGGGGGATTGAGATGGCCTGGATGGACAATGGTCCGGCGTGGAGCCGTGCTGCTCGCGTCGCGGCGTGGTCGGTTGGCGCCTCGCTGCTGGCGACAACCGCGTTCGGCTGGCCGGTCGCCAACGACGCCAACGACGTCACGATCGATGGTCTCGCGTTCAAGTCTATGGACGGCGATTCGTTCGCCATCGCCCACGTCGATGTCGCCAACACCAACTTGAGCAAGGACGAGATCGTCAAACTGCTGACGCCCGACACGCCGGCGGATGACGAGCTCGCGTTGGCGCGGAAGCTGAAAGCCGACAAGTTCGCAGTTCCGTCGATCGACGTCGTCGGCAAAGACGGCTCGAAGATCCACCTGAGCGGGATGACTGCCGGCCATATCGACGGCGGCAAGGTCGAAACGCTGGACATCGCTTCGGTGGACGCGACGGGAACCGACAAGGGCGGTCCAGTGGCGATCAAATTGGGACCGCTTCATCTCGACGGCGTCGACGTCGCCCGGCTGCTGGCGCGGGACGACCCTGCCGCCGCCGCCCTACCGCCGAGCCGCCTGATCGGCTTGACCGTGTCGGGGATCGACGTCGTCGCGCCCGATCCCGGCGACGCTCCCGGTCAGTCGGTCCATGTCGGCGTCGGTTCAATCGCGGTGCATAACGACTATGCCGGCGACTCGATCGAGCACGGCGACACCAAGATCTCGGGAATCGTCATCGAGCCTTCGCCAGGTTCGGAGGCGGGCAAGGCCCTCGCCAGCTTCGGCTATTCCAAGATCGAGTTGGCGATGACCGTCGGCGTCAAATACGAAGCTGACGCCAAGACTTTCGCGTTTGAGAACTTCACCGTCGACGGCGTCGAGATGGGCTCGGTCGGCCTCAAGGCCAATTTCACCGACGTCGCGCCGACGCTGTTCGGCGCCGACAGCGGCGCACGCATGCAGGCGCTGCTCGAGACGGGCGTCGCGTCGATCGAAGTCAAGCTTGTCAACAACGGTCTGTTCGACAAGGCGCTCGCCTATTCCGCCAAGCAGCAGGGCGTTGCGCCCGATGCGCTGCGCGCGCAATGGTCGGCGATGGTCGGGCAGACGGCGCCGGTGCTGCTGGGCGGCAGTCCGTCCAGCCTCGCGTTGGCCGCCGAGGCGCAGAAGTTCGTCGCCGTTCCGAAAAACCTGACGGTCACCGTCAAAGCCAAGTCGGGCGCGCTGAAGGCGGGCGACTTCATGGCGATCAGCGACCCGTCCGATTTCGTCGGCAAGCTCGACATCGCCGCCGCCGCCAACCGCTGAGCCTCCACGGCCCCGCCGCGCTTCGTTCTTCGCAATTCCCGCCGGCCCTTTCCGACCGGCGGCCAACCCCCCGCCGACAAAAGCCCATAGCTATGGAGCGATTTGTAATGAAGATTCTTCCCGTTCTGGCCGCTTTGGCGCTCGGCCTTTACGCCGCCGGCGCCGACGCAAAGACCTTCGCCGTTCCCGACGACGACCCGATCGCCACGATCAGCGTGCCCGACTCCTGGGGCCCCAATCCCTACGAAGGGGGTGTGGAGGCGACCTCGGCCGACGGGACGGTCTATATCGCGGTCGAGCAGGTCACGGCCGACGACGTGAAGTCGGCGATCGAAGAGGGCTTTAAGTTCTTCCTCAAGCAAGGCGTCGAAGTCGACCCCAAGACCCAGAAGACGCAGGACATCAAGATCAACGGCCTCGACGCCTTCGACATGTCGATTTCCGGCAAGGACAAGGACGGCCCCGCCGACATCAGCTTGACGCTGGTGCAGACCAACGCCAAGACCAAATTTCTGCTGCTCTACTACTGGGGTTCGTCTGAAGGGTCGAAGGCCAACGCGGCCGAGCTCAAGACCATTTCCGACAGCATCCAACCGACCAAGTAGCTGGCGGAACAGCCGTCGCCGGGGTCAACGCTTTCGAGGGCGCTCCATGCAATATCAGATTTCCGGAACCGTGATGCAGACGGTGGCGATCGACCTTACGCCCGGCGAAACGGTCTATAGCCAGACCAACACCATGGCGTGGATGAACGATCAGGTGACGATGGACACGCACACCGGCGGCGGCTTCTTCGCCGGGTTGAAGCGTTCTTTCGGCGGCGGCTCGTTCTTCGTCACCGACTTCACCGCCAGCGGCGCCGGCCACGTCGCCTTCGCGCCGCGCTTCCCCGGAACGATCGTCCCGGCGCTGCTGCAGCCCGGCCAATCGCTGATCTGCCGCAAGGAGACGTTCCTCGTCGCGCAGAAATCGGTGACGCTGGAGCTCGCCTGGCAGAAGCGCATGGGCGCCGGCTTCTTCGGCGGCGACGGCTTCATCCTGCAGAAGGTGACCGGCCCCGGCGTCGTCTGGCTCGACCTGTCGGGCGAACTCATCGAGCGCGATCTCGCGCCGGGCGAGCGGCTGCTGGTCCACGCCGGCCATGTCGGCGTGTTCGAGCCGAGCGTCGGTTTCGACATTCAGATGGTCAAGGGCTTCAAGAACATCCTGTTCGGCGGCGAAGGCCTGTTCCTCGCCACCCTGACCGGCCCCGGCCACATCTGGCTGCAGAGCATGCCGATCCTCAATCTCGCCGAGGAAATCGGCCGCTACCTGCCGCGACAAGGCTCGGACAGCGGCGCGAATTCGACCGCAGGCGGCGTCGCCGCCGGCGCGGCGCTGGGCGCGGCGGGCGGCCTGCTCGGCGGTCTGCTCGGCGGCGGCCGCGACTCCTGAGCCTGACTCAGTCGACGAGGCCGCGTTTGCGCAGCAGCGCGTCGGGCGACGGATCGGCGCCGCGAAAGCGGCGGTAGGCCTCGTCCGGCTCGCGCGTGTTGCCCGCCGCATAGACGAAGCGTTTCAACCGCTCGGCCAATTCGGGATCGAAATCGTCGCCCGACTGCTCGAACGCCTCGAAGGCGTCGGCGTCGAGCGCCTCCGACCACAGATAGCTGTAGTAGCCCGCCGCATAACCGTCGCCGGAAAAGACGTGCTGGAAATGCGGCGCCGAATGGCGGGTCGCGATCGCGCTCGGCATGCCGATCGCCGACAGCGTTCGCCGCTCGAATTCCGCGACGTCGATCGCGCCCGGATCGGCGACGAGGTGCAGCTCCATGTCGAACAGCGCCGCGGCGACGAACTCCGTCGTCGCGAAGCCCTGGTTGAAGCGCCGCGCCGCGCCCAGGCGTTCGATCAGCGCTTCCGGCATCGGCTGGCCGGTGCGGCAATGGCGAGCGAAACGGCGCAGCGTCTCGGGCCGCTCCAGCCAATGCTCGAACAGCTGCGAGGGCAGTTCGACGAAGTCGCGCGCGACATTCGTGCCGGACAGCAGCGGATACGCGACGTCCGACAGCATGCCGTGCAACGCGTGGCCGAACTCGTGGAACAAGGTGTGCGCTTCGTCGAGGCTCAACAGGCACGGCTCGCCGGCGCCGCCGCGGGCGAAACTCATGACGTTGACGACGATCGGCAGGACGCGCCCGTCGAGCTTCTGCTGGTCGCGCAGCGCGCTCATCCAGGCGCCGCTGTGCTTGGAGTCGCGCGCGAAATAGTCGCCGACGAACAGCGCGATCGGCGCGCCGTCCGGGCCGATCGCCGTCCACGCGCGCGCGTCTGCGTTCGGTAATCGCACGTCGTCGCGCGCGACGAAGGAGACGCCGAACAGGCGATGGGCGACGTCGAAGGCGGCGGCGATCATCGCTTCCAGCGGCAGATAGGGCCTGAGCTCGCTCTGGTCGACGTCGTAGAGCGCCTTGCGGCGCTTCTCGGCGTAGTAGCGCCAATCCCAGGCCTCGAGCTGGAAATTGCCGCCCTCGGCGGCGATCGTCGCCTGCAACGCTTCCGTTTCGCGCAGCGCCTGCGCGCGCGCCGGGGCCCACACGCGCCGCATCAGATCGAGCGCCGCTTGCGGCGTCTTGGCCATTGAGTCGGCGAGGCGGAAGGCGGCGAAGTTCGGAAAGCCGAGCAGACGTGCGCGCTCGGCGCGCAGCGCGACGGTTTCGCGCATGATCGCCGCATTGTCGTGCGCGCCGTCGCCAGCGCCGCGGGCGACGAAAGCGCGGAACGCCTTTTCGCGCAGGTCGCGCCGGGCCGAGAACTGCATGAACGGCTCGTACGACGAGCGCGACAGCGTCACCACATGTTTGCCGGAGAGGCCGCGCGCGGCGGCCGCCTGCGCCGCAGCGACGACGAAGCTCTCCGGCAGGCCGGCGAGATCGCCGGGTCCGTCGAGAACGAGCGCGAACGCCTTCTCGTCGGCGAGCACGTTCTGGCCAAACAGCGCGCCGAGGCTCGCCAGCCGTTCGCCGATCGCCGCCAGCCGCGCCTTCGTGTCGGCGGCGAGACCGGCGCCGGCGCGGGCGAAGGCGACGCGCCAGCGTTCGAGCGTCCGCGCCGCTTCAGCGTCGAGGCCGAGACGCTCGCGCGCGTGGTAAAGCGCGTCGACGCGGGCGAACAGCGCGTCGTCGAGCAGGATCGCGTTGCGCTCGCGCGAGAGCACCGGCGCAATGTCGCGTTCGATGCGCTCGATCTCGTCGCTCGCCTCCGCGCTGGCGAGGTGGAAGAACGCCGCGCTCACCCGCTTGAGCAGCGCGCCGGCGCGCTCCAAGGCGACGATCGTGTTGTCGAAGGTCGGCGCGGCCGGATCGGCGACGATCGCGGCGATCTCGGCCCGCCGCTTGGCCAGCGCCGCGTCGAAGGCGGGCGCAAAGTTCTCTGGCCTGATGCGATCGAACGGCGGCGCGCCAAATGGCGCGTCCCACGGTTCGAGCAAGGGGTTGTCGACGGCGGGAGAAAGCTGATCCATGCCGGCGAACTTGGGGCCTCGCCGGTCGTTTCGCAACCGCCTGATCAGACGCCCCGCCCGCCGGTGAACGACCAGTGCGTCTGCACGATCTTCCACGCGCCGGCGCGCCGCGCGTAGACTTCGGTGCAGTTCCAGCGCGTCGCCTCGCCGCTTTCGCTCCAGGAGACGAAATTGAACGTCAGAACGATCGCTTCGGAGAAGGCCTGCGCCTTCGGATTGACGATCTCGAACCGCGCCGCGCTGATCTTGCCGCGTAGCGCTTCATAATAGTTGGTCAATGCGGCGAGGCCGTCGAGCCGACGTCCGAGGAACGGATCGAAATAGACGACGTCCTCGTCGCTGATCTCGAGAAAACCTGACGGATCGCCGGCGAGCCAACGCTTCAACGCCGCCGTCTCGAGCGCGATGACCTCGGCGGCCGCGGGTGAATGGATCGCGCTCATGGTCCCTCCCTTTGCTCGATTAGGATGGCGCGAAAGTCGTTGACGTTGGTCAGCGTCGGCCCGGTGACGACAAGGTCGCCGAGCGCGGCGAAGACCGAATAGGCGTCGTTGTCGTCGAGCCGCGCGCGCGGCGCGAGGCCGAGCGCGACAGTGCGCGCCAGCGTGTCGGGGGCGACGATCGCGCCGGCGTTGTCCTCGCTGCCGTCGATGCCATCGGTGTCGCCGGCGAGCGCCCAGATTCCCGGCGCGCCGTCGAGGCCGATCGCCAGGCCGAGCAGGAATTCCGAATTGCGCCCACCCCTGCCCTTGCCTCTGACCGTCACCGTCGTTTCGCCGCCCGAGATCAGCACGCAGGGACCGCGCGCCGGCGCGCCGCGCCGCGCCGCCGACAGCGCGATTCCGGCGAAGGCCTTGCCGACTTCGCGCGCTTCGCCCTCGATCGCGTCGCCGAGATCAAGCGGCGTCACGCCGGCTGAGCGCGCCGCCGCCGCGGCGGCGGCGAGCGACAAGCGCGGCGCGGCGACGACGACGTTCGCCACTTGGGCGAAACGCGCATCGCCGGGCTTCGGCGTCTCGGCCGCAGCGCTTTCGAGATGGGCGAGCACATGCGCCGGCGCGTCGATCGCATAGCGCCTGAGAATCGCCAGCGCGTCGGCCGAGGTCGTCGGATCGGGGGTCGTCGGCCCGGAGGCGATTGTCGCCGGATCGTCGCCCGGCACGTCGGAAATGATCAGCGCGACGACGCGCGCCGGGGCCGCTGCAGCCGCGAGCCGCCCGCCCTTGATCGCCGAGAGATGCTTGCGCACGCAGTTAATCTCGGCGATGCCGGCGCCGCTCTTCAGCAGCGCGCGGTTGATCGTCTGCTTGTCGGCGAGGCTCAAGCCCGGGGCCGGCAGCGCGAGCAGCGCCGAGCCGCCGCCGGAGATCAAGCACAACACGAGGTCGTCTGCGCTAAGTCCCTTGACGCGCTCGAGAATGCGCGCGGCCGCCGCTGCCCCCGCCGCGTCGGGCGTCGGATGCGCCGCCTCGACGACTTCGATCGCGCGGGTCGGCGCGCGATGGCCGTAGCGGGTGACGACGAGCCCTTCGAGCGGACCGGGCCACGCCGCTTCGAGCGCGGCGGCCATCGAGGCCGCCGCCTTGCCGGCGCCGACGACGATCGTGCGGCCCTTCGGCGGCGGCGGCAGGAAGCGCGCAAGCACCTCACCCGGCGCGGCGGCGGCGATCGCCGCGTCGAACAGGCCGCGCAAGAAGACGCGCGGATCGCCTCCGCCCGACTTGGCGGCGTTCGGCATCAGCCCTCGCTCTTGATCCGGTAGGTCGAGAACCAGCCGAGCCCGTCCTCGGTGCGGCCGCGCGGATTATACTCCGCCCCGACCCAGCCCTGGTAGCCGAGCGCGTCCAGCCGCTCGATCAGGAAGCGGAAGTTGATCTCGCCGACGCTCGGCTCGTGCCGGCCCGGATTGCCGGCGATCTGGATATGGCCGATGCGCGGCAGCAGCCGCTCGATCGTCGCCGCGAGATCCCCCTCCATCCGCTGCATGTGATAGATGTCGTACTGCAGCTTGATGTTGGTCGAGCCGGTCTCGTCGATGATGTCGAGCGCGCGGCCGCTGTGGGTGACGAAGAAGCCGGGGAAGTCGTAGCGATTGAGCGGCTCCATCACCAACAGCACACCGGCTTCGCCCAGGCGATCGGCGGCGTAGCGCAAGTTCTCGACCAGCGTGCGGCGCGCCTCCGCCATCTTCGTCTGCGGGGTCGGATTGCCGGCGAGACAATTGACGGTCGGGCAGCCAAGCGCGCGGGCGTATTCAACCGCCTGCGCCACGCCGGCGCGGAACTCTTCGACGCGGTCAGGGAGACAGGCGATGCCGCGCTCGCCCTTGGTCGTGTCGCCCATCGGCAGGTTGAACAAGACCTGCGCCAAACCAAAGTCGCGCAGACGGGCGGCGATTTCCGCCGCTGGAAACCCATAGGGGCCGAGATATTCGACGCCGCGGAAGCCCGCCCGCACCGCCGCGCCAAAGCGGTCGAGGAACGACCGTTCGGTGAACAGCATCGACAGGTTGGCGGAAAATCTCGCCATGCCCCATTCCCCCCCGCGCGGCGGCCGCCCCCCGGCTCGCCAGCGCCCCGAGTCGTCAGCGTCGGCGAACTTGGCCCGCTTGTCCAGATTGGACCGCCAAGCGCCGAGGATTGCCGACCGCCTGCGCGGCGGGGCAAGATGCGCCCTCTTCCGCCCCGCCGAATGGAGAACCCGCCGCCGATGACGACCGAAACCCGCCCTCGCCTGCGCCGCCGCGACGGCCGCCTGCCCGCGCGCGCCGTCGCCGATCTGACGGCGGCGCTGGCGGCGCGATTCGGCGCGAAGCTCTCGACCGCCGAAGCGGTGCGGCTGCAGCACGGCCACACCCTGACCTGGATCGACAATGCGCCGCCCGACGCGGTCGTCTTCGCCGAGACGCGTGAGGACGTCGTCGACGCCGTGCGCATCGCCGCCGCCCACGACGCGCCGATCGTGCCGTTCGGCGCCGGCACGTCGCTCGAAGGCCATGTCAACGCGCTCTATGGCGGCGTGTCGATCGATTGCTCGCGCATGAACCGGATTCTCGCCGTCCACGCCGAGGACCTCGACTGCGTCGTCGAGCCGGGCGTGACTCGCAAGGCGCTCAACGAGTACTTGCGCGACACGGGCCTGTTTTTTCCTGTCGATCCCGGCGCCGACGCCTCGATCGGCGGCATGGCGGCGACGCGCGCCTCCGGCACCAACGCGGTGCGCTACGGCACGATGAAGGACGCCGTGCTGTCGCTCGGCGTGGTGATCGCCGACGGATCGTTCCTGCGCACCGCCAGCCGGGCGAAGAAATCCGCGGCGGGCTACGACCTGACGCGCCTGTTCGTCGGTTCGGAGGGCACGCTCGGGATGATCGTCGAGATCACGCTGCGCCTCGCCGGCGTCCCAGAGGCGATCGCCGGCGGCCATTGTCCGTTCGCCAGCGTGCGCGCCGCCTGCGACGCGACGATCGAAACGATCCAGTCGGGCTTGCCGGTCGCGCGCATCGAGCTGCTCGACGCGTTGCAGGTCAAGGCGTGCAACGCCTATTCGAAGCTTGGCCTACCGGAAACGCCGATGCTGTTCGTCGAGTTTCACGGCAGCGAAGAGAGCGTCGCGGAGCAGACGCGGCGCTTCGGCGAGATCGCCGGCGGCCACGGCGGCGGCCCGTTCGCCTGGGCGAGCCAAGCCGAAGCGCGCAGCAAACTGTGGCAGGCGCGTCACGACGCCTATTGGGCAGCGACTGCCCTGCGGCCCGGCGCGCGGCCGTTCGCCACCGACGTCTGCGTGCCGATTTCGCGCCTCGCCGATTGCGTCGAGGAAACACAGCGCGACATCGCCGAAGAAGGCCTGATCGCGCCGATCGTCGGCCATGTTGGCGACGGCAACTTCCACGTCAGCCCGCTCGTCGACATGAACGACCCGTCCGAGATCGAGCGCGCCGAGCGCTTCGCCGATCGGCTGGCGCGGCGCGCCATCGCCATGGACGGCACCTGCACCGGCGAGCACGGAATCGGCCAGAAGAAGATCGCCTTCCTCGAAGTCGAGGGCGACGCCGCGGCGCTCGACCTGATGCGGCGCGTCAAGCTCGCCTTCGATCCGCAGAACCTGTTCAACCCGGGTAAGATCTTTCGCGCCTAATCGCCTATCGCCGCTCGTATTCGACGAAGGCGAAGTCGGCTTCGTCGCGCGCGCCGCGTTCGCCTTTGCGGCGGCTCACCTCACGCCATTGAGCGGGATTGATCGGTGGAAAATGCGCGTCGCCGTCGGGCGCGACGTCGACTTCGGTGAGGTGGAGACGCGACGCGCGGCCGATCGTCTGGGCGTAGATCTCGCCGCCGCCGGCGACGACGATCTCGTCGGCCCCGGCGGCGCGCGCCGCCGTCTCGGCGAGCGCAAGCGCCTCGTCGACGTCGCGCGCGACCAAAATCCCCTCCGCCGCGAAAGCACGGTCGCGGGTGACGACGACAATCGTCCGGCCCGACAGCGGGCCGCCGATCGACTGATAGGTCTTGCGCCCCATGACGAGCGCTTTACCCATCGTCGCCGCCTTGAAATGCTTGAGATCGCTCGACAGGCGCCACGGCAGCGCGCCGCTCGAGCCGATGACGCCGTTGCGCGCCACCGCCGCGATCAGCGCGACAACGGGAGCGCTCACACCGCCACCGGCGCTTTGATCGCCGGCCAGGGATCGTAGCCCTCGAAGCGGATTGCGTCGTATCTAAGATCGAACAGCGCGCCGCGCGGCGACGGCTCGGCCGGCGCGAGGACGAGGCGCGGCAGCGGTCGCGGCGCGCGGCTGAGCTGCTCGCGCGCCTGCATCTCGTGATTGAGATAGAGATGCGCGTCGCCGAACGTGTGGACGAACTCGCCGACGTCGAGGCCGCATTCGCGCGCGACGAGATGAGTCAGCAGCGCATAGCTGGCGATGTTGAACGGCACGCCGAGGAAGATGTCGGCCGAGCGCTGATAGAGCTGGCAGGAAAGCTTGCCACTTGCGACGTAGAACTGGAACAGGCAGTGGCAGGGCGGCAGCTTCATCCGCTCGACGTCGGCGACGTTCCACGCCGAAACGATCAGCCGCCGCGAGTTTGGGTTGCGCTTGATCTCAGCGATCAGCCAGCGGATTTGGTCATAGACGCGCCCGTCCGCGCCCTCCCAGGCGCGCCACTGCTTGCCGTAAACGGGGCCGAGATCGCCGTTGGCGTCCGCCCATTCGTTCCAGATCGAGACGCCGTTGGCCTTGAGATAGGCGATGTTCGAATCGCCGTTGAGGAACCAGATCAGCTCGTGGACGATCGACTTGAGATGCAGTTTCTTCGTCGTGACCAGCGGAAAGCCTTCGGCGAGATCGAAACGGATCTGCCGACCGAACAGCGACCGCACGCCGGTGCCGGTGCGGTCGCCTTTCATGACGCCCTTTTCGAGCGCCTCGTTCAGGAGTTCGAAATAAGCCCGCATCGCCTCGCCGCCGAATGGAACGTCCTTCTTAGACGATTCGGTCCGCCGCGACAGCCGCCCGCCCCGCAATGGCGCGGGGCGCAGGCTCAAGCGGTCAATGCAGGCTGACCGTCTCCAGCTCCTGTTGCCACGCGTTGGCGATTGCGGCGTCCTTGGAGTCGGTGAGCATGATCGGCGAGCCGTCGGCGGACAGCAAGGCGAAGAGCTCGAGACCCGGGCGGATCACCGGGGCCTGCGGGAACAGCCGCTGCGCGTCTTCGGACTTGATCGTCTTGACGTAGGCGACCACGCCATCGCCGAGATGCGCGAATTCGTTCGGCGTCAGAGCCGCGAATCTGGGATTCGAATTGGTCATCTCTCACTCCTTCCGGGCCGTCCGAGAACGCGCCCAGGCGCACACTCTACGATTAGTCGCGCGCCGCGATATTGATCTTCTTCACGATCCGATCCGGTTGCGGCCGCACCACGTCGATCGACAACAGTCCGTCCGCAATTTCGGCGCCGCGGACCTGCATGCCTTCGGCGAGCAGGAAGCTGCGGTGAAATTGGCGGGCGGCTATGCCGCGATGAATGTAGTCGCGGGCCCTGTCGTCGTTCTGCCGGCCGCGGATCGAAAGCTGATTCTCTTCCTGGGTGACCTCGATCTGATCCTGAGAGAAACCGGCCACCGCCAGCGTGATGCGCAGGATTTCCGGCGCGCCGCCGTCAGCCGCGATTCTCTCAATGTTATAAGGAGGATAGCCGTCAGCTGCGGCTTTCGACGCCTTGTCGAGCGCACGCTCGACGCCGTCGAAACCGAGCAGAAAAGGTGAACTCAGCGCCGTCACGCGAACCATGATCGAAGCCCCTTTCAGGCGCTCCGCCGAACCGGCCTTCCATCGAACGACCTGTTCGGCTGCCGTCGCAACCCGTCCGGTCCGCCTGAGCGGCGCCGAACAAGCGAAATATGGCCTCGCCGAAGGGCAGTTCAAGCCCTCTGCAAATGGCCGCGACGGACGGACAGGCTCGCCCAGTTCCCATGCTGAAGCGAAAACTTGAAGAAAGTTCTACGGATCGACGCTGGCCGGTCCGCTTCGTCGCTCGGAAGCGCGACGGGCGCGACAAGTTCGGCTATCACGCACCGGCGGGCGGGCGCCCCGCCCATCGCGTCCCCAAGATGTCATGCGCAAGACCAAGCTCGGAACCAAGCGCCAGTGCCAAGCCTGCGGCGGCCGTCTCTACGATCTCGGCAAGCGCCCGGTCATTTGCCCCCATTGCGGCGCCGAGGTCGATCTCGAGCGGGTGAAGCGCACGCGCGAGCGAGCGACGACGAAGGCCGAGCCGGCGCGCGCCGCCGCTGCGCCCGAGCCGCGGCCGACACGCGTCGCAGCGGGACCGCCGCCGCAATGGTCGCCGGAACAGGCCGCGGCGCTCGAAAAGGTCGGCCGCTGGCTCGCCGCCGGCGAGCCGCAGGTGTTCCGGCTGTTCGGCTACGCCGGCGTCGGCAAGACGACGCTCGCCAAGCGCCTCGCCGAATCCGCGACGGGCGAGACCGCCTTCGCCGCCTTCACCGGCAAGGCGGCGCTGGTGATGCGGTCGAAGGGCTGCGTCGGCGCTTCGACAATTCACGCGCTCATCTACCGCGCCAGCGAAGGCGAAGACGGCGCGCCGACCTTCACCCTCAACCGCGACGGCCCGGCTTCGCGCGCGGCGCTGATCGTCATTGACGAATGCTCGATGGTCGACGCCGAACTCGGCCGCGACCTTCTATCGTTCGGAAAACCGATCCTGGTGCTCGGCGACCCGGCGCAACTGCCGCCGGTCAAAGGCGGCGGCTTTTTCACCGAGTCCGAGCCCGACGTGATGCTGACGACGATCCATCGCCAGGCGCAGGACGATCCGATCATTCGCCTATCGGAGATAGTCCGCTCGGGCGGCGAGATCGCCTATGGCCAATACGGCGAAAGCCGCGTCATCCGCCGCGACGAGATCGACGCCGCCGACGTGCTCGCCGCCGACCAGGTTCTGCTCGGCGTCAATCGCACCCGCCGCCTTTACAATCAGCGCATCCGGCAACTGCAGGGAACGACGGAGACGCTGCCGGTCGCCGGCGACAAGCTCGTTTGCCTGCGCAACGACCGCGTCAAGGGCTTGATCAACGGCGGCCTGTGGCGGGTCGAGACGTTCTCGGGGCTGCGCAAGGACTTCGTGCGCATGACGGTCACGTCGGAAGACGATCCAGGCCGCTCGGCGGTCAAGGTGGCGGTCCTGCGCCAGTTCTTTGAGGGGGTCGAAGCCGACCTGCCCTATGCGACGCGACGCGAGTCCGACGAGTTCGACTACGGCTACGCCCTCACCGTCCACAAGGCGCAAGGGTCGCAGTGGGACTCGGTCGTGCTGTTCGACGAAAGCCGCGCGTTCCGCGAGCATCGCGCCCGCTGGCTTTACACCGGGCTAACGCGCGCGGCGCGCCGCTTGACCCTCGTGCGCTGACTATTTCGCGCCGGTGAAATAGCCAGCGTGGATCGCAAGGCCGACCACCGCCAGCGCGACGATGATCGCCACCGCCCACAACGCGCCCGTCGCGGTCCTCGATATCGGCGCTTTCCCGCGCCCCGCCGCGCGCGACGGAGCGTCGCCGGCGAGAGTCGAGGCGGCGAGGCGGCGGTAGGTCGCAAGGCGCCGCTCGGTGCTTTCGCCGATGATGTAGGAGCGCGTTTCGGCCTCGCTCGGCGCACGGCCGGTCGTCTTGACGAAGTCGTCGAGCCAGGCGCGCTTGTTCTGCTTGTAGATCGAATAGGCGACGAGTCCGGCGACGTCTTCCTCGTCAGGACCGACCAGCGCGTCGAAGATCGGGTTGCGCTCGACTTCGCCCTCGAGGTCCGGCCGCGCCGGCAGGCCGGCTGCGCGCGGCAACGGCGCCCCTGCGCTCGTTCCCGTCGCTTCGCTCTCCACACCGTTCGTCGGTTCCATCCCATCCTCCTCGCGCCGCCTTCGAATGCGGCTCCGTTTCAGCCGAAGATACGCCAGCTCAGCGTCGCGCGGCAATGCGCGAAACGCGGCGGCGCTCGCGCCGCGCTATTGCAGCGGATAATCCGCCTCGACCAGATAGGGCCCGCCGCCGACCGAGTCGCGCGCCGAATAGAGGGCGAAGCGCGGGGCTTCAAACGACGGCGCCGCAAATCCGCCGCGCGCGCCAAGATAATCGGCGACCGCGGCGGGGCCAACGCCGCGCAACCGCGCCAAGGTGACGTGAGGCGCGAAATTGCGCGTTTCCGGCGGCATGCCGACGCGACGCAGCCGGCGTTCGAGATCGCCCTGCAGTTCAACGAGCGGCGGCGATGGTCGGATTCGCGCCACGATGGCGCGCGGCTTGTCGCCGCCGAACCAGCTAAGCCCTTGGAAGTCGACTGCAACCGGCGGGCGACGCACGGTCGCGAGCGCGTCCGCGACTTCGCGTGCGGCGTGAACGTCGATGTCGCCGACGAAGCGCAGCGTGACGTGGTAGTCGCTCGGCTCGATCCAGCGGGCGCCGAACACGCCGCCGCGCGCCGCCGCCAACGCCAACGCGACCTCGGCGGGAATGGACAGAGCGGCGAAGAGACGCGGCATGACGGGCTCCAAAGCGGCGCAGCCAAATCGGCGGGCTCAAATTGGGGGGAATAACCGATTCGCGTCGCAAAGACGCGACGGCGCCGGCGCGCCGGATCGGCTTCTCCGCCGTCGTTCAGCCTTTGGCGCCCAGCGCCGCGGCGACGCGCAAGGAGATCTCGTCGGCAAGCGCGCGGGCGAGTCTGATTTCGGCGTCGCGCTCGGCGCGCAGGTTGGAAAACCCCTGCAGCGTGCGGTCGTAGACGGCGGCGGTGGTCGCATCGCCCTGGAAGACGACCTTCTCTGGCTCGATCTGCGTCAGCGTGAACTTCGCCGCACCGATCACTGTCGCCGCACTGGCGGCATTGATTTGCGATTCGACCGTCGGCGTCTGGATCTTCTGCGTCACGGTCACCGTCAGGCGGTATTTGGGGGTCGGCGTCGAGCCGGTGCCGTTGAGACTGCTGATCAGATCGTCGCCGAGATAGTGGCCGATGCGATCCTTGATCGGCGCGACGTCGATCGCCTGCAGATCCGCGACCAGGCCTGGGTGCGCCGCCTCGCCGTAAAGCGGCTGGAAGCACCCGCCGAGCAACAACGCCAGCGCCAGCGCGGCCAAGCCGCGCGCTCGATCAGACCACCACATTGACGATCCTCTGCGGGACGATGATGACCTTCTTCACCGGCTTATTATCCACCGCCCGGCGCACCGCGTCGAGGGCCAGGGCGGCGGCCTCGATTTCGGCCGCAGAGGCGTCGCGGCCGATGGTCAGCTCGTCGCGCTTGCGGCCATTGACCTGCACCGGCAGCGTCATTTGGTCGGAAACGATCAAGTTACGGTCGGCCTCGGGCCAGGGGCTGGAGGCGACCATCGTTTCGTGACCGAGGACCTGCCAGCATTCCTCGGCGAGATGCGGCATCATCGGCGCGAAAGCGTGGACGAGGATGTCGCCGGCCTCGGCGAAGGCGTAGCGCAAGTCGTCGGCGACGTTTTCCGCCTCGATCGCTCCGATCGCCGTCGCCAGCGTGTTGGCGAGTTCGTAGATCGTCGCGATGCAGACGTTGAAGCGCAGCCGCTCGATTTCGTCCTCGATCTTGGCCAGCGCGCCATGGGCGGCGCGGCGGACGGCGGCCGCTTCCGGCGAGAAGGCGGCTGGCTTGGCCGGGCGGCTGGCGCCGACGACCCGCTCGATCTCGCAGGTCAGGCGCCACAGGCGCTGGGTCTGCTTGTAGGCGCCCTGCACGCCCGCTTCGGTCCAGATCACGTCGCGCTCGGGGGGCGAGTCGGAAAGCATGAACCAGCGCGCGGTGTCGGCGCCGTAGCCCTTGATGATCTCGTCGGGGTCGACCGTGTTGCGCTTCGACTTCGACATCTTCTCGATTGGGCCGATCTCGATCGGCTCGCCACCTTGCAGCGCGAAGGCGCGGCGGACGCCCGCGTCGCCTTCGATCCGCACTTCATTGGGCGCGACCCAATGCCCCGCGGCGTCGCGATAGGTCTCGTGCACGACCATGCCCTGGGTGAACAGGCCGGCGAACGGCTCGTCGAGATCGAGATGGCCGCATTTCTTCATCGCGCGGGTGAAGAAGCGCGAGTAGAGCAGATGCAGGATCGCGTGCTCGATGCCGCCGATATACTGGTCGACCGGCAGCCAGCGGTTGGCGATCGCCGGCACGGTCGGCGCCGCGGCGTTCCACGGATCGGTAAAGCGGACGAAATACCACGAGGAATCGACGAATGTGTCCATTGTGTCGGTTTCGCGCCGCGCCGGCCGACCGCATTTCGGACAGGCGACGTGCTTCCAGGTCGCGTGGCGGTCGAGCGGGTTGCCCGGCGCGTCGAAGGTCACGTCGTCGGGCAGCCTGACCGGCAGATCCTTCTCCGGCACCGGCACGACGCCGTCGACCTCGCAATGGATGACCGGGATTGGACAGCCCCAATAGCGCTGACGCGAAATGCCCCAGTCGCGCAGCTTGAAATTGACCTGCCGCTTCCCCTGCGGCCGGTTGCCGAGCGTCGCAGCCTCCAGCCGGCGCGCGACTTCCGCCTTCGCCGCTTCGATCGTCATTCCGTCGAGGAAGCGCGAGTTGATCATCAGGCCGTCGCCGTCATAGGCGACCTTGTCGACGGTGAAGGTCTTGGGATCGACGCCGGGCGGACAGACGACCGGCGTGGCGCCGAGGCCGTAGACGTTGACGAACTCGAGGTCGCGCTGATCGTGCGCCGGGCAGCCGAAGATCGCGCCCGTGCCGTAATCCATCAGGATGAAATTGGCGACGTAGACCGGAACCTTCCAGCCGGCGTCGAACGGATGGACGGCGCGCAGCCCGGTGTCGTAGCCCTTCTTCTCCGCCGTCTCGATCGCCGCCACCGACGTGCCGATCTTGCGGCACTCCTCGATGAAGGCGGCGAGCTTCGGGTCATGCCGCGCCGCGGCGGCCGCCAGCGGGTGATCGGGCGCGATCGCCATGAATTTCGCGCCGAACAGCGTGTCGGGCCGGGTGGTGTAGATTTCGAGCTCGCGCGCTTCCGGTTCGTCGGCCAGCGCGCCGCGCGTCGCGGGGTCGATAGCGAAGCGCACCAGCATGCCTTCGGAGCGGCCAATCCAGTTGCGCTGCATCAGCCGGACCTTCTCCGGCCAGCGGTCGAGCGTGTCGAGCGCGGCGAGCAGCTCGTCGGAATAATCGCTGATCTTGAGGAACCATTGCGTCAGCTCGCGCTGCTCGACGACCGCGCCGGAGCGCCAGCCGCGGCCGTCGATCACCTGCTCGTTGGCGAGCACGGTGTTGTCGACCGGGTCCCAATTGACTTTCGACTTCTTGCGCGCGACCAGCCCCGCCTTGAGGAAGTCGAGGAACAGCTTCTGCTGGTGGCCGTAATAGCTCGGGTCGCACGTCGCAACCTCGCGCGCCCAATCGAGCGACAGCCCCATCGACTTGAGCTGGGCCCGCATCGTGTCGATATTGGCGTAAGTCCATTTGGCCGGATGGGTGGCGTTCTGCATCGCCGCGTTCTCGGCTGGCATGCCGAACGCGTCCCACCCCATCGGGTGCAGCACATTGAGACCGCGCGCGCGCTTGTAGCGCGCCACCACGTCGCCCATCGCGTAATTGCGGACATGGCCCATGTGGATGCGCCCGGACGGGTACGGGAACATCTCGAGGACGTAGTATTTGGGCCGCGGATCGTCGTTGCGCGTGGCGAAGACGGCCGCGTCGGCCCATTCCTTCTGCCATTTCTGTTCGGATTCGCGGACGTTGTAGCGTTCAGGCCGCATGATGTTACGAGAGCCGTTTCGATCGCGTTCGAGGAAGCGGCGCGACAAAACATGATTTGGCCGAGGGGGTCAAATTCTTGTCGGCGCTCGCAGCGGCGGTTCTGACGCGCGCGCCGCGGCGCGCTTCCGGCCCGGGCCCTCATCGCCCTTCGCGCCACGATCAAAAGTAGTTCGTAAGAATAGCGACAGTCTTCTCGTTGGACCCTGGCGCTCCGCGGCGCGGCGATCCGTCGCGCCGCGAAGCCTTCCAGGCGAATCGCCAAGCCTAGCGAACCGTCAAACCCGCGGATTTTCGTGGCCGTCGCCGATTTGACCGCCCGGAAGGCTTGCGACATTGTCCCTGGACGCGGTCCGCCGGCCGCAAAGGTGAGGCGCTATGAACTACAGAATTCATGAACCCAGCCTGCACGCGACGCCTGTGCTCGACTTGCGTCCGACGCAGATGACGCTTGGCATGAGCGAAGTCTCGCGCAAGCGCAAGTCGTGGAAAGCGCAGGGCGCGAAAGCGCTCGCGGGATTCCTCGCCCACCACATGGTCCCGGTTGTCGTCGGCCCTGGCGGGCGGCGCTACCTCATCGACCATCACCACCTCGCCCGCGCTCTGCACGACGAAGGCGTCGACAGCGTGTTTGTCACCATCGTCGCCGACTTCGGCAAGCTCGACGCCGACGCGTTCTGGAACATCATGGATTTCCACGGCTGGACTCATCCCTACGACGGCAAGGGACGCCGGCGCGCTTACGCCGATCTGCCTAAGACCGTCGCCGCGATGGAGGACGACCCCTACCGCTCGCTCGCCGGCGAGCTGCGCTACGTCGGCGGCTTCGCCAAAGATTCGACGCCGTTCTCCGAATTTGTCTGGGCTGACTTCTTGCGCCGCTGCATCAAGCCGAAGGATCTGCGCAAGAGCTTCGAGGCGGCGACCGGGAAAGCGCTCACGCTCGCCAAATCGGACGAGGCGAACTACCTGCCCGGCTGGTGCGCGCCGCACCGCGGCAAGGCTGCGGTCAACAAGGGCAAGCGCAACGCCGCAGCAGCAGCGCAGGGCGACTGAATGGCGGGCGACATGACCAAAGCCGGCGCCGGCGACGGCGCGACGCCGGTAGGTTGAGCGAGGAGAAGGGGCGACTATCCGAACGTCACCACCTGCCGCACGCCGACGCCTTCGCGCAGGCGGTCGAAGCCTTCGTTGATCTCGTCGAGCCGCAGCCGGTGAGTCAGCAGCTTGTCGACCGGCAGGCGACCGGCCAGGAACAGGCCGACGAAATTCGGCAGGTCGCGGCGCGGCACACAGGAGCCGATGTAGGAACCTTTCAGCGTGCGCTCCTCGACCACCAGGCTCACCGCCTGGATCGACAGCTTGCGGTCGGGATGCGGCAGGCCGGCGGTGACGGTGACGCCGCCGCGCGCCGTCGCGGCGTAGGCGAGCTCGAGCGCCGGCACGGCGCCGGCGGTCTCAATGCAGAACTCGGCTCCGCCGCGGGTAACGTCCTTGATCCGCTGGACAGCGTCGGGCGCGCTGGCGTCGACCACGTCGGTCGCGCCGAGCTGCAGCGCGTGATCGCGCTTCGTCGGCACGAGATCGACGGCGACGATCTGCCGCGCGCCGGCGGCGACTGCGCCGATGACCGCCGCGAGTCCGACGCCGCCGAGGCCGACGATCGCCACTGCGGCGCCAACGGGAACGCGCGCGGTGTTGACGACCGCGCCGACGCCGGTCAGCACCGCGCAGCCGAACAAAGCGGCATGCTCGAACAGCAGAGACTTGTTGACCTTGACGCAGGATTCCTGCGCGACGACGGCGAATTCGGCGAAGGCGGAGACGCCGAGATGGTGATTGACCGGCTCGGCGGCGAACGCGAGCCGGCGTGCGCCGGAGAGCAGCGATCCCGCGCCGTTGGCGCGCGCGCCCGGCTCGCACAAAGCCGGCCGGCCGGTCGCGCAAGGCAGGCAATGGCCGCAACTCGGCACGAACACCATCACGACGTGGTCGCCGACGGCGAGATCGGCCACCCCCTGGCCGACCGCCGCAACGACGCCCGCGGCCTCATGGCCGAGCACCATCGGCGTCGGCCGCGGCCGCGAGCCGTCGATCACCGAGAGGTCGGAATGGCAAAGGCCCGCCGCCGCGACGCGCACCAACACTTCGCCGCGGCCCGGGCCGTCGAGATCGACCTCGACGATTTCGAGCGGCCGCGAGGCCGCATAGGGCGGCTTGGCCCCCGTCGCCCGCAGCATCGCTGCCTTGACTTGCATCGCTCGGCGCCTCCGACCGCAATCGGTCGGTCATAACGCCGATCGCGCATGCCGCATAGCCGGCGTACGGCCCAAGAGCGGGTCAGGCGACCTGACGGCGCAGCAGCGCCGAGCCGCGCTCGGCCGCCATCACCAGGATGAACGTCGCGATCAGCAGCAGCGACACCGTCTGGTACTGGAACAGGTTCATCGCCGTCAGTAGGCGGAAGCCGATGCCGCCGGCGCCGACGAAGCCAAGCACCAGCGACGAGCGCAGATTCTCATCGAAGCGGTAGAGGCTGATGCCGAGCAGCGACGGCAGCACGCCGGGCACAACCGCGTGGGTGAAGACCTGCAGCCGACTGGCGCCGGTCAGCGTCAGCGCCTCGACCGGACCGAAATCCATGTCCTCGATCACCTCGGCGAACAGCCGCCCGAGCATGCCGATCGAATGCACCGACAGCGCCAGCGCGCCGGGAAACGGGCCGAGACCGACGGCGGTGACGAACAGCAGCGCCCAGACGAGATCGGGCACCGCGCGGGTCAGCGCGATGACGCCGCGCGCAAGATAATAGAGCGGCCGCGCCGGCGTCACGTTGCTCGCCGCCATCACCGCCAGCGGCACAGCCATCAGGACGCCGAACACGGTGCCGAAGATGGCGAGATCGATGGTCTCTAGCGCCGGCCAGGCGATGTCGCCGAGGTCCCCCCAGGCGGGCGGCATAGCGCGGCTGATGATGTCGACCATGCCGTGAACGCCGGTGATCAGGTCTCCCGGGCGCGCCTGAACGACATAGAACGATTGCGCGACGATTGCGGCGACGATCAGCGCGACGAGGACGCGCGCAAGCCGGCCGCCGAGTCCGGCCTTCGCCAGCGCCGCGGCGCCGACCTCCTGCTCGGCGTTGCGCGCCGATCGCGGCGCGACGTCGAGAGCCGTTCCGTCGACGCTCATGCGGCGAGATCCCTGTAAAGCAGCGCGATCTCTTGGTCGGCGCAGAAGTCGGCGGGAAGGTCGAAAACGACGACGCCGTCGCGCAAGCCGACGACGCGATGCGAATAGCGCTGGGCGAGCGCCGGTTGGTGCAGCACGCACAGCACCGCTAGGCCGCTTTCGACCGCGAGCTGTCGCAGCAGGCGCATGATCTCCTCGGCGGCTTCGGGATCGAGGCTCGCCACCGGCTCGTCGGCGAGAATGAGCTTCGGGCGCTGCGCCAGCGCCCGCGCAATCGCCGCGCGCTGCGCCTGACCGCCCGACAGCGTGTCGGCGCGCTGGGCGCCGAGCCGTTCGACGCCGACCTTGCGCAACAGCTCGCGCGCCATCGGCAGTTCTTCGGCCGGCAGGCCGCCGAACATGGTCCACAGCGTGCGGCGGCGCCCAAGCGTTCCGCTCGCGACATTGGCAAGCACGCTGCGCCGCCTGACCAGATTGGCGCGCTGGAACACCATCGCCAACGCCAGCCGCGCCTCGCGCAGCGCCTCGCCGTCGAGCCGAGCGAGATCCTGACCGCCGACCAGCACCTGGCCTTCGGTCGGGTCCTGGAGCCGCGCAATGCAGCGCAGCAGCGTCGTCTTGCCGCTGCCGTTGCTGCCGAGGATGGTCACCAGTTCGCCAGCGCGCACCGTCAGGTCGACGCCGTCGAGCGCCAGCTTGCCGTTCGGGTAGCGCATGCGCAGTCCACGAACGGCGAGCCGCGTTTCGGCGCCCGGCGCCATCTCGGCTTGGACCGCGCTCACAGCTTGCTGATGTCGACTTTCAGGGTCGTCACCAGATCGCGAATCTGATTGTAGGCGCTGTCGTCCTGCGGGACGGTCTTCAGCGCCGGGTCTTCGTTGGCGGCGAGGAACTTCTGGTCGGCGTCGGGCAATTCATGCAGGTCGAGCGACGAGAGGACCTTGGCCAGCCGCGCCTTGAACGCCACATCGAGATCGCCGCGAATGCACAGCGGATCGATCGGGATCGGCTCCGACTTCCACAGCGTGACGTAGGCCTTGTCGTCATATTCGTCGTGCAGCTTGGCGCTGGCGATCTCTTCGCTGTTGAGTTCACCCGCCAGTACTTTGTGATTGCGCAGCGCCTCGAACGAGGCGGTGTGGCTGCCGGCGTAGATCGCCTTGACGTCGGCGTCGGGATCGATGCCGTTCCTGCTCAGGCCGAAGGCTGGAAACAGATGGCCTGAAGTCGAGGCAGGATCGGAAAAGGCGAAGGACTTGCCCTTGACGTCGGCGAGCTTGTCGATACCCGAACCCGGCCAGGTGACGATCGAGGCGTAATAGCTCGACGGCTTGCCGTCCTTGTCGCCGAAGCTGGCGACCGCTTCCGCCTTGGCGACCTGGTGGGCGAGTACGTAGCCGAGCGGGTCGAATTCGCCGATCTCGAGCTTGCCGTTGCGCATCGCCTCGATCTCGGCGGTGTAGCTGGTGGCGACGAAGAGCTGGACAGGGCAGCCGAGCTTGTCGCCGATCATCTTGGAGAGATCGGTATAGACCGGCAACAGGCGCTGCGCCGACTCATAGGGCTCGACGCCGAAGCGTACGCCGCCCTCAGGGCAATCGGCCGCCTGAGCGGCGCCGCCCGCCGTGAGCCCCCCGACGGCGACAGCGAGAAACAGCGTTGATCGCTTCATGATGTGACCCCGATGTTGACAAGGCGTTTTCTGACCAGCACGGGCCGTTATAGTCTCGGCCAGTGACGCTTTGTTAACCCGCGGCGCGCCGCAGGCCGGCCGTCGCGGCGATCGCGATCGGGTCCGCAGCGAATCGCGGGCGCGCGCAAAGGTTTGAGCGTTGGTCCGAGCATTCGCCGCACGTGGCGCAAGCGAGCGTTTCGCGACCGACGCGAAATCGTCATCGAATGGGGTGAGAAGGGCGACATGAGTGCAAAGGGCGCGGCGACCGGTCCGCAAACCGAATCGCAGGAGATTGCGGCGCGGCGGCGCGCGATGGCGCTTCTGGCTCGCGCGCGTCGCGACGAGCTCGCCGAACCGATCGCCAAGCGCTGGCCCGATCACGGCGCGCGCGACCTCAAGCTGGTCGAATCCGGGCTGGTCATGCTGCGTGGCCGGATCGGCGGCGACGGCGCGCCATTCAATCTCGGCGAGGCGACAGTGACGCGCGCGGTCGTCGAACTGCCGACCGGCGAGCGCGGCTTCGCCCATATCCTCGGCCGCGACGCGAAGACGGCGCGGCTGGCGGCGATCGCCGACGCCTTGTGGCAGCGCGAGGCCGGCGACGTCGAAACGGTGATCCTCGCGCCAATCGCTGAACGCCTCGCCGGCGAAGCGGCCAAGACACGCGCCGAGACCGCGGCGACGCGGGTCGACTTCTTCACGCTGGTGCGCGGCGAGGACGCAGCATGAGCGCACTCGCCTTCGCCGATCCAACCTTCGAGTCCCAGACCGCGTTCCGTCGCATCATGCGGGCGATGAGCGCGCCCGGGACTATCCTCGCCTGTGGCGAAGCGCTGGCGCCGCCGGCGCCGCTCGCGCGCGCCGCCGCCGCGGCGTTGTTGACACTCGCCGACTTCGAGACGCCGCTGTGGATCGCGCCGTCGTTTCCCGCGGCGGTCGGCGACTATCTCGCCTTCCACAGCGGCGCGCCGCGCGCCGCCGCGCCCGACAGAGCGGCCTTCGCGCTGGTCGATCTTTCCGCCGACGGCCTCGACCTCGCGCGCTTCGCTTTGGGGACGGCGGAATACCCCGACCGCTCGACGACGATCGTCGCCCAGGCTTCGACCCTCGCCACTGATCCGCGCTTGCGGCTCAGCGGCCCGGGAATCAAAGGCGAAGCGACGCTCGCCGTCTCGCCCCTGCCGACCGACTTCGTCGTCCAATGGGCGGCGAACCGCGCCGGCTTTCCGCTCGGCGTCGACCTGATCCTCGTCGCCGACGCTCGCCTCGCCGCGCTGCCGCGCTCGACCGCGATCATCGGGGGAGCGCGCTGATGTATGTCGCGGTCAAAGGCGGCGAGCGGGCGATCGCCAACGCCCACGCCCTGCTCGCCGACAAGCGCCGCGGCGACCGCAGCGTCGCCGAGATCGAGACGCGGCAGATCGACGAGCAGCTTTCGCTCGCTGTCGATCGGGTGATAAGCGAAGCCTCGCTTTACGATCGCGACATCGCCGCGCTGGCGATCAAGCAGGCGCGAGGCGACCTGATCGAGGCGATCTTCCTCGCGCGCGCCTATCGCACCACCCTGCCCCGCTTCGGCTTCGCCGAACCGCTCGACACCAAGGCGATGGCGCTTCGTCGCCGCGTCTCGGCGACCTTCAAGGACCTGCCCGGCGGCCAGGTGCTCGGGCCGACTTTCGACTACACCCACCGGCTGATCGACTTCGCGCTCGCCGAGAGCGCCGATCCGCCGCCGCCGGCGACCGCTCCGGCCGACGCCGAGGCGTCGACGCCGCGCGTCATCGACATCATCGCTGGCGACGACCTGATCGAGATGAGCCCGCCGGCTGAGGACGGCGCGCCGGTCGCCGACGTCACCCGCGACCCGACCGAATTCCCTGCCGGCCGCGACGCGCGGCTGCAGACGCTGGCGCGCGGCGACGAGGGCTTTCTGCTCGGGCTGGGCTATTCGACCCAGCGCGGCTACGGCCGCAACCACCCGTTTGTCGGCGAGATCCGTTTCGGCGAGATCGAGGTCGAGATGTGCGTCGCCGAGCTCGGCTTCGCCGTCCCGCTCGGTTCGATCGCCGTCACCGAATGCCAGATGGTCAACCAGTTCAAGGGCGGCGGCGACGGCGAGCCGGCGCGGTTCACCAGCGGCTATGGCCTGGTGTTCGGCCAGAGCGAGCGCAAAGCGATGTCGATGGCCCTGGTCGACCGCGCGCTGCGCGCCGACGAACTCGCCGAAGAGCGGATCGGTCCAGCGCAGGACGACGAATTCGTGCTCTCCCACTGCGACAACGTGCAGGCGACCGGTTTCGTCGAGCACCTGAAGCTGCCCCATTACGTCGACTTCCAGGCGGAGCTGGCGCTGCTGCGGGAGTTGAGGCGCGAAGCGGGCGCACATCCGCCGAGCGCGGAGGCCGCGGAATGACCGCCCGGCCTTACAACTTCGCCTATCTCGATGAGCAAACGAAGCGGATGATCCGCCGCGCGATCCTCAAGGCGATCGCCGTTCCCGGCTATCAGGTTCCCTTCGCCTCGCGGGAAATGCCGATGCCTTACGGCTGGGGCACCGGCGGCGTGCAGGTAACCGCCGCGATCATCGGACCCGACGACGTGCTCAAGGTGATCGACCAGGGGGCCGACGACACCACCAACGCCGTGTCGATCCGCGCCTTCTTCGCCAAGACCGCCGATGTCGCGACGACCACCGACACGACCGAAGCGACAATCGTCCAGACTCGCCACCGCGTCCCCGAGACGCCGCTGACCGGAGAACAGATCCTCGTCTACCAGGTGCCGATCCCGGAGCCGCTGCGCTTTCTCGAGCCGCGCGAGACCGAGACGCGCACCATGCACGCGCTCGCCGAATATGGCGTCATGCACGTCAAGCTGTACGAGGACATCGCGCGCCACGGCCATATCGCGACCACCTACGCCTATCCGGCGCGCGTCGCCGACCGCTACATCATGGACCCGTCGCCGATCCCCAAGTTCGACAATCCCAAGCTCGACGATTGCCCGGCGCTGCAATTGTTCGGCGCCGGACGTGAGAAGCGCATCTACGCCATCCCGCCGCACACGCGCGTCGTCTCGCTCGATTTCGAGGACCACCCGTTCGAGCGCACCAAGTTCGACGCGACGTGCGAATTCTGCGGCGCAACCGACTCGTTCCTCGACGAGGTCGTGATCGACGACAAGGGTGGAAGAATGTTCGTCTGCTCCGACACCGACTATTGCGAGAAGCGGCAGGCGGCGAAAAGGAAGGACGCTGCGGAATGACGGTCGCCCGCAGGAGCCCTCTCTCGTCATGGCCGGGCTTGTCCCGGCCATCCACGCGGTCACGACTAATCTCTGCGGCAAGACGAACCGCCCTCGTCGCGCCCCATCCTGAGACCTCCAGCCTGCCTCGCAACGTGGATGGCCGGGACAAGCCCGGCCATGACGGCTTTGGTGTTGGCGGCCATAACGGCGTTGGCGTCGACCGCCTTGTCATCGGAGGACCGCGAGCATGACCGCGCCGCTGCTTTCTGCGCGAGGACTTTGCAAGCGCTTCGGCGCGATCGACGCTTGCCGCGACATCTCATTCGAGCTCGAAGAGGGCGAGGCGCTGGCGATCGTCGGCGAATCCGGCTCTGGCAAGACGACGCTGCTCAACCTCGTCGCCGGGGCGCTTCGACCCGACTCCGGCGAGGTCGTCTACCGCATGCGCGACGGCGCATCGCGCGCGCTTTCTTCGCTGTCGGAGGCGGAGCGGCGGGCGTTGATGCGCACCGACTGGGGCTTCGTCCACCAGGACAGCTCGCGTGGTCTCAGAATGAATGTTTCCGCCGGCGGCAATATCGGCGAGCGGTTGATGGCGATCGGCGACCGTCATTACGGCCGCATCCGCGCCGCCGCGCTCGACTGGCTGGCGCGGGTCGAGATTGCTGCGGCGCGCGTCGACGATCCGCCCTCGACCTATTCCGGCGGCATGCGCCAGCGGCTGCAGATCGCCCGCAACCTCGTCACCGGCCCCCGTCTCGTCTTCATGGACGAACCGACCGGCGGCCTCGACGTCTCGGTCCAAGCGCGACTGCTTGATTTGTTGCGCGGCCTGATCGCCGACATGGGGCTGGCGGCGATCATCGTCACCCACGACCTCGCGGTGGCGCGGCTGCTGTCGCATCGCATTCTCGTCATGAAGCAGGGCGAGGTGATCGAGCGCGGCCTGACTGACCGCGTGCTCGACGATCCGCAGGCGCCCTACACGCAACTGCTCGTCTCTTCGGTGCTCGCCGCATGAGCGCGCGCCTCGCCAACGAATTGCTGCGGGTCGAGGGCCTGGCCAAGACCTTCACTCTGCATCTGCACGGCGGCGCGCGGCTGCCGGTCGTCCACGCCGTTTCGTTCAGCGTCGCGGCCGGCGAATGCGTCGTGCTCGGCGGCCCGTCCGGCGTCGGCAAGTCGTCGATTCTCAAGATGGTCAGCGGCAATTACCTCGCCGGCGAGGGGCGCATTCTCGTCGCCGACGGCGAACGGACGATCGACGTCGCCCGCGCCGCGCCGCGCGAGATCCTCGACCTCAGGCGCCGCGTGGTCGGCAGCGTCAGCCAGTTTCTGCGCGTCATTCCGCGCGTCGCCGCGCTCGATATTGTCGCCGCCGCGGCGCAGGAGGCGGGCCTCGACCGCGACGCTGCGCGGGCCCGCGCCGCCGGCCTGCTCGCCCGCCTGCGCCTGCCCGAAGCGCTGTGGCGCCTGCCGCCAGCGACCTTTTCCGGCGGCGAGCAGCAGCGCGTCAACATCGCCCGCGGCTTCGCCGGCGCGCACCGCCTGCTGGTGCTCGACGAGCCGACCGCGTCGCTCGACGCCGACAATCGCGAGGCGGTGATCGGACTCATCGCCGAGCGCAAGGCCGAAGGCGCGGGCTTCCTCGCCATCTTCCATGACGACGACGTGCGGGCGCGCGTCGCCGACCGCGTCGTCGACGTGTCGCGCTTCTCCGAGCGCGAGGCCGCATGAACGCGCCCTCCTCACCCCTCGCGCGCACGACGCGCCTTTCCGAGACGCCGCTCGTCCATCCGACCGCGGTCGTCAGGGACAGCGCGCTCGGCCGCTATGTCGAAATCGGCGAGCGCTGCGTCGTCGCCGAGACCCACGTCGGCGACTATTCTTATTTGATGCAGGATTGCGAGACCTGGGCGGCGCGGATCGGCAAGTTCGTCAATGTCGCTTCGCATGTGCGCATCAACGCGACGAACCACCCGACCTGGCGCGCGACGCTGCACCATTTCACTTATCGCGCCAACGACTACTGGGCCGACGCCGAGCGCGAAGACAGTTTCTTCGACTGGCGACGTGACAACGCCGTCGTCGTCGGCCACGACGTCTGGATCGGCCACGGCGCGACAATCACCGCCGGCGTCACTGTGGGCAACGGCGCCGTGGTCGGCGCCGGCGCGGTGGCGACGCACGACGTCGCGCCTTACACGATCGTCGTCGGCGTGCCGGCGCGGCCGCTGAAGCCGCGCTTCGCCGACGGCGTTGGCGCGCGCATGGACGCGCTCGCCTGGTGGGACTGGCCGCACGCGACGCTACGCGCCGCGCTCGACGACTTCCGCGCGCTGTCGGCCGAGGCGTTTCTCGACAAATACGGAGCCTGAGGCATGGAATTCCACGCCGCCGACCCCATCGTCCTGACCAACGCCAACGTCGTCGCCGCCGACCGCGTCTTCCTCGGCTGGGTCGCAGTCGACGACGGCAGGATCGTCGAGACCGGCGAGGGGCGCGGCCCGAAGGGCGGGATCGACTGCCAGGGCGACTATCTGCTACCCGGCCTGGTCGAACTGCACACCGACCATCTCGAAGCGCATTTCATGCCGCGGCCGCGCGTGTTATGGCACGCCGGCAGCGCAGTGATGGCCTATGACGCGCAGATCGCCACCGCCGGCATCACCACGGTGTTCGATTCCTTCCGCGTCGGCATGGACGAATACGAGGACTGGCGCAGCGGCGTCGGCGAACAGGTCGTCTCGCTCGCCGACGCGATCGAGCGCGCGCGCGTCGCCGACCTGCTGCGCGCCGACCACCAGACCCATCTGCGCTGCGAGATCCCCTCGCCCAACGTCGTCGACTCCTTAGGGGTATTTCTCGCCCGTCACCCGTCGCGGCTCGTCTCTTTGATGGACCACACCCCCGGCCAGCGCCAGTTCCGCGACCTCGACAAGTATTTCATCTACTACCAGGGCAAGACCGGGAAGTCGGAAAGCGAGCTCGCCGACGTGGTGCGCGAGCGCCAGGCGGTCGGGCGGGAGCGCGCCGAGGCGAACCGACCGCGCATTGTCGCCCTCGCTCACGCCCACGGCCTGACGCTGGCGAGCCATGACGACACGACGATCGAGGACGTAGAGCAGGCGACGCGCGAGGGCGTCCACATCGCCGAGTTCCCGACGACCCACGAAGCCGCCGCCGCTTCGCGCGCGGCCGGCATGGCGACGGTGATGGGCGCGCCCAACGTCGTGCGCGGCGGTTCGCATTCGGGCAACGCCTCGGCGCGCGACTTCGCCGAAGCGGGCCTGCTCGACATCCTTTCCTCCGACTACGTGCCGGCGGCGCTGCTGATGGCGGCGTTCCACCTCGCCGACGCGCCCAGTGTCGGCGGCCTCGCCGGCGCGGTGCGCATGGTGACCAAGAACCCGGCCGAGGCGGCGGGCCTTGCCGATCGCGGCGAGATCATTGTCGGCCGTCGCGCCGATCTTGTCCGCGTGCGCGCCCATCACGGCGAGCCGGTGGTGCGCGCGGTGTGGCGCGAAGGGCAGAGGGTCGCGTGAAGCCATGTCGGCGCTGGCCAGAACCTCGCCTGCGACAGGCCTGTTCGTCGCGATCGTCGGCCCGAGCGGCGCCGGCAAGGACGCGCTGATCCGCGGCCTCGCCGACCGGCTCGGCGAAGGCGACGGCGTCTTCTACGCCCGCCGCGTCGTCACCCGCCGCGCCGACGCGTTCGAGGACCACGACACGCTCGCGGAAGAGGCGTTTGCGGCGGCCCGCGCGCAAGGGCGCTTCGCGCTCGCCTGGAGCGCGCACGGCCTCCACTACGGCGTGCCGCGCGAAATCGAGGCGCGGCTCGCCGCCGGCGGCGCAGTCGTCTGCAACGTATCGCGGGCCATGGTGGCGGAGGTGCGCCGGCTCTATCGTCCGAGCCTGATCGTGCTCGTCACGGCGCGGCCGGAAACGCTGGCGGCGCGGCTCGCCGCGCGCGGCCGCGAGGATGGCGCGAGCCGGCGCCAGCGACTCGCGCGCAGCGCCGTCGCCGAACTCGCCTTTGAGCCTGACGCGACGATCGACAACGACGGCGCGCTCGACGAGGCGGTGGCGCGGCTCCACGACCTCGTCGTCAGCGGTCTGCGGAGCGCCGCTCCGTGATGAATCCACTGCGCTACGCCGTCTATCTCGCGCCGCCGCCCGAAAGCGCGCTGTGGCGCTTCGGTAGCGCGGTCGTCGGCCGCGACGCGGCCAGCGGCGAGGCGCTATTGGGCTTCGCCCCCGACGGATTCGACGCTGCGGCGTGGCGCGGCACGACGACCGACCCGCGCCGCTACGGCTTCCACGCGACGATCAAGGCGCCGTTCCGCCTCGCCGAGGACGCCAGCCTTTCCGATCTCAGCACCGCGCTCGCCGAACTCGCGCATGGGGAAAGACCTTTCGCCGCTGGCCGGCTCGCCGTCTCGACCCTGACGCTCGGCGAAGCGACCAGCTTCGTCGCGCTGACGCCGCCGGCGCCCTCGGCGGCGATCGCGCGGCTCGAGGAGCGGGTCGTGCGCGGTCTCGATGCGTTCCGCGCGCCGCTGAACGACGCCGAACGGGCGCGGCGCGACACGGCGCGGCTCACCACGCGCCAACGCGACGCCTTTGAGCGCTGGGGCTACCCCTACGCGCTCGCCGACTTCCGTCTGCATTTCACCCTGACCAACGCCCTCGACGAGGCCGAGCGGATCGCCGAGACGCTCGCGCGCGAATTCGTGCGCGGCGTCGCCGACCCGACGCTGGTCGTCGATGCGCTCGTCCTGTTCGTCCAGAAGCCCAACGGCGACTTCGTCATCGATCAAAGATTTCCGCTTGGCGGCTGAGTCTGGCGCCGCGGCCCGCCTCCGTCACGCGCGCGTCACGCGACTCGTCTACCCGCAGACGATCCCGGCTTCAGCGGATGGGAGGACGTGTGCAACATTCCGTTCGCGCCGCGCGGCGCGCCACCGGCGAAGGCCTGCGCGCAGCGGTTCATCGCAGTCGGCCGCTGAGTCGCGCCGGCGTGCTCGAGCGCCTGTTCACCGCCGCTTTCCGCCGCCTCGTCTATCCGCAGATCTGGGAAGATCCGGTCGTCGATCTCGAAGCGCTGCGCCTGGGCCCGGGCGATCGCGTCGCAACCATCGCCTCGGGCGGCTGCAACGCCCTCTCCTATCTGACCGCCGACCCGGCAGAGATCGTCGCCGTCGATCTCAACGGCGCCCATGTCGCGCTCGGCCGGCTCAAGCTCTGCGCCCTCAAGCACCTGCCGGATTACGAATCGTTCCGACGCTTCTTCGCCGACGCCAACTCGCGCGCCAATGTCGCCGCCTACGATTCGCGACTGCGCGGCCACCTCGACGCAGCGAGCCGCGCCTATTGGGACGGCCGCCCGTTTCCGCACCGCCGCCGCATCGACCTCTTCGCCCGCAACATTTACCGCTTCGGACTGCTCGGCCATTGCATCGCCGCCGGCCACACGCTGGCGCGGCTGCACGGCTGCGACCCGCGGGTGATGCTGAGCGCGCGTACGCGCAGCGAACAACGCGCCTTGTTCGAGCGCCATGTCGCGCCGATCTTCGACAAGCCGTTGGTGCGCTGGCTGACCCGCCAACCGGCCTCGCTCTACGGGCTCGGCATTCCGCCGGCGCAATATCGGGCGCTGGCGGGCGACTCCGAGAGCGGCATCGCCGCGGTGCTGCGTCAGCGGCTGGAGCGGCTCGCCTGCGACTTCGACATCAGCGACAATTATTTCGCCGCTCAGGCGTTCGGCGGTCGCTACGCCGAGGGCGAGACCGCTTCCCTCCCGCCCTATCTGCAGCGTCGGCATTTCGAGGTCCTGCGCGAGCGCGCCGACCGGCTGAGCTTCGTCCAGGGCTCGCTGACCCAGATGCTCAGCGACGCGCCGGCGGCGAGCTTCGACGCCTATGTTCTGCTCGACGCGCAAGACTGGATGAACGACCACGAGCTGACCGCGCTGTGGACGCAGATCAGCCGCACTGCGCGGCCGGGCGCGCGCGTCGTCTTCCGCACCGCGGCCGACGAGCGATTGCTGCCGGGCCGCGTCGCCGCCGACGCGCTCGACGGCTGGGCCTATCACGAGGAATTGAGCCGCGAGCTCGGCCGTCGCGATCGTTCGTCGATCTACGGCGGCTTCCATCTTTACGAGCGCGCCGCGTGAGCGACGCCGCCCTGCTGATGGACCGCATGTATCGGCGCCAGCGCCATATCTACGACGCGACGCGCAAGTACTACCTGCTCGGGCGCGACGGCGCGATCGCCGCCTTGGCGCCGCTGCCTGGCGAGACGGTGCTGGAAATCGGTTGCGGCACTGGGCGGAACCTCATCGCGATCGCGCGCCGGTTCCCCAACGCCGCGGTCTGCGGTCTCGACGTGTCGAGCGCGATGCTGACGACCGCGCGCGTCGCGATCCGCCGCGCCGGACTCGACGGCCGCGTGAGGCTGGCCCAAGGCGATGCGAGCGACTTCGACCCGCAGACGTTGTTCGGGCGCGCCGCCTTCGATCGGGTGCTCGTCTCCTACGCTTTGTCGATGATCCCGCCGTGGCGCGAAGCGCTGGCGCAGGCGATCGACGTCGTCGCCGACGGCGGCGCGCTTGAGATCGTCGATTTCGGCGATCAGGCCAGCCTGCCGCGCCTGTTGCGCGCCGGCCTGCGCCGCTGGCTCGCCGCCTTCGACGTCACGCCGCGCGACGCGCTCGGCGACGAAGCGGCGGCGCTGGCGCAGGAAAGGGGCGCGCGCGCGCATGCGTTTGCGCTCTACGGCGGCTACGCGGTGCGCGCCACGGTCGACAAGCCGGGTCCACGCATCGCGCCTAGCGCCGCCCGCTCTGCTGCCGCCTGGACAGGCCGTTCCATCGCGCCGTAAGCTCGCTTATCGGACGCGATTTAGCGGCCGGCTGAGCGGGATTATTCGTGTTCGGTTACGCGCTTCAGCGGCTCGCCATCCTCTTTGTGACCCTCGCCGTCGCTTCGTTGGTCATCTTCGGCGTCATCGAGATCCTGCCCGGCGACGCGGCGCAGACCATGCTCGGCGCGACGGCGACGCCCGAGACGGTGGCGGCGCTCGCCCATAAGCTCGGCCTCGACCAGCCTTTCGCCGTCCGCTATTGGGCCTGGGCGACTGGCGCGCTGCGCGGCGACCTCGGCCTCTCCTACGCCTATGATTCGCCGATCGCGCCGCTGATCGCCGAACGGCTCGCGGTCAGCGCGCCTCTCGCCCTGCTGGCGATGGCGATCGCCGCCCTCGTAGCGCTCGTCGCCGGCGTCTACGCCGCCGACCGGCGCGGCCGCGCCGGCGACGCGGCGGTGATGATCGCAAGCCAGGTTGGCCTCGCGGTACCCAATTTCTGGTTCGCGATCCTGCTGGTGCTGACCTTCGCCGTGCATTGGCGCATCTTCCCGGCCGGCGGTTTTCCCGGCTGGGACGCCGGCCTCGGCCGCGCGCTGACGGCGCTCGTCCTGCCGGCGATCGCGCTCGGTCTGGTGCAGGCGGCGATTCTCACCCGCGTCGCGCGTTCGGCGCTGCTCGAGGCGCTTAACGAGGACTTCATCCGCACCGCGCGCGCCAAGGGCGTGTCGCGCCGCGCCGCGCTGTGGCGTCACGCGCTGCCCAATGCGATGACGCCGATCCTCACCGTCATGGGCCTGCAATTCGCCAATCTCATCGCCAGCGCGATCGTGGTCGAGAACGTCTTCGTTCTGCCCGGTCTCGGCCGGTTGATCGTTCAATCGATCGCCAATCGCGACGCGTTGGTGGTCGAAGACTGCGTGATGCTGCTCGTCGCCTTCGTCATCACCCTCAATTTCCTGGTCGATCTCGCCTGTGCGGCGATCGATCCGCGGTTGCGGGCGCACGCGACATGAGCGCGCCGGCGCCACGGCCTCGGCGACCCGGCGGCCTGAGCCTGCGGCTTGGCGCGACGCTGATCGCGTTGCTCGTCGGCGCGGCGGCGCTGTCGCTCGTCTGGACGCCCTTCCCGCCCGGCGCGATCGACATCCCCCACAAGCTGCTCGCGCCGTCGGCGACCCATTGGCTCGGCACCGATTCGTTCGGGCGTGACGTCGCCTCCCAGATCCTCGCCGGCGCGCGGGTGTCGATTCTGGTCGGCGTCATCGCCGTGGGCATCGGCCTTGTCTTCGGCGTCGCGCTCGGTCTCCTCGCCGCCGCCGCCAAGGGCGTCGTCGAAGAAGCGATCATGAAGCTGTGCGACTTCACCTACGCGTTTCCCGCCCTGCTGTCGGCCATTCTGCTGACTGCGACCTATGGGCCCGGCGTCGTCAACGCGATCGTCGCGATCGGCATCTACAACGTGCCGATCTTCGCCCGGTTGACGCGCGCCACCGCCAACAGCGCGCTGGCGCGCGAATATGTGCTCGCCGCCCGCGCCGCCGGTCGCGGCCCGATCGCCATCGCCTTCGACCATGTGCTGCCCAACATCGCGCCGGCGCTGATCGTCCAGGCGACGATCCAGTTCGCCGTCGCCATTCTCGCCGAGGCGGCGCTGTCCTATCTCGGGCTCGGCGCGCAGCCGCCGCTCGCCTCGTGGGGGCGCATGCTGAGCGACGCGCAGAACTGGATGTATGTCGCGCCGCGCCTCGCCGTCTATCCCGGCCTCGCCGTTGCGCTGAGTGTGCTCGGCCTCAATCTGCTCGGCGACGGGCTGCGCGACGCGCTCGACCCGAAGCTGAGGGCGCGAAGCTGACATGCTGCTAAACGTCGCCGACCTCGCCATCGACCTGCCGACGCCCGGCGGGCCGCGTCGCGTCGTCCACGACGTGTCGTTCACGCTCGACGGCGGCGACAGCCTCGGGGTCGTCGGCGAATCCGGCTCCGGCAAGACGATGACGGCGCTGGCGCTGATGGGCCTGCTGCCGGATGGCGCGACGGTTTCCGGCGCCCTGCAGTTCGGGGGCGTCGATCTCGCCAGGCTCGGCGAAGCCGAGATGCAGAGGCTGCGCGGCGATCGCATCGGCATGGTGTTTCAGGAGCCGATGACGGCGCTCAACCCGCTGCACCGCGTCGGTCGCCAGGTCGCCGAGCCGCTGATCCTGCATCGCGGCATGAGCAAGGGCGCCGCCTGGACGGAGGCGGTCAAGTTGCTCGCGCGCGTCAGGCTGCGCGATCCTGAGCGCATCGCCCGCGCCTATCCCTTCGCGCTGTCGGGCGGCGAGCGGCAGCGGGCGATGATCGCCATGGCGCTCTCCTGCTCGCCGAAGCTGCTGATCGCCGACGAACCGACCACTGCGCTCGACGTCACCGTGCAGGCGCGCATCCTCGATCTTCTGGCGACGCTCGGCGCGCAGTTCGATATGGCGACGCTGCTCGTCAGCCATGACCTCGCCGTCGTCGCGCGCCATTGCCGGCGAGTACTGGTGATGTATGGCGGCACGGTGATGGAGAGCGGCCCGGCCGAAGCGGTGCTGCGCGACGCCCGCCACCCTTACACCCGGGCGCTGCTCGAAGCGCGGCCGCGCGCCGGCGCCGGCCGCGGCGAGCGGCTGCGCGCAATCGCCGGCGCCGCCGTCCCGGCCGGCGCCGAACCACGCGGCTGCCCCTTCGCCGGCCGCTGCCCGATGACGATGGACGCCTGCCACGCCACGCCGCTGCCGACGATCGAACTCACCGGCGACCGGCGCGTGCGCTGCCTGCGGGTCGACGCGGATGGACGGCCGACATGACCGTCCCGCTGCTGGAGGTCGTCGACCTCGTCAAAGACTATCGCCTGACCCGCCCGAGCTGGTTCGCGCCGCATGCGACCCGACGCGCCGTCGACGGCGTCAGCCTGACGATCCAGACGGGACGCTCGTTCGGCGTCGTGGGCGAGTCCGGCTCGGGCAAGTCGACGCTGGCGCGCGCCGTGATGGCGCTCGAGCAGCCGACCGCCGGCAAGGTGCGCCTCGCCGGTCATTCGCTGTTCGAGCTGTCGTCTCGCGCGCTGCGCGCCGCGCGGGCCGAGATGCAGATGATCTTCCAGGACCCCTACGGTTCGCTCGATCCGCGCCAGCGCGTCGGGCGCATCGTCGCCGAGCCGCTGATCAACCTCGCCCATGTCACGCGCGTGCAGCGCGCCGCGCGCGTGCTCGAGTCGCTGCGCGCCGTCGGCCTCATCGCCTCCGACGCCGACAAATATCCGCACGAGTTCTCCGGCGGCCAGCGCCAGCGCATCGCCATCGCCCGCGCGCTGGTGACGCGACCGAAGCTGGTCGTCGCCGACGAGCCAGTGTCGGCGCTCGACGTCTCGATTCAGGCGCAGGTGCTCAATCTGATGAGCGACCTGCAGCGCGAGGCGGGCGTCACCTTCTTCCTCATCAGCCACGATCTCGCTGTCGTCGGTCATTTGTGCGACGACGTCGCGGTGATGTTTCGCGGCCGCTTCGTCGAAACGGGACCAGCGGCGGCGCTGTTCAAGGCGCCCAAGCATCCCTACACCCGCGAACTCATCGACGCCGCGCCGAAGCTCGAAGAGGCGCCGATCGTCGCCGTTGACGCGCCCCCCAGCGACGAGGCGCCGGGCGGCTGCGCCTACGCGGCGCGCTGCCGCTTCGCCCAGGCGCGCTGCCGCGAA
>JBEKVR010000018.1:0-47768 GCA_049513815.1 Roseiarcus sp. | reverse complement strand
GCTGCCCGAGCCGGGCCTCGACGTCAATCTCCATGCCCACACCTTCTTCTCCTACAACGCCTACGGCTATTCGCCGTCGAAGTTCGCCTGGCTGGCGCGCAAGGCGGGGCTGGCGGTCGCCGGAATCGTCGATTTCGACGTCCTCGACGGCGTCGACGAATTCCTCGACGCAGGGCGGCAGATCGGCCTCAAGTGCTGCGCCGGCCTGGAGTCCCGCGTATTCGTGCCGGAATTCGCGACGCTCGAGATCAATTCTCCCGGCGAACCGGGCGTCGCCTACAACATGGGCGTCGGATTTCCGCGCGCCGCGGCGCATCCCTTCCTCGCCGAGATGCGCGCCGCCGCGAAGAAACGGACGCGCGGGATCATCGCACGCGTCAACGCCTATCTCGACCCGGTCGAGCTCGATTTCGACGCCGACGTCGCGCCGCTGACGCCGAGCGGCAACGCGACCGAACGCCACTTGTGCGAAGCCTACGAACGCAAGGCGATCGACGTGTTTCCGGACGCCGCGCGCCGCTCCGCGTTCTGGACGGAGCGCCTGGGCGGCGCGCCGACGGAGAGCGCGAAGCTGCAGGGGCTGATTCGCGCCAAGACGATGAAGCAGGGCGGCGTCGGCTATGTCGCGCCCGACAGGGGATCGTTTCCCGAGATGGCGAAGATGAACCGCTTCGTCGCTGAAGTTGGCGCGATCCCGACCGTCGCATGGCTCGACGGCGCCAGCGAGGGCGAGCGGCGCATGGAGGACTTCGTCGACATCGCCATCGCCTCCGGGGCCGCGGCGCTGAACGTCATTCCGGACCGCAACTACACGCCGGGCAAGCCCGAGAGCAAACTCAAGAACCTTTACGAAGTCGTCGCGCTCGCCGAGCGGCGCGGCTTTCCCGTCGTCGCCGGCACCGAGATGAATGCGCCCGGGCAGAAGTTCGTCGATACGTTCTCTTCCGCCGAGCTGAAGCCGTTGGCGCCGATGTTTCTGCGCAGCGGCTACGTCGTCTACGCGCATTCGGTTCTGCAGCGAATGGGCGGGCTCGGCTACCTCAGCGAATGGGCGAAAGCGAGTTTCGCTTCGGTCGCGGCGAAGAACGACTTCTTTGTCGCCGCGGGGCGCGCCTTGCGGCCTGGCGCCGAAGAGAAACTCGGCGCGCTCGACGCCGACGTCTCGCCGAAACACGTGTTGGCCCGATTGGACTGAGAGGCTCGCCATGAACGACATTCCGCGAACAGAGCGCGCCGTCCAGTTGGTCGGACCCGACAAGCTCGAGCTCAATGCCGCCAAGCCCGTCGCCAATCCGGGACCGCATCAGGTGTTGACGAAAGTCGAGGCGGTCGGCCTGTGCTTCTCCGATCTCAAGCTGCTCAAACAGTTCTCCCAGCATAGCCGCAAGTCAGACGTCCTGACTGGGCTCGACGCGCGGGCGCTGGCGGAAATGCCGAATTACGTGCCCGGCGACACGCCGACCGTTCCCGGTCACGAAGCGGTCATTCGCGTCGTCAAGGTCGGGCCGGGCGTCGAGCGCTACAAGACCGGCGAGCGGTTCATCGTCGAGACAGACTATCGCTGGCTGCCGACCGATAAGTCCAACGCCGCCTTCGGCTACAATTTCGAGGGCGGGCTGCAGGAATACGTGCTGCTCGACGAGCGGGTCATCACCTCGCCCGACGGCGAGTCGATGCTGATCCCGGCCCCCGAGGACCTGTCCGCCTCGGCGCTGGCGCTGGTCGAGCCGTGGGCCTGCGTCGAAAACGCTTACACCGAGGCCCAGCGGCGGACGCTGAAGCCAGGCGGCCGTCTGTTGGTGGTCGGCGACGCGACTGTCGATCGCGCCGTTGTCGACAAATGCCCCGGCCGCCCCGGATCGGTCGTCTGGGCGACCGGCGATTCCGTCGCCGCGCAACCCGACGCGGGCTTTGACGACATCCTCTATCTCGGCGCCGACGCCGCGACGGCGGAGAAGCTGTTCGCCAAGCTCGCTGTCGGCGGGTTGCTGGCGATCGTCCAGGGCGGCCGCAAGTTCGGCCGACAGGTCGAGGCGCAGGTCGGCCGCGTCCATTACGGCGGCATCCGCGTCGTCGGAACCGCCGGCGCCGATCCGGCGGCCGCTTACGCCGCGATTCCAGCCAGCCCCGAGATCCGCCCCGGCGACAAGATCAACATCGTCGGCGCGGCCGGGCCGATGGGGACGATGCACGTCATCCGCGACCTGTGTCAGGGCGCCAAGGGCGTGACCGTCTACGCCGGCGATCTCAACGACGAGCGCCTCGCTGGGCTCGAGACGCTCGCTTCGCCATTGGCCGCCAAGAACGGCGTCACGCTGCGTCCCTACAATCCGTCCAAGAACCCGCCAGGCGTCGCTTTCGACTACATCGTGCTGATGGCGCCGGTCCCCGCCCTTGTCGCGCAGGCCGTCGTGGCGGCGGCGCCGAAAGCGATCGTCAACGTCTTCGCCGGAATCCCGGCCGACAAGACCGCCGCCGTCGACCTCGACGCCTATGTCGAGAAACAGCTCTATTTCGTCGGCACCAGCGGCTCGGAACTGAAGGACATGCAGCAGGTTCTGGCGAAGGTCGTCGCGCGCGAACTCGACACGAATTTCTCCGTCGCCGCGGTGTCGGGCCTCGAAGGGGCGATCGACGGCATTCGCGCCGTCGAGCACAATCTGTTGCCCGGCAAGATCCTCGTCTATCCCTCCTGCCGCGGTCTCAAACTGACGGCGCTCGGCGACCTCGGCGGCGAGACGCCGCTTGGTCCCGGCCACTGGAATCTCGAGGCGGAGATGGCATTGCTGAAAAGGTTCGCCAAGCCATGACCGGGTCGCTCGCCAGTAAGGTCGCCATCGTGACAGGCGGCGCGCAGGGGCTCGGCCGGGCGATATCCGAACGCCTGGCCAACGAAGGCTGCGCCGTCGTCGTCGCCGACGTCAACGAACAGGGCGCGAAGGCGGCCGCCGCCGCGATCGCCGAGGCGACTGCGGCGCGCGTCGTCGGCGTCAAGGTCGACGTCACCCGTGAAGCCGAGGTGGAAAAGCTGTTCCTCGACGCCGAGCGCGACTTCGGCCGCGTCGACGTCGTCGTCTCCAACGCTGCGATTCTGATTGCCTCGCCGATCGCCGAGGCCGACGCGGAAAAGTGGCGGGCCGTGATGACGGTCAACCTGTTCGGCTATTTCCTCGTCACCAAACACGCTTGCCGAGTGATGGCGAAGCAGCGCTCGGGCTCGATCATCAACATCAACTCCAAATCGGGCAAGAAGGGCAGCGCCGCCAACTCGGCCTACGCGGCGAGCAAGTTTGGCGCAGTCGGCCACACCCAGAGCGTCGCGCTGGAAATGGCCAAGCACAACGTTCGCTGCAACGCGATCTGCCCCGGCAATCTGCTCGACTCGCCGCTGTGGACGGAGCCCGACAAGGGCTTGTTCGTTCAGTATCTGCGCGCCGGCAAGGTCCCCGGTGCGACCGATGTCGCCGATGTGCGCCAGGCCTACGTCGACCAGGTGCCGATGAAACGCGGCTGCACCTACGACGACGTCTGCAACGCGGTGACGTTCCTCGCTTCCGACGCGTCCTCCTACATCACTGGCGTGGCGCTCAGCGTCACCGGTGGCCAGGAGATGAACTGAAGCGTTTCCCGCGGCGTTGATGTAAGGAGACATCGTTTCCATCGCTGCGAAGGCTGGGCAGGTTGAAATGACTTCAGGCGTTCCCCGGGGCATTGCCGTCGTCGATATCGGCGCGACGAACAGCAAGGTCGTCCTTTTCGACGCCGGGTTGCGGGAAATCGCCCGGCGCAAGACGGAGACCGTTCACCACGACGGTCCGCCCTACCGCCATATCGACGCGCCGCGCATTGTCGAATTCGCCATTGGCGCGATCGGCGAACTCGATCGGGTCCTGCCGGTCGACGTGATCGTCGTCAGCGCCTGCGGCTCGACGCTCGGCTGCGTCGACGAGCAGGGCGAGCTGGCGACGCCGGTGATGGATTATCTCGCCGAACCGCCGGCCGAGATCGTCGAAGCCTACGCAAAGATCGCGCCGCCCTTCGCCGAAACGTTCTGCAACACCTGGCCTGCCGCGTTGTCGCTCGGCCGGCAACTCTTCTGGCTCGAGACCGCCTTTCCCGAGGCGTTCGCGCGGGTGCGGTCGATCATGACCTGGAGCCAGTATCTCGCTTTCCGGCTCGGCGGCCGGCAGACCTGCGAGGTCACGGCGCTGGGCGCGTTCTCGCAACTTCTCGACGTTCTCAACGGCGATTTGTCATCGGTCGTTCGGCAGCGCGGCTGGGCCGATCGCTTCGCGCCGCTGACGCGCGCCTGGGAAGACATTGGCGAACTGAAGCGGGAGTTTCGCCCGGCGGCGTTTTCCGGCCGCGGACGCATCCTCTGCGGCGTCCACGATTCCGACGCCAACTACCTGCGCTATCTCGCTGCGGGCTTCGACCAGCTGGCGCTGCTGTCGACCGGGACGTTCATTATTGGCTTCGAAAGTCAGACCGACATCCTGCGCCTTGATCCCCATCGCGAGACGTTCTCGTTCACCAACGTCTTCGGCCAGCCGATCGGCTGCTGCGGTTTCTTCGGCGGCGGAGAGTTCGACAAGCTGCTCGCCGGCGCTTCGCCTTCGGCGGCCTCGGCGATGGACGTTGAAACGATCATCGCGCATTCCGTGTTCGCGCTGCCGTCGTTCAGCGACACTGGCGGCCCGGTCGCCGGCAGCGGCAACCGCGGACGGATCGAAGGCCCGTTCTCCGGCGCCCTGGCGCAGCGCGCATCGCTCGCCACGCTCTACACCGCGCTGATGACCTCTGAGGCGCTCGATGCGGTCGAATCGCGCTCGCCGATCGTCATCGACGGTCCGTTCGCCCGCAACGACCTGTTCTGCTCGCTATTGGCGGCGTTGCGACCGCGCCAACGCGTCGCCTCGTCGCTGCTCCAGGAAGGGACGGCCGCCGGCGCCGCCGTGCTCGCTCTGATGAGCCCCGCCGGCGATCTGCCAGAGTTTGCGGTCGAGCTGAAACCGCACGAGCCAGGAGCGTTCGCCGGTCTGCGCGCCTACCAGTCGCAGTGGCAGGCGAAAGCGCGCGCCGCGGCGCGATGACGGACTGAGAATCGTCGGAGTCCCGTTAGAGCAAGTTGCTTTTGGACTGCGCCGCGCTCAGCCGTCCTTGCCAGCAAAGCGAAGCAATCCAGACTTAGGGATTGCGGTGGGCGCTTCGTCTGGATCGCTTCGCTGTCGCTCACCATGACGACGGGTGCGAATCGACCCCAACGCGTCATCCTCTGACCGCGCGCGCCCGCGCAGGCCCGCCCCGCCAGCAGACGCGCGCGCCTCGCACAACGGGGCCGCGCTTTGGCGCGAATTGTCCCAATAAAGGCCAGCGTAGGCGTTTCACCCTGGTTTTTTGGCGCTACAGTGCGACGGTCGTCTTCAGTGAAGGGTCCTGAAATGTCCCATGCTGCCGCTTTGATCGTCATCGACGCCCAGGAATCGTTCCGTCATCGGCCCTATTTCCGCGCCGATCGCCTTGAAGCCTATCTCGAGCGCCAGCAGGCGCTGATCGACGGCGCCAAGCGGATCGGCGTCCCGGTCGTGCAAGTGTTCCATGTCGAAGAGACCGGCGCCTTCGCCGAGTCGTCCGGTTTCGTGACGACGCTCGCGCCGCTGCAGATCGCGCCCGACGCGCTATTCAAGAAGCGCCGGCACAGCGCGCTGGTCGGCAGCGGACTCGACGTCTGGTTGATCTCGAACGGCGTCAGGCGCGCAATCGTATCGGGCATTCGCACCGAGCAATGCTGCGAGACGACGACGCGCCACGCCTCCGACCTTGGCTTCGCCGTCGATTTCGTCTCCGAGGCGACGCTCACCTTCCCGATGACCGACGTGCGCGGGCGCGAATGGAGCGCCGACGAAATCAAGGCGCGGACCGAATTGGTGCTGGCGGATCGCTTTGCGCGCATAGCGACGGCCGAAGACGCGTTGGCCGGCTGAGAGGCGGGAGCGGCGGATGAAGCCATCGCGGCACGTTGCGAGAGAAATTCCGGTCTTCGCGGTCGTGCCGCCGAACGTCCTGCTGCTCGACGTCGCTGGGCCGATGGAAGTGCTGCGCAAGGCCAATCTCGAGCAGCAGGCGGTTCGCTTCGTCACGACCTATGTCGGACCGGCTTCGGTCGTCGGAAGCTCGATCGGCCTCTCCGTCGCGGGCATTGCGCCGCTGCCGGAACGGCTTCCCGACGGCGCGTTCGTGCTGCTTTCCGGCAACGTGTCGGTGCCGATGGCGGCGACAACCGCCGCCGCCGGCGATGTCGCCGGGCTCGAGCAGGAGATCGTCGCCTGGCTGAAACGCGTCGTGCGACCGTCGATCGCCGTCGCGTCGATCTGCTCGGGAGCGCTGCTCGCCGCGCGCGCCGGGCTGCTGGACGGCAAGGCGTGCACGACGCACCACGCCTCGATCGCCGAACTGAGAAAGCTGGCGCCGCTGGCGTGTGTCGAGGAGAACCGGCTGTTCGTCATTGACGGCGAGCGGCTGACCAGCGCGGGCGTCACGTCCGGCGTCGACCTGATGCTGCACGTCGTCGCCGCGATGACCAGCCCAGCCGTCGCCGTCGCGGTCGCCCGCTATCTCGTCGTCTACCTGCGGCGGAGCGCCGCTGACCCGCAGCTCTCGCCGTGGCTCGAGGGGCGAAATCATATCCACCCGGCGATCCACCGCGCCCAGGACGCGATCGCGGCCGAACCGGCGCGCGCGTGGTCGTTGTCGGGCGCGGCGCGTGTGGCGGGGACCAGTCCGCGCAATTTGTCGCGTCTGTTCAATCAGCACGCCGGCATGTCGGTGACGACCTACGTGAACCGCATGCGCGTCGCGCTGGCGCGCCAACTCGTGTTGGGGTCGCATCTCGACATCGAGACGGTCGCCGAGCGCTCCGGTTTCCAGTCGGCGCGGCAGCTCCGCCGCGCCTGGGGGCGGCTCCACGACATGCCGCCGAGCCGCGCGAGAGCCGAAGGTGGGGTCGACGAGCAAGATGCAGCGGCGACGCTCGCGCCGCTGCCGCAATCCGTCACAGTTTGAATCGGGCCCGCAGATCGGCGACCTGGTCGGGGGTCAACGGGCGGATCTTGTGCGAGCGCAGCAGCAAATACAGTTTCGCGGTCTCTTCGAGTTCTTCTGTCGCGTATTGCGCGTTGGCGAGACTTGATCCGGCGACCACCGGGCCATGGTTGGCGAGCAGCACTGCGTGATGTTTGCCGGCCAGGGCGCCGACCGCCTTGGCGAGTTCCTTGTCGCCAGGCGCGAAATAGGGGACGAGCGGGAGGCGGCCGACGCGCATGACGAAATAGGCGGTCAACGGCGGCAGCGCGTCCGCCGGATCGATTTCGTCGAGAACGCTCACTGCGACCGAATGGGTCGAATGCAAGTGAACCACGGCGCGACAATCGGCGCGCTGCTCGTACATGACGATGTGCAGGAACGATTCCTTGGTCGGCGGATCGCCGTCGATCAGATGGCCGCTTGCGTCGAAGCGCGACAGGCGCGCCGGATCGAGCGCGCCGAGCGAGGCGTTGGTCGGCGTCATCAGCCAGCCGCCGTCGTCGAGCCTGACCGAAATGTTGCCGGTCGAGCCGAAGGTCAGCCCGCGCGCGAACAGCGACGCGCCGACGGCGCAGATCTCGTCGCGGGCTCGGGATTCATTGCTCATGCGCTTCCCCTTCCTGCAGCAGACGCCACGCTTTGACGAAGAAGTCGGGCGCGCCGAAATTGCCCGACTTGAGGGCGAGCGCAAGCGGCCCGTCGCCAAGGCTGAGCGTCCACGGCACGCCGGGATCGATCTCGGGCCCGATCCTGAGCGCGCGGACGCCGAGCGCGGCGACCACCGCGCCGGAGGTTTCGCCGCCGGCGACCAGCAGCCGCGTGTAGCCGCGGCGCTTGAGCCGCCCGCCGATCGAGGCCAGCATGCCTTCGACCAACGCGCTCGCCTTGTCGCGTCCGAGTTTGGCCTGGACGTCGGCGACTGCTTCCGGTTCGGCGCTTGAGTAGACGATTGGCGCGATTGCGCCGGCGTTGGCGTCGATCCAGTCGGCGACCGCGTCGGCCGAGGTCGCGCCGGCGGCGATGTCGAGCGCGCTGATCTGCAAGGCGTGCGCGCCAGCGGCGACAGCCGTGGCGATTTGGCCGCGCGTGGCGGCGGAGCACGAACCGACGAGCGTCGCCGCCTTGCCGCTCGGGGCGAGGAGGCGATCGCTCGACTTGCGCGGGCCGAGTTTGCCCGCCTTGCGGAAGTTCGCCGGCAGGCCCATGGCGATTCCAGAACCGCCGGTCAGCAGCTTCATGCCCGAGCAGGCTTCGCCGATCGTGCGCAGATGCTCGTCGCGAACCGCGTCGACGATGACGATGCGTTCGCCGTTCCGCCACGCCCGCTCGAACGCCTTCAAAACTCCGTCAACGCCCGCCTCGACGCTCTGCAGGTCGATCAACCCGACCTTGCGTTTCGTTTGGCGTTGCAGCACGCGCACGAGGTTGGCGTCGCGCATCGGCGTCAGCGGATGGTTGCGCATCGCGCTTTCCGACAGCAGTGCGTCGCCGACGAACAGATGGCCCTTGAAGACCGAGCGGGCGTTCGCCGGGAACGCGGGGCAGGCGACGGTGAAATCGGCGCCCGTCAGGTCCATCAGCGCTTCGGCGACCGGCCCGATGTTGCCCTCGTCGGTCGAATCGAAGGTCGAGCAATATTTGAACACGAACTGTTCGGCGCCGGCGGCGACGAGCGCGCGCGCTGCGGCGACCGACATGCCGACCGCGTCATCGGCCGGAATGGTGCGCGACTTCAGCGCCACGACGACGGCGTCGGCGTCGCCGAAATCGAGTTCGGGGCCGGGGACGCCGATCGCCTGGATGGTCTTCATGCCTTCCCGCGACAGCGTCAGCGAAAGGTCGGTCGCGCCGGTCAGATCGTCGGCAATTGCGCCTAACAGCATCAAGCGTTCCCTTTCAGACGTTTCGTCACGCTGTGGCGCCGCGGACGATCTCGTAGCCGATGTCGACGATCGTCGGTTCGCCGCGGCTTCCCTCGTTGTCGAGGACCATTCTGGCGGCGGTCTTGCCAATCTCGAAGCGGTGCGAGCGGATCGTCGACAGCGGCAGCGGCAGCGCGGCGCCGATGCTGAGTCCGTTGAAGCCGAAGATCGCCAGACGCTCCTTGACCGCAATGTCTTCAGCCAGACAATGGAACACGCCGCCGACCGCCATGTCGTCGTTGGAAAACACGGCGACGTCGATCGAGGGAGCGCGGGCAAGCAGCGTCGCCAGGGTCTGACGCCCCGCCATGGTCGACGAAGGACCGTCGTGCAACGCGATGTCGACGAAGTTCAGGCCGGCTTGGCGCAGCGCCGCGACCAGCCCGTCAAAACGCAGCCGGGCGCGGCGATCCCTCAGCCAGTCGTGGCCGACATAGCCGAAGCGCCGGTAACCGTGCTCGAGGAGGTGAACGCCGGCGTCGAAACCAGCGTTGCGGTGCGACATGCCGACCGCGATGTCGATCGGCGTCGAATCGATGTCCATCATCTCGACGACGCGAACGCCCGCGCCGAGCAGCATCCTGCGCGTCGCCTCGGTGTGGTCGAGGCCGACGACGAGCATGGCGTGCGGCTTCCAAGCGAGCAGGGAGCGCACGAGGCGCTCCTCCGTCGTGAGGTCGTATTCGGTCACGCCCACCACCGCCTGAATGCCCGACGCGTCGAGCGCCGCGTGAACGCCGCGCAGCACGTCAGGGAAGACGATGTTGGCGAGCGACGGGATGACGACCCCGATCAGGTTCGAGGTCGCGGAGGCGAGGGTTCCGGCGACGCGGTTGGGCACGTAGCCGATCTGGTCGACCGCCAGCAGAACCTTCTTTCGGGTGTCGTCGGCGATGGCGCCTTTGTTCCGCAACACCCGGGACACGGTAATTTCGCTGACGCCGCTGAGTCTAGCGACCTCGGCCAGCGTGATGCCGCGTTTCCCGCCGCGGCGACGTCTGGCAGGCGCCATAACCCGTTCCATTGTCACAGACCGCGCAGGCGTTCCGCGAACGACGCTTGCCTCTCCCGCCCAAGTGAGTGTAAATGACAGCGCTAACATTAATACCAGAGCGCCCGCCCGCCGACAAGCTCGACGACGCCAGAAAGACGAAATCACATGTCCCTCAAGCGGCCGACTTCGACCTCGAAATCGCAAGAAACCCGCGCGGCGGTCGCCGCTGGCGCAGCCAAGCGTGTCGCGGTGCTGGGCGCCGGCGCGATGGGTCTCGGCGTCGCCCGGTCGCTCAAACGGGCTGGATTGGACGTCGTCGGCTACGACCCGAGCGCCGCCGCCAAGACGGGACTGGTCGAGGCGGGAGTCGAATCCGCCGCCAGCGCCGCGGCGGCGGCCGCCGACGCCGATGTGCTGGTGGTTACGGTGGTCAACGCCGAACAGACGCGATCGGCGGTGCTCGGGCCTGGCGGCGCCGCGAAGGCGATGAAGCCCGACGGCGTCGTCGTCGCGTCGGCGACGATCGCGCCCGACGCGGCGCGCGCGCTGGCGCAGGAAGTCGAGGCGCTCGGGCTCGCCTATCTCGACGCGCCGATCAGCGGCGGGGCCGCTAAATCCGCCAAGGGCGAGCTGACCGTGATGGCTTCCGGCAAGCCCGCCGCATTCGAGCGGGCGCGGCCCGTGCTCGAAGCGATGGCGACCACTGTCTACGAGCTCGGCGCCGAAGCCGGAATCGGCTCGTCGTTCAAGCTCGTCAATCAGCTTCTTGCCGGCGTGCACATCGCCGCCGCCTGCGAGGCGATTGCGTTCGCCAAGCGGCTCGGGCTCGACCTTGAGATGGTCTACAAGGTCATCACGTCGTCGGCCGGCAATTCATGGATGTTCGAGAACCGCGTGCCCCACGTGCTGGCAGGCGATTACCGGCCGCTCAGCGCCGTCGCCATCTTCACCAAGGATCTCGGCATCGCCAGCGACGTCGGTCGCGCCAGCAATTTCCCGCTGCCGATGGCGGCGACGGCGCTGCAAATGTTCCTGATGACCGCCGCGGCGGGCATGGGGCGGGACGACGACGCCTCCGTCGCCCGCCTGTTCGCTCAGATCGCCGGCCTCGAATTGCCCGCAGCGCTGCGCGAACCGTAGCGGATAGAACTCTACGCTTGGCGCCCACATGACAGGTCCGCTCAGAGCGGGTGGCGGGCAATGCGCGCGGAGCGACAGCGACGGCCGGATTGCGCCCAGCCTAGCCGTTCAGCCAATGGTCGCGGCGCCTCCGATGACGTTGAGACGACGGCCCCGCTCGGCTGCTCTGGACAGGACGCCGGGTCTTCGGGTGTGATGCGTTGCGGGCGGACCTGCATCTAGAATGCAGACTCGATTTCCTGGCGAACCTTCGCGTTCAATGCGGCCGCGTAGAATTGAAAATTGTCCCGGCCTGCGTCCTTGGCGCGGTACATCGCCGCGTCGGCGTTGGCCAGCAGCGTGTCGATGTCACTTCCGTCGTCTGGATAATTGACGACGCCGAAACTGCACGTCACGCGGAATGTATGGCCATCGAGATGAACGGGCTCGGCGACCGCCGCCCGGATTCTCTGCAGGGTCGCGGCGAGGGTGTCGGCGCTCTTGGGGTGATCGGCCAGCAGGATGACGAATTCATCCCCGCCCTGCCGCACCACCGTATCGGTCGACTTGACGCAGGTGACCATCCGGCTCGCCACCACCTTCAAGACTCCGTCGCCGGCGCCGTGGCCGAAGCCGTCGTTGATACACTTGAAATTGTCGAGATCGACGAACGCCATCGTCGCCCAGGTCCCGTTTCGCTGAGCGCGCGCCGCCGCCTGGGTGAATCGATCCTTGATCAAGGCGCGGTTGGGAAGGCCAGTCAGCGCGTCATGGTTGGCCATGAATTGAATGCGGTCCTCGGCGAGCTTGCGTTCGATCGCGATGCCGGCGGTGTGGGTGACGATATCGACGAGGCGCCTTTCGATCGGCGCAGGCGCGCGCACCGACATCGAGTACATCGCAAACACGCCCAGCACCTCGCCATGGTTCGACAAAATCGGAGTCGACCAGCACGACCGATAGCCGAGCGGGGCGACCAGTTCGCGAAAGTCAGCCCACAGCGGATCTCGCGCGATGTCGGTGACGACGACCGGTTCTCGCCGATAGGCGGCTGTCCCGCACGATCCCACGTTGGGGCCGATGGGGATTCCGTCGATCGCGCTCGTGTAGGTCTCCGGCAGACTCGGCGCGGCGCCGTGGCGCAAATGGATTCGGTCTTCGTCGAGCAGCAAGATGGAGCCGAATATTCCAGGCAACTGAGATTCGACCAGGCGGACCAGATGATCGAGGATGGCGGGCAACGGCGCCCCCTTCGCGATCATTTCGAGAAGCTGCGCTTGTCCGTCGCGCAGTCCGTCCGCCAGCACGCGCGCGGAGACGTCTCGCGCAATGCCCATAAGACCGAAGACTTTGCCATCGTCGTCGCGCAACGGCGCTTTCGTCGACGAGAGCCATTTGTGCTCGCCCAACTTGGTGACGACGGCCTCCTCGATGTCGACCGCCGAACGCCCGCTCGCGAGAAGTTCCATCTCATGCGCGCGGAAGACGCGCGCAGCCTCCACAGGATGAACGTCGAAATCCGAGCGGCCAACCAGATCGCTGGTCGCAGCGAGACCACAATCCGTCGCCAGCGTCTTGTTGACGACGACAAAGCGACTCTCGCAGTCCTTGATCCAGAGATAGTCGGGCACTTGGTCGATCAAGAGCTGCAGCGCCATTCGCTCGTCGGCAAGGCCGCGCTTGGGATTCTGTCCGGTGACGTCCTCATGCGTCTCCATCCAACCGCCGTCGGGCGTCGCCTGGCGAACGATCGCGACGAGCCGCCCGTCCTCGAGCTCCTCGGTCCGAGCGTTCGAGGCGGCAGTCGCATTGATCGAAGGGGCCGAGGCGAGATCGGCGTCGCTGGCGATCACGGACGTCCCCGCGGCGGCGCGAAGCTCCACGATCTCTGGCGGCGTCGCGCCCAGACGAACCTGCTCGGGCGCAAGGCGATAGATTTCCCTGTAGCGGCGGTTGCTGAGAACCAATCGGCCCTCGGCGTCGAAGCGGCACAGGCCCAGCGTGATGGCGTCGATGGTGGTCTGATAGAGCTGCGCGTCAGCGAGCGCGGCGTCGCGATCGCCGATGATGACTTCATGGGCCGCGGCCGCCAGTTTTGCCAGCGTACGCAAGCCGTTTGCATGGGGCTCCTTCGAAACCCGCATGACCGGAACTGGGCGCAATGGAAGTCTCTTCGCTTCGGCGAGCGTCGCAGGCTAATTCGACCGAGAAGGTCTCAAGAGCCCGCGAATCGTAATCTGCGTGCCCTAATGGCCCGTGAACTAGCGGCAAATATTCATCGAGGCGAACTTCGTAATTAACGCTTGGTAAAGGCGCGCTGTTGCGCCTCCATCCGGCTTCGCGGACCGATCTATGAGAGGGTCGCTTTCCGGCAACGCCAATCTTGTAGGCGCCAATCCGGACAGCGACGGCGTGACGAGGTTCGCCTCGGTCTGGCCTGGCGCCGCACCCTGTTGCGCGCGTTGCGCGAGCGGGTGACCACGCGGTCGAATGAATCCGGCGACCCAACAACTGCGCCGTCAGCACGCGGCGGAGTCGGCGCGGCTCTCGATCCACCTTTCGAACTCAGCACGCTCGTCGGCGGTCATCCTGAGTCCGTGCTTGGTGCGCCGGACGAGGATGTCGTCGGCGATCTGAGCCCATTCCTCGGCGACGAGATAGCGCGCTTCGATCTCAAAGAATTCTGGGCCAAAGCGGCGGCCGAGGTCGGCGATCGACGACGCGGCCCCGAGGAGCTTCAGCGCCCGAGTGCCGTAGAGACGCGCAAAGTGACGCGCCAGTGACGGCGGCAGGAATGAATATTCGCGGGCGAACCGCGCGACGAAGCGCTCGAAGTCGGCGTCGTCGATCTCGCCGCCGGGCAGCGTCGCCTGCGCCGTCCAGTCGCCGCGCGCCGTCGGGAAGAACGGCTTCAGCTTCTGCAGCGCGTGCTCGGCGAGCCGGCGGAAGGTGGTGATCTTGCCGCCGAAGACGTTGAGCAGCGGCGCTCCGTCGGCCGCGTCGAGCTCCAGAACGTAATCGCGCGTGATCGCCGACGGGTCGCCATGGCCGTCGTCAAACAGCGGCCGCACGCCGGACCAGGCTTCGATCACGTCCTCGCGCTTCGGCGCGTTGCGGAAATAACCGGCGACGGCGGCGAGCAGATAGACGATCTCCTCTTCGTCGGCGACGACCGTCTCCGGCGCGCCTTCGAAAGGAATGTCGGTCGTGCCGATCAGCGCGAGGTCGCCCTGGTAGGGGATGACGAAGATCACCCGCCGGTCGTGGTTCTGCACCAGATAGGCCTGCGGCCCGTCGAAGAATTTCGGCGTGACGATATGGCTGCCCTTGACCAGCTTGACGGCGAATTTCGTCCGCGCGCCTTCGATGCGGTCGATGACCCGGTCGACCCACGGCCCGGCGGCGTTGACCAGAGCGCGCGCCGCGATTTCGCGTCGTTCGCCGCTCGCCGCGTCGACGACCGTCGCCCGCCATAGACCGCCGTCGCGCCGCGCCGACTCGACCAACGTGCGGGTCAGGACGCGCGCGCCGCGCTCGCGCGCGTCGAGCGCGCTCAGGATCGTCAGCCGCGCGTCGTCGGCGCAGCAATCGGGGTATTCGAATCCCCTGACGTAGCGCGGCAGGAGCGCCGCGCCCTCGGGCTCGCGACTGAGGTCGAGCGCGCGGCAACCGGGCAGGGTGCGTCGGCCGCCGATGTGGTCGTAGAGGAACAGGCCGATGCGCAGCATCCACACCGGTCGATCCTGCGGCGAGTGCGGCAGCACGAAGCGGGTCGGCCAGACGACATGCGGCGCCGACCGCAACAACACTTCGCGCTCGACGAGCGCCTCATGCACCAGGCGGAACTGGTAATATTCCAGGTAGCGCAGGCCGCCGTGGATAAGCTTGCTCGAGCGCGACGACGTCGCTTCCGCGAGGTCGCCCTTTTCGCACAGGACGACCGACAGGCCGCGCCCCGCTGCGTCGCGCGCGATTCCCGCGCCGTTGATTCCGCCGCCGATCACCAGCAGGTCGACCGCATCGGCCATGCGCCAAACTCCAGATTCGCCGGCGCTTTGCGCGCCAATAGGGCGACTCTGCGAGTCTTAGTTCAACCATCCCGGCGCGGCCAGCGAACATTCCGCCGCGTACAGTGGCCGCAACAGTCAGGCGCGTCAGGGTCGGCCCGCGCGGTCGTTGGCGTTGATGGGGTCCCACCCTCGTGGCGCGTCGTCCTTGTGGCGGGAGCGGTTGAGGGTTCGACGGACTATGCTGTCCGGAGCGGCTTGACGGACGCGCCGAAGCGAGCGCGAATCGCGGCGGCCTGGGATCGTAGGAGAGGCGCGTGGAACTGATCGGCATGTTGGATTCGCCCTATGTGCGGCGGGTGGCGGTGGCGTTGCTGACGACGGAAACGCCGTTCGTCCACCGCCCGATCTCGCTGTTCCGCCACGTCGACGAATTTTCGAAGATCAATCGGTTGTTGAAGGCGCCGACGCTAGTCGCCGACGACGGCACGGTGCTGACCGACTCGGGCGTCATCCTCGACTATCTCGGCTGCGTGTTCCCCAGGATCGCCGCGCTGTCGCCGAGCGCGCCGGCGCTGCGCCTGCGTGCGGCGCGGGCGACCGGTCTCGCCCTGACTGCGATGGAGAAGGCGGTGCAGCTCCATTACGAGCGCGCTTTGCGGCCGCCGGAGAAGCAGCACGAGCCGTGGCGCGCGCGCGTCGCCGGGCAGCTCGACGCCGCGCTTGTCGCGCTAGATCGCGAGGTGCCGACCTCCGGCTGGATCGCCGGCCCGGATCTCGGCCTCGCCGACATCGCCGCCGCCTGCGCCTTCGGCTTCGTCCGCGGCATGGTCGGCGACCTCGTCGAGGCTGCGCTTTTCAGTCGCCTCGGCGCGTTTGCGGCGCGCGCCGAGGCGTTGCCCGCCTTCCGTCAGGCGCCGCCCGAGGACGGCGTCGCCGCGCCGGTCGCGCTGGCGTGATTGACTTGCCCGCCGCGGCGGGTCAAAGCGCCTGTCCGCATGAGGAGACGGAGCCATGGCTCGCTTGCCCGATGAGATGCGCGCCGTCGCGATTGCCGCGCCCGGCGGTCCCGAGGCGCTGACGTCGACGAAACGACCACGTCCAGATCCTGGCGCGCGCGAAATCCTCGTCCGCGTCGCCGCGGCCGGGGTCAATCGGCCCGACGTGTTGCAGCGCCAGGGTCTCTACACGCCGCCGCCCGGAGCGTCCGATTTGCCCGGCCTCGAATTCGCCGGCGAAGTCGTCGCGCTGGGCAAAGGCGCGTCGCGCTTCAAGCTCGGCGATCCCGTGACCGCGCTGGTCGCCGGCGGCGGCTACGCCGAATATTGCGTCGTCGCCGAGACCAATGCGCTGCCGGTTCCCGATGGCATGAGCCTGATCGAAGCCGCGGCGATCCCCGAAACCTATTGCACGGTGTGGACCAACGTCTTCGACCGCGGCGGCTTGCAGCGCGGCGAGTGGCTGCTCGTCCACGGCGGGACGTCGGGCATCGGCACGACGGCGATCCAGCTCGCCAAGGCGTTCGAGGCGCACGTGTTGACGACCGTCGGCTCGACCGCAAAGGCGAAGGCCTGCGTGCGCCTCGGCGCCGATCTGGCGATCGTTTACAAAGACGAAGACTTCGTCGTCGCCACGCTCGCCGCGACCGGCGGCAAGGGCGCCGACGTCATCCTCGACATGGTCGGCGGCGACTATGTCGCGCGCAACTACGCCGCCGCGGCGGTCGACGGCCGCATCGTCCAGATCGCCTTTCTGCATGGGCGCAAGGTCGAGGTCGACCTGCAAACGATCATGGCCAAGCGGCTCGTCCACACCGGCTCGACGCTCAGGCCGCGCTCGGTCGCCGAGAAGGCGGAAATCATCGACTCGCTGCAAACTCGCGTCTGGCCGCTGCTCGCAGAAGGCCGCTGCCGCCCGCTGATCGATTCGACCTTCCCGCTCGCTGAGGCCGCCGCCGCCCACCGTCGCATCGAGAACGCGGACCATGTCGGCAAGATCGTGCTGACGCTCTGACGCCATGCCGCGCTACAAGCTGACGATCGAATACGATGGCGCGAATTTCGCCGGCTGGCAGCGGCAGGGCAACGGCCCGTCGATCCAGCAGTCGCTGGAGGAGGCGATCGCGCGGCTCGGCCAGAAAGAGCCGCTCGTCGCCGGCGCCGGGCGCACCGACGCCGGCGTGCACGCGCTCGGCCAGGTCGCGCATGTCGATCTCGATCGCGAATGGCCGGGCTGGCGGCTGAAGGAGGCGATCAACGGCCAGCTCGCGCCGCTGCCGATCGCCGTGCTCGAAGCCGAAGCGGTTGGCGGCCAGTTCAACGCGCGCCGCAGCGCGATCATGCGCTGGTACGTCTATCGCGTCGTCAATCGCCGCGCGCCGCTGACGCTCGAGCGCGACCGCGCCTGGCGGCTCAAGCGCGAGCTCGATGTCGAAGCGATGGCCGAAGCGGCTAAGGCGCTGATCGGTCGCCACGACTTCACGACCTTCCGCGACGTGCAATGTCAGGCCAATTCGCCGGTGCGCACGTTGTCGCGCCTCGACGTTACGCGCGACGGCGAACGGATCGCGTTTTCGGTCGCGGCGCTGTCGTTCCTGCATCGCCAGGTGCGCTCGATGGTCGGCTCGCTGGTCGAGGTCGGCCTTGGCCGCTGGACGCCGGCCGATCTCAAGGCGGCGCTGGAGGCAGCCGACCGCAGCCGCTGCGGCCACGTCGCCCCGGCCTGCGGCCTCTATCTCGCGCGGGTCGACTATGCGGCGGGAAAGAGAGTCCATGTTGAGATTGGGCCTCCCCCGCCCTCATCCTGAGGAGCGCCGCGTTAGCGGCGCGTCTCGAAGGATGATCCAGGGATCGCACTTGCGCGCATTTCAGAGCATCCTTCGAGGCCCTCGCTGACGCGAGGGCGCCTCAGGATGAGGGCGCTCCATGAGGAGAAAGAGCGCAAGTCTTCGAACCTTGGATCGCTTCGCTTTGCACGCGGCGCCGAAAACGGCGCACGCGGTCAACCGCGCAAGGCGCGGCGCAATATCCAGCAGTGAAATGCGCCTCCGCGCTCCCGCCGGACACGGCTTCCGAACGCGCATCGCCACCGTCCCGGCGCTGAGCGATTCGCTCGTACGACGGCATGCGCAACCGAAATCAGCCGCGCTCGCCTGCCCCAAAATAGAGCTCAAGCGCGCGCTCGTAGACGCGCGACAGCGCTTCGAGGTCGTCGACCGCGACGCGCTCGTCGACCGCGTGCATCGTCGCGCCGACCAGGCCGACCTCGACCACGGGACAAGCGTCCTTGATGAAGCGGGCGTCGGAGGTGCCGCCGCTGGTCGACAGCTTTGGTCGCGTCCCGGTCGTCTCTTCGATCGCGCGCGCGACGAGGTCGGTGAACGGCCCGCGCGCGGTCAGGAAGGCGACAGCGTTGGTCGGATCGAAGGTCAGGTTGTAGCGCCCGCGCGGCGCCGCCGCGGCGACGCGCCGCTCGATCTCGGCGCTGAGCGTCGCCGGCGTCCAGCGGTCGTTGAAGCGCATATTGAAAACGAGTCGGACTTCGCCGGGAATGACGTTGGTCGCCGGATTGCCGACGTCGACGCTGACGATCTCGAGATTGGAAGGGTCGAAATCGGCCGTGCCGGAATCGAGCGGCGGCGCCTGCAGCGCTTCGAGCACCGGCGCCAGCGCGCGGATCGGATTGTCGGCGAGCTGCGGATAGGCGACGTGACCCTGTTTGCCGGAGAGCGTCAGCCGGCCGTTCAGCGATCCGCGCCGGCCGTTCTTGATCGTGTCGCCAAGCGTCGCCTGGCTGGTCGGCTCGCCGAGCAGGCAATGATCGAAACGCTCGCCGCGCGCCAGCGCCCAGTCGAGCAACTTGACCGTCCCGTTGACGGCGGGGCCTTCCTCGTCGCCGGTCAGCAGAAACGAGATCGATCCCTTGAACGCGCCGCGGGCGACGAAGCGCAAGGCGGCGGCGAGCGCGGCGGCGACGCCGCCCTTCATGTCGGCGACGCCGCGGCCCCACAGCGCGCCGTCGGCGAGCGTCGCCGAGAACGGGGGAAAGCGCCAGCGCGCCGCGTCGCCGGGCGGCACGACGTCGGTGTGGCCGGCGAAGACGAAGTTCGGCGCGGCGCGGCCGAAGCGCGCCCATAGGTTGGCGATCGTCGGCGTTCCGTCTTCGGCGAACGAAACGACCTCGACGGCGAAGCCGGCCGCGGCGAGCAGACGTTGCACGTAGCCAAGCGCGCCGGCGTCGTCGGGCGTCACCGAGGGAAAGGCGACGAGCGCGCGCGCGACGTCGAGCGCAGAAGGCGGCGTCGGCATCAGCGGCCTATCTCGGCCGCATTTCGCGCACCAGCGCCGCCCAGTCGAGCGCGACGTCGTAGATCGGCGGCTCGGCGTTCGACAGCAGCGTCCACAGGCCGGCGATCTGGCTGCGCTTCAACGCCTTGATCAGCACCCGCCCATCGGCGAGGCCGCACACGCACATGCGGCCGACGAGGTCGTCGCCGGGCGGCTCGCGCACGTCGTCGTAGAAGACAAGCCAATTGTCGAACAGCGCGCCGAGCGAATGGCCGCGGATCTGCACCGCCACCGTCTTGGCGCTCGCGGCGTCGGGCGCGCCGACTTCGTCGAACGGGCCCTGGCCGTCGGCGTAGAAATGGGCGATCGCGCCGGCCCCGACATGGCCGACCAGCGGCACCGTGGCGCGCGTCGGCGGCGCGCGTCCGCCGCCGATCAGCCGCGGCGGCTCGACGCCGAGATAGGTGGCGGCGATGGCGATCTCGTCGGCGCGCAGGCGGCGGCGACCATTGAGCAGGTCGGTCACCGCCGAGGGCGAGCGACCGAGCGCGCGAGCAAGCCCGCTGCGGGTTTTGCCGGTCTCATCGAGCGCGGCGCGGATCCAATCGACGGTCATCGTCTGATTATTCGGCTTTTCAGAACATACGCAATCATGAATATCAGAAATATTTCTTGACGGGAGGTGCTGATGTTCAGAAAATGAGAACAAAGAGCGAACGAAGCGGCCGCCGGTCGCGACGCCCTTTTCTCTCGAGGAGGATTGCTTGCCCCGTCGCCGCCGCCCGCGAACCGAGACCGACCATCAGCTCCTTGTCGCCGCCTGCGCCGCCCATCTGCGCGATTTGCGCCGCGTCCATCGTGCGCCGCCGGCCGACGTCGCCATCGCCAGCGTCGCCATCCCGGCGCGACTCCGCGGCCCGGACCCCGCCTCTTATTGCTCCTCGCCCGCCGCGATGTGCGCGGAGTTGGCGCAATGACCGGCAAGGCGGCGACGCGACGCGCCAAGGCCAAGTTGCGCGACGAATCCGGGCGGCTCGACGCGACGCCGGAGCGGCTCGCCCGCGCGACCGAGGCCGGCCAGAAAAGCGAGCGCGGCGCCGACAAGCTGCGCCGGCTGGTCGATCCATTCGACGTCATGCGCTCGACCCGCGCGCTGGCGCCGCACGATCCGCGGCTCAACGACCTGCGCTGGCTGATCGGCGAAGCTTTGCGCCGCCTGCACCGCCGCGCCGACCTCGACGCGTTGCGCGCCGTGCCGCTCGACCGCGTCGGCGCCGCCGCCCATGGGCCGCGCTCCGGCCTGCCGGCGAGCGAGATCGCGCTGCATGCGCGCGACAAGCTGCGCGCCGCGGCGGCGCTCGCCGGCCCCGCCGTCTGGCCGGTGCTGACGCGCGTCGTCATCGACGGCGCGACCTTGCGCGACTGCCGCCGCCTGGTTCCGGAAATCGCCACGCCATGGCGCGCCGACGCCGTCCTCGCCGACCGCCTGCGCATCGGTCTCGATCGCCTCGGCGAGGTGGTCGGCGTGGCGGCGGGGAGAAGGTGAGGGGCGGCGGCGGCGGCCGCCGTTCGTTTTCCGTTCACCCGCAGTTCACCCTTAGCGGTATAATTTGGCGGCGCTGGGTGGCCAGACACGGAGGCTCACATGGTGAACCGTATTCACGTCGGCGGGTTCGCGGCGGTCATGGCCGGCGCGGCGATGCTGGCGATCTCGTCAGCGCCCGCTTCGGCCTTCACGCTGGCGTCGCCGTCGCTCGAACGACCGGTGGCGGCGGCCGATATCAATCATGTTTGGTGCAACGGTTGGGGCTGCGGCGGTTGGCACCACCACGGTTGGGGCCCGGGTTGGGGCCCAGGCCCGGGCTGGGGCTATCACCATCGTCACTGCGGGTGGAACCGTTGGGGCCGGTGGGTTTGCTGGTGGTGAGGCTCGCGTCGCGGCGATGAGTCCTTGAAGGCGCGCCGCAATAATCCCCTCTCCCCGCTCGCGGGGAGAAGGGACAGGTCAGCCTTCCATCTTGGCGATCAGCGCGTCGGACACTTCGAAGTTGGCCGAGACGTTCTGAACGTCGTCGTTCTCTTCGAGCGCGTTGATCAGCCGCAGGATCTTCTCGCCGATCTCGTCGTCGACCGAAATCGTGTTCTGCGCCCGCCAGACGATCGCCGCCTTGTGCGGCTCGCCGAACTTGGCTTCCAGCGCCTTCTGCGCGTCGCGCAGCGACTCGATGCTGGTGATGATCTCGTGCTCGTCGCCGTCGGAGACGACGTCGTCGGCGCCGGCCTCGATCGCCGCTTCGAGCATCGCGTCGTCGGTCGCCACCTTGCGGTCGTAGCTGATCGAACCGACGCGGTCGAACATGAACGACACCGCGCCGGTTTCGGCGAGCGAGCCGCCCGACTTGGTGAAGGAAGAGCGCACTTCGCCGGCGGTGCGGTTGCGATTGTCGGTCAGCGCCTCGACGATCAGCGCGACGCCGCCCGGCGCGTAGCCTTCGTAGCGCACTTCCTCGTAGTTCTCGGTGTCGGCCGACGACGCCTTCTTGATCGCCCGCTCGATGTTGTCCTTCGGCATGTTCTCGGCCCGCGCGGCGATCACGGCGGCGCGCAGCCGCGCGTTCATCGCCGGGTCGGGCAGGCCGAGCTTGGCGGCGACGGTGATTTCGCGCGCCAGCTTGGAGAAGAGCTTGGAGCGGATCGCGTCCTGCCTGCCCTTCTTGTGCATGATGTTCTTGAACTGACTGTGACCCGCCATGCCTCGCCTCTGAGAAGCGCGCCGCAACGCGCGCGTGGTGTAGAATTGGCGCCTCCTATACGACGCGTTCTGCGCTTAGGAAAGACGGCGTGAGTCGAACCAGGACCGTCCCCCGCCGATGTCCGCCGCCATCGAAATCGCCCCCGGCCTCCGCCACTATCCCGGCGCTCTCGACCGCGCCGTCCAGGAGGCGTTGCGCGGCGAAATCGGCGCGGTCCTCGCCGCCGCGCCGCCGTTCGTTCCGCGCATGCCGAGGACCGGCCAGCCGTTCTCGGTCCGGATGAGCAATTGCGGAGAGCTCGGCTGGGTTTCGGACGAGCGGGGCGGCTACCGCTACCAGCCGACCCATCCCGAGACCGGCGCGCCCTGGCCGCCGATGCCGCGGCGGCTGCTGGCGCTGTGGGCCGCGCTCGCGCCCGGCGCGCCGCCGCCCGAAGCCTGCCTGATCAACCTCTACGACGCGGCCGCCCGGATGGGCCTGCATCAGGACCGCGACGAAGCGGAGTTTTCAGCGCCCGTCGTTTCGCTGTCGCTCGGCGATACGGCCTTATTCCGGGTCGGCGGCGTGGCGCGCGGCGGGCCGACCCGTTCGTTCCGCCTCGCTTCCGGCGACGCGATGACGCTGGGCGGACCCGGCCGGCTGGCGTTTCATGGCGTCGACCGCATCTACCCCGGCAGTTCGACCCTGCTCGCCGAAGGCGGGCGGATCAACCTGACGATGCGGCGGGTGACGAAGGCCGAACGCCCCCTCTCCCCGCCTGCGGGGAGAGGGTTGGGGTGAGGGGCAGGGCGGGGCTCAGGCCCCTGTCGACGGGGCGTCCTCGTCGTCATTCTTCGGCGCGGCTTTGACGCCGCCCTTGGAGACGCCGACCAGAGCCGGACGCAGCACCCGTTCGCCGATCTTCCACCCGCTTTGCACGACCTGGGCGACGGCGCCGGCAGGCAGCGATTCGTGGGGCATCTCGTACATCGCCTGGTGGAAATTGGGGTCGAATCGCTCGCCCTCCGGCGATAGCTTGGTCACGCCGTAGCGGCCGAGCGCGGCATGGAGGTCGCGTTCGGTCAGCTCAACGCCCTCGATCAGCGCCTTTAGCGCCGCGTCGGCCGCAGCGCGCTCCTCGGCAGGGAAGCTTTCAACGGCGCGGGCGAGGTTGTCGGCGACGGAGAGCATGTCGCGGGCGAGATTGGCGACGCCATAGGCGCGCGCGTCGGCGACCTCGCGCTCGGTGCGCCGGCGCAGGTTCTCCATCTCGGCCAGGGCGCGCAGCAGGCGGTCCTTGAGCTCGGCGTTTTCGGCGTTCAGCTTCTCGATCACCGTAAAGGGATCGGGTTCGGCGGCCGGCTGCTCGACGGGCGCTTCGTTCGGCGCCTCGGTGGTCTCTTTCATTCGGAAAAGTCCCAAGTTTGATTGCGCCCGATATCAGCGCTGGCGGGGCAAAAATCAAGCGGCGGCGCTGCGGCGCGTCGCCCGCTTCAAAAAATCGCCAACAAGTGCCGTTTGATCGCGGCCTGGCGCGACGGCGACGTGATCTTCGCCCCGGTCAGGTCGGTGACATAGAAGGAATCGACCGCTTTTTCGCCAAAAGTGACGATATGGGCCGAGCCGATGTTGAGATTGAGCCGCGATAGCGCCGCGGTCAACTCGTAGAGCAGGCCCGGCCGGTCGAGCCCCTCGACCTCCAGCACTGTGTAGCGGCGCGACATCGCGTTGTCGATCGACACCGCCGGCGGAATGCGGAAGGCCCCGACGCGCGCGTCGCGGCCGCTGTGGGCGTGGGCCTGCTTGACCAGCTCGCTGACCTTGATCTCGCCGCGCAGGGCCTGCTCGATGGTGCGGGCCATGCGGTTTCCCCGCCGCATTTCGTCCTCGTCCAGCGGGAAGGCGCGCGTGACCGAGATCGTGTCGAGCGCGAAGCCGTCGACCGTGGTGAAGATCTGGGCGTCGACGATGTTGCCGCCCGCCGCCGCGCAGGCGCCGGCGACAAACGACAGCAGCCGCGGGTGGTCGGGCGCGACGACGGTGATCTCGGTGACGCCGCGAGAGGGGTCGCTCGCCACCTCGGTCGCCAGCGACCGGACGTCGGCCGCCATCGCGTAGAGCAGCTTGGCGTGGGCGACGAGGTGCGGCAGATCGACCTTGATCCAATAGGCCGGGTAATGACGCTGCGCATAGGCGTCGAAGTCGGGGTCCGACCAGCCGGGCAGCGCCTTGCGCAGGCCTTCCTGGGCCGCTGCGACCCGCGCTTTGCGGTCGATCGCCGAATGCCCGCCGCCGAGCACGACCTCGGTCTCCCAGTACAGGGTGCGCAGGAGCTGGCTCTTCCAGCCGTTCAGCACGCCGGGACCGACGGCGCGGATGTCGGCGACAGTCAGCGCTAGCAGCATGCGCAGCCGGTCGAGCGATTGCACCTTTGCGGCAAACGTCTCGGCGGTGCGCGGGTCGGCGAGGTCGCGCCCCTGCGCCATGTTCGACATCGTCAGGTGCTGCTCGATCAGCCAGGCGACGCGGTCGCAATCGGCCGGCGACAGGCCGAGGCGGGGGCAGAGGCGGCGCGCGACTTCCGCTCCGGCGATCGAATGGTCGTCGGGCCGGCCCTTGGCGATGTCGTGCAGGAACGCCGCGACATAGAGCGCCGAGCGGTTGGGCGTGTGGGGCAGCAGTTCGCTGACCAGCGGGTGCTTCTCCTTCAGCGCGCCCGACTCGATCTGGCTCAGCACGCCGACGGTCCGCAACAGGTGCTCGTCGATCGTGTAGTGGTGGTACATCGAGAACTGCATCAGCCCGACGACGCGGCCGAAGTCGGGGATGAAGCGGCCGAGCACGCCCGCCTCGTTCATCCGCCTGAGCGCCGCCTCCGGCGACCGGCGCGAGGTGAGGATTTCGAGGAACAGCCGGTTCGCCTCCGGATCGGCGCGCAGCTCGGCGTCGATGCGCTTCAGCGATTGCGTGACGAGCCTTGTCGCGTCGGGATGGATGGCGAGGCTCGATCGGTCGGCCGCCCAATAGAGACGGATGAGGTTGACCGGATCGCGCTCGAACGCGTCGGCGCGGATGACGTTGATGCGGTCGTGGTCGATCTTGAAGTCCGGCGCGTCGTCGAGCGCCTGCGGCCGCCGCCGCAGCCGGCCGAGGAAGCGGTCGAACGCCTGCGTCGGCTTGGCCTGCCGCTCCTCGAGCGCGGCGCAGACGATCGCCGTCAGGTCGCCGACGTCTTTGGCGACGAGGAAATAGTGCTTCATGAACCGTTCGACGTCGGCTTGGCCGGCGCGCGCGGCGTAGCCGAGGCGCTCGGCGATCGGCCGCTGCACGTCGAAGCTCAGCCGTTCCTCGGCGCGGCCGGTGAGGAAGTGGAGATGGCAACGCACCTTCCACAGAAATTCCTCGCAGCGCGAGAACAGGTTGAATTCGCGTTGCGAGAACAGGCCCGCTTCGACCAGCTCGCGCGGGTCGCGCACGCGATAGACGTACTTGGAGATCCAGAACAGCGTGTTGAGGTCGCGTAAGCCGCCCTTGCCCTCCTTGATGTTGGGCTCGACCAGATAGCGCGACTCGCCGGCGCGATTGACGCGCGCGTCGCGCTCGCCGAGCTTGGCGGTGACGAATTCGCTCGCCGTCTTGGCGACGATCTCCTTGTCGAAGCGCGCGCTCAGCGTCTCGAGCTTCTTTGCGTCGCCCAGGATCAGCCGCGCTTCCAGCACCGAGGTGCGGATCGTCATGTCGGCGCGCGCCTGGCGGAGGCATTCGTCGATCGTCCGCGTCGCGTGGCCGACCTTTTGCTTGAGGTCCCACAGCACGTAAAGGATCGTCTCGATCAGCTTCGCGCTCGCGGCGTCCTTCTCGTCGTCGATCAGGAACAGCAGGTCGATGTCGGAGCCGGGCGCCAGCATGCCGCGGCCGTAGCCGCCGACGGCGAGGATGGTCAGCCCCTTCGCCTTGGCCGCGTCTTCGGGATGGGCGAGGCGAACCGCCATGTCGTGCACGGCGCGGATGATCTCGTCTTCGAGGTCGCTGAGCGCGCGCGCGCAGGCGCGGCCGCCGCCGCCCTCTTCGAGCGCGCGCTGCGCCTCGGCGCGTCCGCCTTCGAGCGCGGCGGCGAAAACCTCGACCGCGGCGCGGCGGAACGCGGCTTCGTCGTTCTTGTGCTTGGCGCGCCGTCGCTCGAGCTTGGCGTCGATCTCGTCGCGGTCGAACAGGTCGGAGGGCGCGCTGCGGCCGCGGCGCGCGCGCGAGCCGGCGGAGGAGGACACGGCGGTCATCGCGAGGCTCCGTCGGCGCTCCGCTTCGCTTCGATCGCGTCCCAGATCGCCGCCGCGAGGTTGGGGCCGCCGAGCCGCTGTACGGCGCGGATGCCGGTCGGCGAGGTGACGTTGATTTCGGTCAGCCAGCCGTCGATCACGTCGATGCCGACGAAGACGAGGCCGCGCCGCTTCAATTCAGGGCCGATGCGGGCGCAGATGGCGCGCTCGCGCGCCGTCAGCTCGGTCTCAGCCGCCGCGCCGCCGCGCACCATGTTGGAGCGGATGTCGTCGCCGGCCGGCACGCGGTTGACGGCCCCGAGCGCCTCGCCGTCGACCAGGATGATGCGCTTGTCGCCCTCGGAAACCTGCGGCAGGAACTTCTGGATCACCCAAGGTTCGCGAAAGGTGGTCGAGAACAGATCGAACAGCGAACCGAAATTGGGGTCGCGTTCGCCGACCTTGAACACCGAGCCGCCGCCGAAGCCATAGAGCGGCTTCATCACCACCTCGCCGTGCTCGGCGCGGAACGCCTCGATCGCCGCGCGCTCGCGCGAGATCAGCGTCGGCGGCATCAGCTCGGGGAAGTCCATCACGAACAGCTTTTCCGGCGCGTCGCGCACCGCGCGCGGGTCGTTGACCACCAGCGTGCGCGGATGGATGCGTTCGAGCAAGTGGGTGGTGGCGATATAGGCGAGGTCGAACGGCGGGTCCTGGCGCAACAGCACGACGTCGAGATCGGCGAGTTCGATCGTCCGCGCTTCGCCGAGCGTCGCGTGGTCGCCCTGCTCGTCGCGCACGGTCAGCGGCTGCGCTTCGGCGAACAGGCGCGCGCCCTGCAGGTTCAGCCGGTCGGGGGTGTAGAAGAGGAGCGCGTGACCGCGCGCTTGGGCTTCGAGCAGCAGCGCGAAGGTCGAATCGCCGGCGATGCGGATACGCTCGATCGGGTCCATCTGCACGGCGACGGTCAACGGCATGGCGGATTCAGTTCCTTCAGTCGAGGTCCAGCCTATACGCTGAGGCAATGTGGCGGGGAAGCCGCCCCGGCGCGACGAAGACGGCGTCGCCGCGCAGATTCAAGGCCGCCGCCCAGGGATTGCGCGCCAGCCAGACGCGCGCCGCGCGGCCGATGCGGCGGCGCTTGGCCTCGGTGATCGCCAACGCCGCCGCGTCGAGGTCGTCGCGCGCCTTGACCTCGACGAAGGCGATCGAAGCGCCGCGCTGCGCGACGAGGTCGATCTCGCCGCCGGCGGCGGCGAAGCGGCGGGCCAGCACCTGGTAGCCCTTCAGCCGCAACAGCAGCGCGGCGATCGACTCGGCGCGCAGGCCGAACAGATGCGCGCGCCGCCGCGCCTTGACCGGCCGCGCGGCCGTCACCGCCGTGTCCCGGCGAGCCTGAGCGCGCGCGCGTAAACCTCGCGTCGCGGCAGGCCCGCCTCGACCGCCACCGCGGCGGCGGCGTCCTTGACCGACAGGCCGGCGAGCGCGTCGAGGATCATCGCGTCGAGCGTCTCGGCCGCCGGCCTGACGGCGGGCGCGGGCGGGCCGACGACGACGACGATCTCGCCCTTCGGCGCGTCGGCGGCGGCGTAATGGGCGGCGAGCGCGGTCAGCGTCGCGCGGCGCGTCTCCTCGTGCAGCTTGGTCAATTCGCGCGCCACCGCCGCCGGCCGCGGCCCGAGGCCGGCGGCGAGATCGACGAGCGCCTCGGCGAGCCGGCCGGGCGACTCGTAGAACACCAGCGTCGCCGGGATCGTCGCCAGCGCCGCGATCCGCTCGCGCCGCGCCGCCGACTTGGCCGGCAGGAAGCCCTCGAAAAAGAAGCGGTCGGTCGGCAGCGCCGCGGTGGTCAGCGCCGCGATCGCCGCGCACGGGCCGGGCAGGCTGAAGACCACGATCCCCGCCGCCGCCGCGTCGACCACCAGCTTGTAGCCGGGGTCGGAGACGAGCGGCGTGCCGGCGTCGGAGACCAGGGCCAACGCTTCGCCGGCGGCGAGACGGGCGAGGATGCGCGGCCGGACTTCGGCGGCGTTATGCTCGTGGTAGGCGACGAGCGGCGCGGCGATGTCGTAGCGGTCGAGCAAGCGGCGGGTGACGCGCGTGTCCTCGGCGAGGATGGCGTCGGCCGCCGCCAAAGTCGTGAGCGCGCGCAGCGAGACGTCGCCGAGATTGCCGATCGGCGTCGCCACGACATAGAGGCCGGGCGTGAGCGCGGCGGCCTCGACGCGGACGCCCAGCGCCGAGAAGCCGCGCGACCGCGGCGTCGGCGTCGGCTGCGGGTGACGCATCGTCATCTTCGTTTTGAACCTTGTCCGCCTCGCGGGCCTCCATAGCATCCGGGGCTGAAAATGCCACAATCGGCGCGAAAAGTGGTCGCAGTCCGGCGACGGCGCGCAATGCCGGCAAACGCGGTAGAATAGCGGCGGGTCCGAGCGAGTCGTGGTGGTTTTTGGGTCCCGGGCGGGGGAGGTTTTCATGCCGACAGGCGCCTCGAGCGCAGCGAAGCGCGGGCTCGCGGGGGCGGCGCGCGCGTTTGCCGGTTGTGCGCTTCTCGCGCTGGCCGGCTGCACCTCGAGCGGACTGGAGGTTTCGCCCGGTCCCTCGCCGGACATCGGCGCCGCGCCGGTGCCCGACGTCCGGGCGCAGCCGCTCGCCGGGCCGACGGTCGGCCAGACGGTCGGCACGGGGCCGGTGCGAGTCGGCCTGATCCTGCCGCTGACCCAGAACGGCCAGCCGAGCAGCGTCGGCGTCGCGATGGGCGACGCGGCGCAACTGGCGGTCGAAGAATCCGGCATGAACGACGTGACGATGATGATCGTCGACGACCACGGCACGCCGGACGGCGCCGCGCAGGCGGGCCAGGCGGTCATCGGCGCCGGGGCGGAAATCATCCTCGGGCCGTTGCTCGCCGCCGACGTGCGCGAGGTCGGGCGGGTCGCCAAGACGGCCGGCCGGCCGGTGATCGCCTTCTCGACCGACGAGAGCGTCGCCCAGCCCGGCGTCTATCTGCTGTCGTTCCTGATCGAGTCCTACGCCGACAAGGCGGCCGAGTACGCGGTCTCGAAGGGCAAGAAGAATCTCGCCGTGCTGGCGCCGCAAAGCGACTACGCCAATGTCGCGGTCGGCGAGTTCCAGCAGGCGGCGGCGAGGCTCGGCGCGCGCGTCGTCACGGTCGCGCGCTATCCCGCCGGCCAGCCGCAGGCGGGCGTGCAGGAAATCGCCAGTGCGCCCGGCGGTTACGACGCGCTGTTCATTCCCGAACAGGCCGACGGCATGCCGGCGCTGACGACCGCTCTGGCGACGAGCGGAATCAAGACGCAGATCCTGGGCACCGGCGTGTGGAACGATCCGCGCGTGCTGCGCCTGCCGGCGCTGCAGGGGGCGTGGTTCGCCGCGCCCGACAACGCCGGCTTCAACGCCTTCGCCCAGCGCTACAAGGCGCGCTTCAATTCGGAACCGCTGCGGCTCGCCTCGCTCTCCTACGACGCCGCCTCGCTGGTGGCGGCGCTGGCGCGCGCGCAAGGCGCGCAACGCTATTCGCCGGCCGTACTGACCAATCCGTCCGGCTTCAACGGCGTCGACGGCGTCTTCCGCTTCCGCGCCGAAGGCCCCAACGAGCGCGGTCTGGCGGTGATGCAGATCAGCGGCGGCATGGCGACCGTCGTCAGCCCTGCTTCGCAACGTTTCCCCGGCGCTTGAGCCTGCTTGCCGCCGCCCCTCATCCCGAGGCGCCGCGCGCCAGCGCTGCGCCTCATCCTGAGGAGCGCCGCGCCAGCGGCGCGCCTCGAAGGATGCTCCACGGATCGCTCTTTCTGGAGCGTCCTTCGAGGCCGCTTCGCGGCGCCTCAGGTCAAGGTTCGAGGAGACCTGAGCGCAACGCGCTCCAGGCCCGCTTGAAAGGAGTTCCGCAATGTCGCTTGCGTTCTGGATCACGACGCTGATCGTCGTCGCTTCGCCGGGGACCGGCGTCGCCTTCACGCTCGCTGCCGGCCTGTCGCGTGGCGCGCGCGCCAGCCTGGTCGCCGCGTTCGGCTGCACGCTCGGCATCGCGCCGCACGTCGCCGCGGCGATGCTCGGCCTGGCGGCGGTGTTGCACGCCAGCGCCGTCGCCTTCGCCGCGGTCAAATACGCCGGCGTCGCCTATCTGCTGTTCATGGCCTGGAACGCGCTCAGAGAGGGCGGTTCGCTGCGCGTCGACGGCGCGCCGACGCGACGATCCGACCTGCGCGTCGTCGTCGACGCGGTCGCCGTCAACCTGCTCAATCCCAAGCTGTCGATCTTCTTCGTCGCCTTCCTGCCGCAGTTCGTCGGCGCCGGCGAGACGCATCCGCTCATCCGCATGGGCGAGCTGTCCGCCGCCTTCATGCTCGCGACCTTCGTCGTCTTCGCGCTCTACGGCGTGTTCGCCGCTTCTGCGCGCCGCTGCGTCCTCGAGCGGCCGCGCGTGCTCACGTGGCTGCGCCGCGGCTTCGCCGCCGCCTTCGGCGCGCTGGCGGTAAGGCTGGCGTTTGCGGAACGGTGAAAGCGGGTCCGGTTGTGGTCGGCGGCTGGCGGGCGTCCGGCTCGACAACCCCCCATCCTCAAGACCGGGACAGGCCCGGTCATAGGGCGCTTAGGCGTTGAGCGACAATCGGCCGCGCCGCAGCCTGTGATCGCCGTACGCCTTCGCCGCCGCGCATCGAGCCGTCGAACTCATGGACACATGAAGTGCCGAGGTCTTGATTCTGTCGATCGCGCGCGGACTTCGGCGGTCGAAGACCATCGACGGAGTCAAAACCTCGGAAAGGCGCGGCTTCCCTAGCGTCGGCGGCGCTTGATTGGCCGTCCTTTCAGACGCGTGTTGTTGAACTATTTATGACAGACGCTTTCACCGAAGCTTAAGCCCTCGCTTGCGATTGTGCGCCCGCGTCGCGCAAGAGGCGCGATTGTAATCGCGGACAAATTTTGCCTTGGTGATTTGATGCCTACTCGAACGGCGTTCGAGGACGTTCGCAAGATACACAAGCGTTGGCTGGAGGCCCGGCTCAGCTCGCCCGTTCCAAGATTCGAAGATGTCGTCGTCGGCAATGTCGGTCACATCTCTCACGAGACAGCGGTTCTCAAGATCGGCGCCGGTCGTGAACCCGAAGTTCTCAGTTGCGGAGAGCAATTCGCGTCACAGATTGGGTGGTCGACAGACCGTCCCGTGTTTGCTTCCGCCAATGGCAATTGCAGCGACCGCCTGCAATATGGCGTGGAGCGGGTTTGCGCGACGCTCGAACCTTACTGGGACCTCTTTCCGTCTGTTTCGAACGGAATGATCGGCTCCTGCGAGCTGTTGTTTTTGCCGCTCGCTTGGCGGCGCGATCGTCTCGTCTTTATGTTCTGTCGCGTGCGGCAGACGTCGCAAACGCTTCTTGACGCCATTTACAGCTCGACCTCGGAAGGGATGCTGATTGTAGCGCCCGTCGCTCGCGACAAATCAACGGAATTCCAGATCATCAGCGCCAACCCGACCGCATCGAAATATCTCGGCGCGACCGACGATACAATCAGTTGGAGAACGATATCCAGTCTTCTTCCGCCTCGGGAGATAGGGCCGTTTCATCGTCATATCAACAACATGATAGCGACAAAAGAGCCCGTTCAATTCGAGGTCAGCCGTTCGACTCCGTCGGGACGGCCTCTGCACCTTCAGGTTTCCATCGCGCCGATCGGCGAATTTGTCGGACTGACGCTCACAAACATCACCACGATCATAGAGCGCGAAGAATCGGTCAGGATGTTGTTCGAATTCAATCCGATTCCGCAATTGATCTACGATCCGCGAGACTTGCGCATTCTGAGCGTCAATGAGGCGGCCACGCGATCCTACGGATATTCGCGGCCGCTGTTCGAGAGCTTGACGCTCCTGGATCTTCATCCGCCCGAAGACGTTCCGTCGGTGCGAGATTTCGCGAGCAAGCCGCGCGCGCCGAACGGCAACCAGCGGCATTGGGTTCACTTGACGGCGACCGGCCGCCGGCGGGACGTGATCGCCCACACGCGCGAATTGATGGTCGAGGGGCGGTCTTCCGTGCTCGTTTCGATTGTCGACGTGACCGAGCAACGTGAGGCCGTGGCGCGAATCAGCCACATGGCGCATCACGACGATCTGACGTCGCTGGCGAACCGCGCCCAGTTCAAAATGCGGTTGGAAGAATGCCTCAACCGAATCCGCCGCAACAATCGCCGCGCCGCCGTCCATTTTCTCGATCTCGACGACTTCAAAGTCGTCAACGACACGTTTGGTCACCCCACTGGCGATCGATTGCTCCAGGAGGTGGCCAGCCGGCTGCGCGAAACCGTTCGCGAGGTGGACCTCGTCGCGCGTTTGGGCGGCGATGAATTCTCGGTCATCCAGTGCGAGATCGACGGTCCCGAGGGCGCCGTGGCGCTGGCGCAGCGGATGATCGAGGTCTTGAGCGCGCCGTATCGCATCGATGATCACGACCTTTCGATCGGCGTGAGCATCGGCATCGCCGTCGCGCCAGACGACGGCATGAATGCGGATGAGATTTTGAAGAACGCCGATATTGCTCTCTACAGCGCCAAGACTGACGGAAAGTCCATGTACCGGTTTTTTGAAGCGGAAATGGACGCCCTTTTGCGAGCCCGCATTGCGCTTGAAAACGACTTGCGCGCAGCGCTTTCGAGAAATGAGTTCGAACTTTATTATCAACCGCTGATCAGCGTGGTCGAGAGGCGCGTCATCGGCTGCGAGGCGCTTATTCGCTGGAAGCACCCGTCGCGCGGCTTTGTCCTGCCCTCCGAGTTCATTCCGATCGCCGAGGAGACGGGACTCATCGTTCCCATCGGCGATTGGGTTTTGCGGCAGGCGTGCGCCGAGGCGTCTTCATGGCCCGGCGACATCAAGATCGCCGTGAATTTGTCCGCCATTCAGTTCCGCGGCGCCGGCCTCTTGGCGTCCGTCGTCGGCGCGCTCGCCCAGTCAGGCCTGCCGGCATCCCGGCTCGAGCTCGAAATCACGGAATCCGTGCTGTTTCTCAATGACAACGCCAATGTCGCGACGCTCGTCCAGCTTCAGGCGCTCGGCGTCAGCATCTCGATGGATGATTTTGGCACCGGCTATTCGAGCCTCAGCTATCTCCGCTCGTTCCCGATCGACAAGATAAAAATCGACAAGTCGTTCATAACCGACATCGGCCACAACGCAGATTGCGCAGCCATCATCCGAGCCATCACCGGCCTTGGCCGAAGCTTGAACATACCGGTCCTCGCCGAAGGCGTCGAAACGTCGCAACAGCTCGAATACCTCGCAAAGGAGGGATGCGAGCAGTTTCAAGGCTACTTTTTCAGCAGGCCGCTGCCGACGGAGAAGATTCGCGAATTTTTCACCTCCGACCTGCCAGCGAGCCTGATCGCCGCGTGAACGACGCCGCCGGCGCGCAGCAAACGCGAATTCGCATCCGCTCGCCCGGATGGCCGAGCCGTCCGCCGCCTTCATGGCGGCGACCTTCATCGTCCTCGCGCTACGGCGCCTTCGCCGCCGCGGCGTCCTCGAGCGTCCGCGCGCTCGCCTGGTTGCGCCGCAGGTTCGGCGCGCTGACGGTGCGGCTGGCGTTCGCGGAGCGATGAGGGGGCTGACGAGACAGGCGGGGAATTCGTCGACCGCTCGCAAGCTCGGCGGCGCCGCGATCGGGAACGGGCGATTTGGGAAGCGCGGCGACCGTGCGGATTAAGTTGGGGAATTCATATCACCGTAAGGCCCCGTAAGGCCCCGTAAGGCAAGCCGTCTTCGCTGATGGCCGTCCCGCGATCGGTGAGTCGGGGGATCCAGGCCGATCCCTCGCGATACCGGGGGGTGTGACGGCGAGGCCCATCTTCGCGTCTCTCGGCGACGCCGCGATCGTCGAACCCCGGCCGCAGCTGGAAGGTCGGCCCCCTTGCCGAACATAACACGAACACACAGGTAATAGCCGAGGGGTCAGTCCGCCCTCGAAATCGGCCGTCGATCGCCCGATCGCGGCGCGCGAGGCCCGCGGCCCAATGCGCGGCGGGGCAACCCGGCTGATGCCTTTGGGGGTTTAGGGCGACGGAAGGCGACAAAAATGACGACGACGGATCAAGCCATCAGCTCTCGGGTGCGCTGGAGCGGCGCCGGGCTGAACGCGCTTCTCGGCCTCACGCTTCTTGGCCTGCTGCTCCTCATATGCCTCGCGCTGTCGTTGGCGACCACGACCTTCTGGACCTCGAACAACATCGAGAATCTCCTGCGCCAGGGGGCGATGATCGCGATCCTCGGCATCGGCGAGACCTTCGCCATCATCACCGGCGGCATCGACCTTTCGGTCGGCGCGATCGTCGGCTTCATCTCGATGGCGGTCGCCTGGCTCTTGACCCACGATCTCGGCCTTGCCTCCACGGTCGCCGGCGCCGTCGCGATCTCGCTCGCCATCGGCGTCTTCATTGGGCTGTTCCACGCTTTTGGCGTCGTGCAGATGGGCCTTCCGCCGTTCATCATGACGCTGGCGACGATGTACGCGCTGCGCGGCATCGGCTTTCTCATCACCAACGGCGCGACGATTTCGATCACCAACGACGCCTTCACCGGCTTCTCGCGCGCCAGCTTCCTCGGCTTTCCCTGGACCGACGGTTCGTGGTTCGCGGTGCCGATGTTGTTCTGGATGGTGATCGTCGTCGCGATCCCTCTTTACATCCTCCTCACCGAGTACCGCTGGGGCCGCTATCTCCTCGTCATCGGTTCGAACAAGGAGGCGGCGACTCTCACCGGCGTCAACGTCACCGCGATGATCTATCTTGCCTACGTCATATCGGCCTTCTGCGCCGCCCTCGTCGGCATTCTGCTCGCGATGCGGATTGGCATCGGCAACCCAGGCCAGGCCGACGGGTGGGAATTGCAGGCGATCGCTTCGTCGGTCATCGGCGGCACCAGCCTCTTCGGCGGGTTCGGCTCGGTGCATGGGCCGTTGATCGGCTCCTTCATCCTGACGACGATCAACAATGGCGCGAACCTTTTGAACCTCAATTCGTTCTGGCAGCGCATCATCACCGGCGTGCTGATCATCATCGTCGTCTATTTCGATACGCTTCGGCGCCGGAAGCGTTGACGAAAGACCCGCACACCCGCGGCGATCTGCACGTCTATCGCCGCTACGCCGACGCGCGATCGGCGGGGGATTCGGCGACAGGCATTACAGGGACAGGATATTGGACTGCACTGGTGAACTGCGCCCCTCGTGTGAGACACGCTAATTGAGTGACAGCACTTCGCTCAGGTTTAGCGTTGGCGCGACTGGCCGCAGTTCGTCGGCGCCGACGAAGCGCGCCCGCTGCTGCGCATGGGCGAGCTGTCCGCCGCCTTTAGGGCGGCGACCTTCGTCGTCTTCGCGCTCTTCGGCGTGTTCGCCGCGGCGGCGCGCCGCTGCGTCCTCGAGCGCCCGCACGTGCTCGCCTGGCTGCGCCGCGGCTTCGCCGCCGCCTTCGGCACGTTGGCGGTGCGTTTGGCGTTTGCGGAACGGTGAGGGGGGTGACGAGGCAGGCGGGGAGTTCACCGGCGTGTCGCGACCTCGGCGGCGCACTATCGTCATGACCGGGACAAGTCCGGTCACGACGCGCTTAGGCTTTGAGCAACAATCGGCGGCGTCCGAGCCGGCGATCGCCGTACTCCCTCGACGGCGCTCCCCGCCAAGCCAGCGCCGCCGGCGATGCAATGCGCATCATGTCCGCGCAAAGCGTAAAGTCCGCAAAGCTCCCCCTTACGCCCAAGCCGTCCTTGCTGATGGCCGTCCCGTAATCGTAGAATCGGGGGAGCCGGGCCGATCCCTCGCGATACGAGGGGCTGCGACGCCGGAGACGGTCTTCGCCTTTCTCGTCCGCAAGATCCGATCCACGAAGCCGGCGGCCAAGAAAAGGATCCCCATCATGACGCGTCCACTGGTCATTCTCGTAGCGCTTCTCAGCGCGAGCTCGATCGCGTACGCGCGCGGCCCCGTCGTCGCCGATCAAGTCGCCGTCGGCGGGCCCGGCGGCGCCGTCAGCCAGGCGGACGCGGAGCTTTGCGCCAAGCGCATGAGGGCGGACAATCCGGTCAATCTCGATATCGCCGCGTTCGAGAAATGCATCGCGAGCCGGCGCCATGCGCGCCCGGCGCCCGCGAAGCTCACGCGGCGTCACCCCAGCCTCGACCAACCGGGTCCGGCCAGCGGGCCGGTCAAAGAAGGCGACCCGTTTCCCGATCCCGACGAAGACGGAATGATGTGCCAGAACTACCGCTCCGGCGTGATGACCTGGAGCGACTGCACCAATTATTGATCGGCGTTACGGGGCCGGAGCGTTACGCATGACGGCGTTTCGGCGACAGGATACGAATTGCATCGTTTCGCGATCCGCAGTCGCCGCCAGACTTTCGCGAGGTCGGCGGCGCTCCCCGCCAAGCTGCCGCCGCCAATGGCGCAATGCGGATCCCGCCTTGTGAGGCGGACAATTTCTTTGCCGACGCCCAAACCCGCGTTATCCTTCTCTCATCGCCTGTGAGGGTCGAAGCGGGCGTCGGCCGCCGGAGCTCCCGCCGCAGGCCCCGCTGTCAACAATGTTTCGCGTAAGTCGTTGAAATTGCAGAAAGCGCCGTCAAGCAAAGGCTTGACAAAGCTTGACATTGCTTGACGAAACTTGACGGCGCTTGACGAAACTTGACGCGGCCGCCGGCCGCGCTTGACCGGCGCGCGCCCAGGCCCGCGCCGGCGGCGACGCCGCGCCTTACAGCATGCTCGGCAACACGCGGTCGGGCGGGCGGTGGCCGTCCATGAAGGTCTTGATGTTGATGATCACCTTCTCGCCCTGGTCGTTGCGGCCCTCGTACGTCGCCGAGCCCAAGTGAGGCAGCAACGTCACCTTGCCGGCGTTGGCGAGCGCGATCAGCTTGTCGGAGACGGCCGGCGCGTGCTCGAACACGTCGAGGCCGGCGCTGGCGATTTCGCCCGCTTCCAGCATGCTGGTCAGCGCCGCTTCGTCGATCACTTCGCCGCGCGCGGTGTTGATGACGATCGCTTCGGGACGCAGGTGCTTGAGCCGCCGCGCCGACAGCAGGTGATAGGTCGCCGGCGTATGCGGGCAGTTGACCGAGATGAAGTCCATCCGCGCCAGCATCTGGTCGAGCGAATCCCAATAGGTCGCCTCCAGCGCTTCCTCGATCTGCTGCGCGACGCGGCGGCGGTTGTGGTAGTGGATCGACATGCCAAAGGCGCGCGCCCTCAGCGCCAGCGCCTGGCCGATGCGGCCCATGCCGATGATGCCGAGCCGCTTGCCGGTGATGCGCCGGCCGAGCATCCAGGTCGGCGACCAGCCGGTCCAGCGCCCTTCCGGAATGACGCGCGCGCCCTCGGCGATTCGCCGCGCCGTGGCGAGGACCAGCGCCATCGTCATGTCGGCGGTGTCTTCGGTCAGCACGCTCGGGGTGTTGGTGACGGTGACGCCGCGGCGCAGCGCCGAAGTGACGTCAATGTGATCGACGCCGTTGCCGAAATTGGCGATCAGCTTCATCTGCTCGCCGGCCTGGGCGATCATGCCGGCGTTGATGACGTCGGTGATGGTGGGGACGAGCACGTCGGCTTCACGCATCGCGTCGACGATGTCGCTCTCGCTCATCGGCTTGTCGTCGAGATTGAGGCGGGCGTCGAACAATTCGCGCATCCGCGTCTCGACCAGGTCGGGGAGCTTGCGGGTGACGACGACGAGGGGCTTCTTCTTCGACATCAAGCCCTGTCCTCCCGGCCCTTTCCGCCGTCGGCGGCGGCTCGCCAGATTTCAACCACGTTCGTGCGCAATAGCAATTGCCTTAACGTCCCGTTTACGCGGCGCCCAGCAAATGGGAAGTCCCCGGCTCGCAACCGCGGTCCGACCGTGGCGCCGAGCGTCGCCGCGGCCTCTCTAGCAGATGGCGGGGCAAAGACAAGGACGCCGGCGTCGCGCCTTCGTGGGGGTGGGGCATGATCGATTCTTTGATGGCATTGCGTTCGTCGCGCGCGCTGCGGTTCGGCTTGGCGGCGATGATGGCCTTGTGGGCGACGTTCGCCGCCGCCGATGCGGTCGGCACGGTGACCGGCTTGCCGTTGCCGCGCTACGCCAGCCTCAAGACCGACCGCGTCAATCTGCGCGAGGGCCCGTCGAAGGACCACGCCACCAAATGGGTCTACCAGCGCGCCGGATTGCCGGTGGAGATCACCGCCGAATTCGACATCTGGCGCAAGGTGCGCGATTCGGAAGGCGTCGAGGGCTGGGTGCTGCATTCGTTGCTCTCCGGGCGCCGCACGGCGCTGGTCGGCGTGGGCAAGAAAGGCGCCGTTTACAAGATCTACGCTCAGCCGCGCGGCGGCGGCGGCGTCGCCGCCACGCTGCAGTCGGGGGTGATCGCCAATGTCAGGACCTGCGACGGCGCCTGGTGCCTAGTCGACGGGGAGGGATACAAAGGCTATATTGAGCAAGTTGCGCTGTGGGGCGTATATCCTGACGAAAAGATTCAGTAGGCGGCCGGCGCTGCGGCCGCGACGATAGGCTGCGAAGAGACTTTGGACGCGTTCGACGACCAAGACTTCGGCCAACGGGCGCGTCGACTTCGAGTGGACACCCTCATTTGGCTTCGCTGGCTGGCGATCGTCGGCCAGACGGCGGCGATTCTGACCGCCCATTACGCGATCGGCCTACAATTCCCAGTCCTTGCCTGTTTTGTGTGCGTCGCCGCCTCGGTGGTGGTCAACGCCGGCTTGCGCGTGCGCTTTCCGGTCAGCCATCGGCTTGACGATTCGTGGGCGGTCTATGTCCTCGCCTACGATGTGGCGCAGCTCGCGGCGCTGCTCTGGTTGTCCGGCGGCCTCGCCAACCCGTTCTCGTTCCTGTTCCTCGCCCCGATCATGACCGCCGCGGTGGCGCTGCCCCTGCGGCGCACCCTGACCCTGCTCGCCTTCACCCTCGCCTGCGCGACGGCGCTGCAATTCTGGAACGTGACGTTGCGGTGGCCCGACGGGACAGCGTTCGAGCCGCCTTCTCTGTACGTAGAGGGGATGTGGATAAGCATCGCCGTCAGCGGCGCGTTTATCGCCATCTACGGCAGCCGGATCGCCGAAGAGGCGCGACAACTCACCAGCGCGCTGACCGCCACCGAGCTCACGCTCGCCCGCCAGCAGCACCTGAGCCAGCTCGACGGCATCGCCGCCGCAGCCGCCCACGAATTGGGCACGCCGCTCGCCACCGTCGCGCTGGTCGTCCACGACCTCGCCGCCCAGCCGCAGATCGCCGCCCAATGGGCCGACGACCTGCGCCTGGCGGAAGAGCAGGTCGCGCGCTGCCGCACGATCCTGCGCAAGCTGTCGTCGCCCGACACGATCGCCGCCGCCTCGCTGGAGGAGACGACGCTCGGCGATCTGATCGAGGAGATCGTTACGCCTCACCGCCTCCTCGACGTCGCCATTGAGGTCGAAAGCCAGGGAACGCCGCCCGAGCCGGTTTGCCGGCGCAACGCGGGGTTGATCTACGGCCTCCACAACATCGTCGAGAACGCGGTCAGCTTCGCCGAGCGGCGGGTCCAGGTCAGCGCCTCCTGGACCGCTTCCGAAGTGAGGATCGTCATCGCCGACGACGGCCCCGGTTTTCCGCCGCAAGTGCTCGGGCGGCTCGGCGAGCCCTATATATCCACCCGCGGCGGGGCGGCGCGCCGGCGCGAGGACGAGGCGGCGGGCGGGCTTGGCCTCGGTCTGTTCATCGCCAAGGCGTTGCTTGAAAGATCCGGCGCCGTCCTGGGGATTGCCAACCTGCCGGCGCCGGGGTCCGGCGCGGTGGCGACAATCGTCTGGCCGATGGAAAGGTTCGAACAGGGTCGACTACCGCTTCGACAGGCGTTAGAGAGTTAGAATTATGGCCAATCGCAACGAGACAGCCGATCCCGAAAGGGACGCAGCCAGCCCCCCCGCCGCCGAGTCGGCGGCGCTGGATAAATCACTTCTCGTCGTCGACGACGATAGACCTTTTGGCGAGCGACTGGCTCGGGCCATGGGGTCGCGCGGCTTCACGCCGCGGGTCGCCATCAGCGTCGCCGAAGGGCTCGCCGCCATCCAGGCGGAGGCGCCCGCTTTTGCCGTCATCGACCTCAAGCTCGGCGACGGCACCGGCCTCGACGTGATGAAAGCGCTGAAAGCCAAGCGGCCGGAGGCCAAGGCGATCATCCTCACCGGCTACGGCGCGATCGCCACCGCCGTGGTCGCGGTCAAGCTCGGCGCCTACGACTATCTCGCCAAGCCGGTCAACGCCGACGAGATCGTCGCGGTGCTGACCGCCGAGCGCAGCCAGCACGTCGACGGTCCCGAGCATCCGATGTCGGCCGACCGGGTTCGCTGGGAGCACATCCAGCGGGTCTATGAATCCTGCGAGCGCAACGTCTCGGAGACGGCGCGTCAGCTCAACATGCATCGGCGGACCCTGCAGCGCATCCTCGGCAAGCGCGCGCCGCGCTGACCCTTTAAGCGGCGCCGGGATAACCACGCCGATCAACAAATGCGCGTTTTGACGCGCGTTTCGGCGCCACGAGGGGGCGCCGCCGGCAATTCTAACTGTCACGACTGGCATGGCGCTTGCGTCACGGCTTCGGCTGGGGCCGGCCCGTTCCGTGCGCCGTTTCCCCGGGCTGGGAACGAACGACGGGGTAAAAGATGTCAGTGACGAGACGCTTTGTATTGCGCGCGGCCGGCGCTTTGGTCGGCGGCGCGATGGCGCTGAGTTCCTTCGCCGCGCATGCGGAGGACACGATCAAGATCGGAATTCTCCACTCCCTCTCCGGCACGATGGCGATCAGCGAGACCACGCTGAAAGACGTCATGCTGATGCTCATCGACGAGCAGAACAAAGCCGGCGGCGTGCTCGGCAAGAAACTCGAGCCGGTCGTCGTCGACCCCGCCTCGAACTGGCCGCTGTTCGCTGAGAAGGCGCGCGAGCTCATCTCGAAGGACAAGGTCTCGGTCGTCTTCGGCTGCTGGACCTCGGTGTCGCGCAAGTCGGTGCTGCCGGTGTTCAAGGAACTCGACAGCATCCTCTTCTACCCGGTCCAATACGAGGGCGAGGAGTCCGAGCGCAACGTCTTCTACACCGGCGCCGCCCCCAATCAGCAGGCGATTCCGGCCGTCGACTATCTCATGAGCGACGACGGCGGCGCGGTGAAGCGCTGGGTGCTGGAAGGCACCGACTACGTCTATCCGCGCACCACCAACAAGATCCTCGAGGCCTATCTGAAGTCGAAGGGCGTCGCGCCCGAAGACATCCTGATCAACTATACGCCGTTCGGGTTCTCCGACTGGCAGACCGAAGTCACGAAGATCAAGGCCTTCGGTTCGGCCGGCAAGAAGACCGCAGTGGTCTCGACCATCAACGGCGACGCCAACGTGCCGTTCTATAAGGAGCTCGGCAATCAGGGGATCAAGGCGACCGACATTCCGGTCGTCGCGTTCTCGGTCGGCGAAGAAGAGCTCGCCGGCCTCGACGCCAAACCGCTCGTCGGCCATCTCGCCGCCTGGAACTATTTCCAGACCATCGATACGCCGGAGAACAAAGCCTACATCGAGAAATGGCGCGCCTTCACCAAGAACCCGAAGCGCACCTTCAACGATCCGATGGAAGCGCACGTGATCGGCTTCCACGCCTGGGTCAAGGCAGTCGAGAAGGCGGGCAGCTTCGATCCTGACAAGGTGATCGACGCGCTGATCGGCGTGACGGTGCCGAACCTGACGGGCGGCTACGCGACCGTGATGCCGAACCACCACATCACCAAGCCTGTCTACATCGGCGAAATCCAAGCGAACGGCCTGATCAACACCGTCTGGCAGACGCCGGGCACGGTGGTGGCGCAGGAGTGGTCGCCCTACCTTGAAGGTTCGCGCGACCTGATCTCCGACTGGCGCAAGCCGCTCTCATGCGGCAACTTCAACGTCAAGACCGGCAAGTGCGGCGGCTAAACCGCGTGGACTGACGTAACCGCGATTGCGACCGGGCGCCGCTCGAATCCTCCCTCGAGCGGCGCCCAATTCCGGTGTTCTTCCGCGCCGCAGCGGCGCGATCAGACCGTCCGCTCAAGAGATCGCCATGACGCTTGCGCGCCTCGTCGCCGTCTTCTTCTTTGTCTGTTGCGCGACGGCGGCGCGCGCCGACGCCGTCGACGACGCGCTGACGAAGTTTCTCGTCAACAAATTCTCCAGCACCGAGCAGGGCGTCAACGCGCTCGCCGCGACGGGCGCCGCCAACGCGCCGGCGATCCTCGACGCGCTCGGCGACAACCGCCTGCTGATCGATCCGGTCGCCCACATCATCGTCTACCAGACGAGCGGCGGCGACCTGATCAACGCCAAGACCGGCGAGAAGCTCTCCGGCGTCGACGCCGATTCGTTCAAGAAGGTGCGGGTCAACAACGGACTTCGCAACGCGATCGCGGCGGCGGTCGGCGCGCTGACCCTCGCCAGTCCCGATCCGCAGAAGCGCGCCAGCGCCGCAGAAGCGGTGTTCAAGTCGCGTGACGCAGGCGCGCTGGCCGCGCTCGACGCGCAGCTTTCGCGCGAAAGCAGCCCCGAGGTTGCCGAGGCCCTGCGTCAGGCGCGCGCGGCGATCGTCGTCCTCGATCCGAAGACGCCGAGCGCCGATCGCGTCGCCGCCGTCACGACGTTGAAGGCGCGTGGCGATCAGGACGCACAGAGCCTGATCGACGAAGTCGCCGCCAAGACCGACGATTCCATGGTCAAAACCGCCGCGCTCAACGCGGAGGCGGCGATCAAGGCGCATCTCGCCTGGCTCAACGTGTTGCAGAACCTGATTTATGGCGTCTCCGCCGCGTCGGTGCTGCTGCTCGCGGCAATCGGCCTCGCGATCACCTTTGGCGTCATGGGCGTCATCAACATGGCGCACGGCGAGATGGTGATGCTCGGCGCCTACACGACCTTTGTCGTCCAGAACGCGCTGCCGCCGAGCTTCCTGCAATGGTCGCTCGCCGTTGCGCTGCCGCTCGCCTTTCTTGTCTCGGCGATTGTCGGCGTTGCGATCGAACGCCTGGTCATCCGCTACCTCTATGGCCGGCCGCTGGAGACGCTGCTCGCCACCTGGGGCGTGTCGCTGATCCTGCAGGAGGCGGTACGCAGCCTGTTCGGCGCCAATAATCGACAGGTCGTCGCGCCCAATTTCATGTCGGGCTCGTACGACTGGGCCGGCCTGCAGATCACGACCGGGCGGCTGTGGATCGTCGCGCTGGCCATTCTCGTGTTCGCCGCGCTGCAGCTCGCGCTTCGCGCCACATCGTTCGGCCTGCGCATGCGCGCAGTGACGCAGAATCGCCGCATGGCGGCGGCGATGGGCATCTCGACCGGGCGCATCGACATGTTTGCGTTTGCGCTCGGCTCCGGCGTCGCCGGGGTCGCCGGGGTGGCGTTGTCGCAGATCGACAACGTCTCGCCCAACCTTGGCCAGGGTTACATTATCGACAGTTTCATGGTCGTGGTGCTGGGCGGCGTCGGTAATCTGTGGGGCACTCTGCTCGGCGCGACGGTGCTCGGCGTCGCCAACAAGCTGCTCGAGCCGGTGATCGGCGCCGTGCTCGGCAAGATCCTGCTGCTCGTGTTCATCATCCTGTTCATCCAGAAGCGGCCGCGCGGCCTGTTCGCGCTCAAGGGTCGCGCGGTGGAGGCCTGACGTGAAGACGCCGCTTCTCCGCCTCGATCGCCTCGGCGTCGCGTTCCTGGTCATCACGATCGGCGCGGCGGCGCTGGCGCCGGTTCTGGCGCTCGTCGTGCCGCGCGACTCGGCCTTCGCCATGCCGCCCTACGTCGTCGCGCTGCTCGGCAAGTACATGTGCTACGCGATTCTGGCGCTCGCGCTCGATCTGGTCTGGGGCTATTGCGGCATCCTGTCGCTTGGTCACGGCGCCTTCTTTGCGCTCGGCGGCTACGCGATGGGCATGTATCTGATGCGCCAGATCGGCGCGCGCGGCGTCTACGCCAATCCCATCCTGCCCGACTTCATGGTGTTCCTGAACTGGAAGGAGCTGCCGGTCGCCTGGTGGGGTTTCCATTCCTTCGCCTATGCATCGCTGATGGTGATGTTGGTCCCCGGCGTGCTGGCGTTCGCCTTCGGCTGGTTTGCCTTCCGCTCGCGCGTCACCGGCGTCTATCTGTCGATCATCACCCAGGCGTTGACCTACGCGCTGAAGCTCGCCTTCTTCCGCAACGACTTCGGCTTCGGCGGCAACAACGGCCTGACCGACTTCAAGGATGTTCTCGGCTTCAATGTTCAGTCGGACGCGACCCGCGCCGCTCTGTTCTCCCTGTCAGCGCTGGCGCTGGCGCTGAGTTACCTCGGCGGCCGGGCGATCGTGGCCTCGAAATACGGCAAGGCGGTTATCGCCATACGCGACGCGGAGAGCCGCGTCCGCTTCATCGGCTACAGGGTCGAGAACTACAAGCTGTTCGTATTCGTCGTTTCGGCAGTGATGGCGGGCGTCGCTGGGGCGCTCTATGTGCCGCAGGTCGGCATCATCAACCCGAGTGAGTTCGATCCCGCCAACTCGATTGAGGCGGTGATCTGGGTCGCGGTCGGCGGCCGCGGCACGCTGGTCGGCGCCGCGCTCGGCGCCGTGGCGGTCAATTTCGCCAAGACCTATTTCACCGGCGCCTTCCCGGAATACTGGCTCTATGCGCTCGGCGGCCTGTTTGTGCTGGTGACCCTGTTCCTGCCCAAGGGCCTGGTCGGCTTGTTGAGCCTGCGCCGCCGCGCCGTCAAGCCGACGCCGCCCTCGACGGCGTCGCTGGCGCAGCAGGAGGAGGGCGCGCTATGACTGAAGCGGACGAGCCCGAACTCACCGGCTCGCTACTCTATCTCGACGGCGTCAGCGTCTCTTTCGACGGCTACAAGGCGTTGCGCGGCCTGTCGCTGACGCTCGAACCGGGCGAGATGCGCGCGATCATCGGCCCCAACGGCGCCGGCAAGACGACGATGATGGACGTCATCACCGGCAAGACGCGGCCCGACGAAGGCGACGTCTATTTCGAGGGCCGGCATGACCTGACGCGGCTCGACGAGGCGGAAATCGCCGAACTCGGCGTCGGCCGCAAATTCCAGAAGCCGACGGTGTTCGAGAACCATACCGTCGCCGACAACCTGCTGCTCGCCGCCAAGGCGCCGCGCGGCGTGTTCGCGACCCTGTTCGGCGGCGCCGCCGCAGCGGAGCGTGAGACGATCGATCGAATCCTGACGACCACCCGCCTCGGCGACCAGCGCCAGCGGCTCGCCGGCGCGCTGTCGCACGGCCAGAAGCAATGGCTCGAAATCGGCATGCTGCTCGCTCAGGATCCCAAACTGCTGCTGGTCGACGAGCCGGTCGCCGGCATGACCGACGCGGAGACCGCCGCCACCGCCGAGCTGTTGCGCGAAATCGCGCGCAATCACTCGGTCGTCGTCGTCGAGCACGACATGGCGTTCGTCCGCGATCTTGGCGTCAAGGTGACCGTATTGCACGAAGGGTCGGTGTTGGCCGAAGGCTCGCTCGACCAGGTGAGCGCCGACGAGCGCGTCATCGAAGTCTATCTCGGGCGATAAAGATGCTGAGCGTGGAAGCGATCGATCTCTATTACGGCGCGGCGCAGGCTTTGCGCAGCGTCTCGCTCAAGGCGACGATCGGCCGTGTCACCTGCGTGCTCGGCCGCAACGGCGTCGGCAAGTCGTCGCTGCTGCGCGCGATCGTCGGCCACCAGGCGATCGCCGCCGGCTCGATCCGCTGGATGGACGAGGAGATCAGCGGGCTCGCGCCGCATTTGCGGGCCCGCCGCGGCGTCGGCTTCGTGCCACAGGGGCGCGAGATCTTTCCGTTGCTGACTGTGCGCGAGAACCTGATGACCGGCTTCGCCGCGGCGTCGCGCGACAAGCGGACGGTCGACGACGAAATCTTCAGCCTGTTCCCGGTGCTCGGCGAGATGATGGGCCGGCGCGGCGGCGACCTTTCCGGCGGCCAGCAACAGCAATTGGCGATCGCCCGCGCGCTGGTGACGCGACCGAAGCTGTTGGTGCTCGACGAGCCGACCGAGGGCATCCAACCGTCGATCATCCGCGACATCGGCAATGCGATCCGCTACCTGCGCCAGAAGGGCGAAATGGCGATCGTCGTCGTCGAGCAATACTTCGAGTGGGCGCGCGACCTCGCCGACGATTACGCCGTGATGGACCGCGGCGCCGTCGTCCTCGCCGGCGAACGTAAGGAGATGGTCGAGAGCGAGGTCAGACGGCGGCTGTCGGTGTAGGCGGTGGCGCTTCAGGGCAGGCGCGGCGAAGCTCGCCGCCGTCCGTGCAAAACGATTCGCCGATCGTGGACTATCAGGCGGTTAGGCGCCAAAAAACGCCACCGCGAGAGGACTGATTTTCGGTGGATTTTCGGGTGGATTTTCGGTGACACGCCCGTCAATTCCTATTATCCGACGCCTCCGCTCCGCCGTTCGGCTTGCGCCCGCGCTTGCCTGGCGCGAGGCGGCGGCCGAGGCGCGCTTCCACGGCGGCGACGAAGTCGGGCGAGCCGAGCGGGCGGCCGATCAGCTCCGCGCGGCGCAGCGGCGCGAAGGCCGCGTCGTCCGCCGGCGTCGCCAGCAGATCGGCGAAGTTCCCGACGCGGTCGAGGATCGGCCGCACGACCGCCAGCCCGTCGTCGCGCGCCGCCATATGCGCCGCCACGCTCGAATGCGGCCAATCGCGCGCATCGGCGACCAGCCGCGCCCGGACCGGGTTCAGCGCCACGTAGCGCGCTGCGGCGAGCAGATGCGCCTCGTCCATCGCCACCGAACCGTAGCGGCCCTGGAACACATGCCCAGTCCGCCGCGCCCGCGCGTTGACGAAGCCGGAATAGAGCCGATGCGCGCGGCTCAGCGCCAGCGCCAGGCCCTGCGCGTCGGACGGCGTCAGAATCAGGTGGACGTGGTTGGGCATCTGACAATAGGCCCAGACCCCGACGCCGAAGCGCCGGCAGGCCTCGGCGAGCCAATCGCGATAGAGCGCATAGTCGTCTTCGCGCTCGAAGATCCGCTCGCCGCGATTGCCGCGCTGCGTGACGTGGTGGGGCGCGCCGGCAACGACGACGCGGGCGATGCGGGTCATGGGGGCTGGATAACACGAGGCGCCATATCGGTAAAGGCGGGCGTGTCACCGTAATTCCGTAATTCGGTGGCCTCGACGGCGGGCCGTAATTCCGGTGGCCTCGACGGCGGGCGAAATCTTGAAGCGGGCGGGCCTTGTGGGTCCGCGCCGGCTGCATCGGCGGGCGCCGCCGCGGCTGGGCGAGCTGACGCGAGCCGAGCGGCCCAATCATCT
>JBEKVR010000017.1:0-48342 GCA_049513815.1 Roseiarcus sp. | reverse complement strand
GGCACCGGCAAGACGCTGACCGCGCGCGCGGTGGCCGGCGAAGCCAACGTGCCGTTCTTCACCATCTCGGGCTCCGACTTCGTCGAGATGTTCGTCGGCGTCGGCGCCAGCCGCGTGCGCGACATGTTCGAGCAGGCGAAGAAGAACGCGCCGTGCATCATCTTCATCGACGAAATCGACGCGGTCGGCCGCCATCGCGGCGCGGGCCTCGGCGGCGGCAACGACGAGCGCGAACAGACGCTCAACCAGTTGCTGGTCGAGATGGACGGCTTCGAACAGAACGAAGGCATCATCATCATCGCCGCCACCAACCGGCCCGACGTGCTCGACCCGGCGTTGCTGCGCCCCGGCCGTTTCGACCGGCAGATCGTCATCTCCAACCCCGACTTCATCGGCCGCGAGAAGATTCTCAAGGTGCACGTGCGCAAGGTGCCGCTCGCCCCCGACGTCGACCTCAAAGTGGTCGCGCGCGGCACGCCCGGCTTCTCCGGCGCCGACCTGATGAACCTGGTCAACGAGTCGGCGCTGCTCGCTGCGCGGCGCGGCAAGCGCGTCGTCACGCGCGCGGAGTTCGAGGATGCGCGCGACAAGATCATGATGGGCGCCGAACGGCGCACGATGATCATGACCGACGAAGAGAAGCGACTGACCGCCTTCCACGAGGCGGGCCATGCGCTGGTGTCGATCGCCATGCCGGCCTCGACGCCGATCCACAAGGCGACGATCATTCCGCGCGGCCGCGCGCTCGGCATGGTGCAGTCGCTGCCCGAACGCGACCAGATCTCGCAGAGCTACGAGCAGCTCATCGCCATGCTGGCGATGTCGATGGGCGGCCGCTCCGCCGAGGAGCTCATCTTCGGCAAGGACAAGGTGACCTCCGGCGCCGCCGGCGACATCCAGCAGGTGACCAAGATCGCGCGCGCGATGGTGACGCGGCTCGGCTTTTCCGACAAACTCGGCACGGTGGCCTACGCCGAAAACCAGGACGAGGTGTTCCTCGGCTACTCGCTCGGCCGACAGCAGAACCTCTCCGAGGAGACCGCCAAGACGATCGACGAGGAGGTGCGCCGGCTGGTGCACGAAGCGCACGAGACCGCGACCCGCATCCTCACCGAACGCCGCGCCGACCTCGACACGCTCGCCAATGCCTTGATGGAGTTCGAGACGCTGACCGGCGACGAGATCATCGGCCTGCTCAAGGGCGTGCGTCCGGTGCGCGACGCCGCCGACAACAAGGAGCCGCCGCCGCCCCGCGCCGCCGTTCCCGTCACCGGCAAGCCGCGCAGCCTCGGCCCCGACGCCCCCGGCCTCGCGCCGCAGCCACAGACCTGAGGCGGACGGAAAGTCTGAAATGAGCGACGGGCGCCCAAGGGCGCCCGTTTCGTTGAGTGACCATCAAGGGCGTTCGCGCCGCGTCAGATGTCAACGCCGCGCTCGCGCGCGAAGGCCTCCGTCGCCGCGATGTAGCGGCGCATCGCTTCTTCTTTCGCCATGCCCTTGTTGGCGAGCCAGGCGTCGCGTTTGAAGCGGGCGATGAAGTTGAATCCGCCCGGCGCCTGGTCGGGCGCGTCTCCGTCTCTCGCCTGGCGGAACAGGCCGTAGAGGTTCAGCTTCAGCGCGCTGGACGGCTGCGCAGGTCCGTCAGCAGGAAGCGATTTGATCTTGGCGACGAGTTCGTTGAAACGCCCTTCGAGGGTCTTCATCCGCATTCGCTCCAGCAAGTCGCGACGCCCTCACCCCAGCCCTCTCCCGCGAGCGGGAGAGGGGGAAGGTCACCCCCCCGTCAGCGCCTTGATCGCCGCGCGGGCGTCGGCGGCGTCCCAGTCGACCGGCCCGGCGACGATTCCGAGTTCGCAGCCGTCCTTGTCGATGATCAGCGAGGTCGGCAGGCCGAGCGCCTTGCCGGCGAGACGGAGGGTCTCGAAGGAATCGCCGCTCGAATCGGCGTAGCGGGTCAATGCCTTGACGCCGATCTGATCGAGGAAGGCGGCGGGGCGATCGAGCCGGGCGGTGTCGACGTTGACCGCCACCACCTGGAAATCGGCCGAACCGGCGCTCTGCTGCAGCCGGTCGAGCGCCGGCATCTCGGCGCGGCAGGGGACGCACCAGGTCGCCCAGAGGTTCAGCAGCAGCGCTTTGCCGTGGAAATCGGCGAGGCTGAGCTTGGTGCCGCCCGGCCCTCCGAAGGCGATCGGCGGCGCGAGCTTAGGCGCGCGCTCGACGTTGAGGGCGGCGATGTCGCCGTGGGCGAGCGGCGCGAGCGCGGCGCTGCGCGCCGCCGCGGCGGCAGGACAGGCGGCGGCGGCCTTGCCGACCGGCGCTCCCGTCCCGTATAGGACCGCGACCGCCGCCACGGCGGCCAGCGCGCCGGCGCCGCCCCAAAGCCGCCATCGACCGGTCCGCGCCGCGTTCTCGTCCATCGTTCTGAAGGCCTCTTCTATGAGCAACACCATGTGGGGCGGGCGTTTCGCCAGCGGCCCGGCCGAGATCATGGAGGAGATCAACGCCTCCATCGACTTCGACCGCAAGCTCGCCGCCCAGGACATCGCCGGCTCGCTCGCCCATGTCGCGATGCTCGCCGCCCAGGGCGTCGTCGACCAGGCCGACGCCGAGGCCATCGCCGCCGGCTTGAAGCAAGTCAAGGGCGAAATCGAGGCGGGGACCTTCACCTTCTCGCGCGCGCTCGAGGACATTCACATGAATGTCGAGAGCCGCCTCGCCGCGATCGTCGGCCCCGCCGCGGGCCGCCTGCACACCGCGCGCTCGCGCAACGACCAGATCGCCCTCGACTTCAAGCTATGGGTGCGCGACACGATCGACGCGCTCGACGGCCAGATCGCCGAGCTGCAAAAGGCGCTGGCGACGCGCGCGCTCGACGGCGCCGACATGGTCATGCCCGGCTTCACCCATCTGCAGTCGGCGCAGCCGGTCACCTTCGGCCATCATCTGCTCGCCTATGTCGAAATGCTGGCGCGCGACCGCGGCCGCTTCGCCGACGCGCGTAAGCGGCTCAACGAATGCCCGCTCGGCGCAGCGGCGCTCGCCGGCACGTCGTTCCCGATCGACCGCTTCATGACGGCGAAGGCGCTCGGCTTCGACCGGCCGACCGCCAATTCGCTCGACAGCGTCGCCGACCGCGACTTCGCGCTCGAGACGCTCGCGGCGGCGGCGATCGCCGCAACGCACCTGTCGCGCCTGGCCGAAGAGATCGTGCTGTGGACGACGCCGCAGTTCGGCTTCGTCAGGCTCTCCGACGCGTTCTCGACCGGCTCGTCGATCATGCCGCAGAAGCGCAACCCCGACGCGGCCGAACTCGTGCGCGGCAAGACCGGGCGCGTCGTCGGCGCGCTGATCGGTCTGCTGACGGTGATGAAGGGCCTGCCGCTCGCCTACGCCAAGGACATGCAAGAGGACAAGGAAGGTGTGTTCGACGCGCTGCCCACGCTGTCGCTGACGCTGGCCGCGACGACCGGCATGATCCGCGACCTGACGCCCGACGCCAAGAAGATGAAGGCGGCGGCGGGCGCCGGCTACGCTACGGCGACCGACCTCGCCGACTGGCTGGTGCGCGAGCTTAAGCTGCCGTTCCGCGAGGCGCACCACGTCACCGGCCGCATCGTCGCGCTGGCCTCGGCACGCGGCGTCGGGTTGGAAAAGCTGAAGCTCGACGAGATGCAGAGCGTCGAGCGGCGCATCAGTGCGGACGTGTTCGCCGTGCTCGGCGTCGAGCGTTCGGTGAAGAGCCGCACCTCCTACGGCGGCACGGCGCCGGCCAATGTGCGCAAGCAGGCGAAGGCGTGGCTGAAGAATCTGTAGTCGTGTTGTAGGCGCGGTCGCCGACCGCGCCCGCTTCCCGCGTAGCCGCTCTCAATCAGCGAGACGCGGCCAACGGCCGCGCCGCCCGGGCTGGATTTCGAGGCGATCAGCATGCTGATCGGCGTCGCGATCAACGATCTCGCCGTTCGCGCTCGGACGCTCAGCGTGATGAGCGGCGGCAGAATCGCCACCGGCGCGGACTGGAAACGGGTGTTCGCGGCGGCCGACGCGATCGTCGACGCGCTCGCGCCACGCGGATGATTTTTTTGCTCGATTTGTCACCGATCGGCGACGACCAGATGAAGATGGCCATGACCCCATTCGCCTCGAACCGCCGCAACATCCTGCGCGTCGGCGGCGCCACGTTGTTTCTCGCTTTGGCGGGAGGAAAGCTGTGCGCCGGCGATTCCGCCGGCCGCCCGTTGCCCGAAGGCGACGCCTACGCGCCGTGGACGCTGTGGAACGCCCCGTCGATCCGCAACACGCCGTTGGCGCTGGTCGCCGCCGGCGTGCTCGCCGCCAACCCGCACGACACTCAGCCGTGGCTGTTCGCGGTCGGCGACGATTCGATCGAGATTTACGCCGACACGTCGCGCAACCTCGGCGCCATGGACGCCTGCCTGCGCGAGCTGCATCTCGGGCTGGGCTGCGCGATCGAGAACATGCTGACCGCGGCAGGCGCCAACGGCTATTCGGCGCATTTGGAGACGACGCCGGGGTCGCTGCTCGACCTGACCGAGCGCCAAGGGCCGGTCCTCGCGGCGCGGCTGCGACTGCAGCGGGTCGCCGCGGCCGCGCCCGACCCGCTTTACGCCGCGATCCCGCTTCGCCACACCAACCGCTACGCCACGATCCCGCGAAAGAGCCGCCTGCCGCGTGGCGCGACTTCGCGCGCGCGCTCGGCGCAGACGGCGAGGTCAAGGTGTTTCTGTTCGAAGCGGGCTCGCCACAGCGACGCGCCTTCGACGCCGCCGTCGTCGAGGCGACGCAGGCGATCATCGCTGACAAGCCGATGATCGCCGACAGCGACCGCTGGTTCCGCGCTTCCTCAAGCGAGATCGACGCCCATCGCGACGGGCCGACCCTCGACGCCGCCGGTCTCTCGACTTTCACGCTGTTGTTCGCGCATCTGTTTTCGGTTTCGGCCGAGACCAGCCAGCGCGCCTGGCTCGAACAGACCCGCGATACGCAGCTGCCGACCGCGCCGGTCGGCGGCTTGATCGCCGTGCGCGATCGCTATGACCGTCCAGGCGCGATCGCCGCGGGCCGCGCCTGGCAGCGCCTCCACCTCGACGCGACCGTGCGCGGCATGGCGCTGCAGCCGCTCAACCAGCCGATCGAGATGATCGACCGCGAGCGTCAGACCGGCGCCGGTTCGGCCTGGGCCCAGCGCGTCGCCGGGCTGACGGGCGAGGACTGGCAGGCGACGTTCTCGTTTCGCGCCGGCTTCTCGTCGACCAAGGCGGGCCCGAGCCCGCGCCGTAGGCTCAGCGACGTGATGCGGGGCTAATCCGTCGCCGCCTTGCCTCTCAGCGCCTTGATCACGCCACGGCGGCTCTTTTCGTCGAGGCGACGCGTCTTCGACGCCTTGGTTGGCTTGGTCGGGCGGCGCGGTTTTTCGCGATGCTGAGCCTGAGCGATCAGCGCGGCGAGGCGCGCGCGCGCGTCCTCGCGGTTGCGCGGCTGGCTGGAGAAGCGCTGGGCGAAGATGACGATCACGCCGTCCTGCGTCGCGCGCGCGCCGGCGAGTTTGATCAGTTTGATCGCGACGTCGTTGGGCAGGCTCGGCGAGCGGCGCGCGTCGAAGCGCAATTCGACCGCGCTGGCGACCTTGTTGACGTTCTGCCCGCCCGGGCCGGAGGCGCGGACGAAGTTCTCGACGATCTCGCCCTCGTCGATGAAGAGATCGCCGACTTTCATCGGTGCAGACGCTGCGGCGACAGCGACGTCTCGAAGCCTCCAGAATGCGTCATGGCCGGGCTTGTCCCGGCCATCCACGTTGGGCCGTCGCGCCTCGCTTTGAAGCTTTCGATCTGGCCACGACGCGTGGATGGCCGGGACAAGCCCGGCCATGACGGCCGTGTGTTGGCGGCTGCATCCTCGCTTCGCGTCAAGGCCAGAGACCTCTGCCTTTGCGTTACCGCCACTCCCTCACGTCGACGAATTTCCCCGCGATCGCCGCCGCAGCGGCCATCGCCGGGGAGACGAGGTGGGTGCGGCCCTTGTAGCCCTGGCGGCCCTCGAAATTGCGGTTCGAGGTCGAGGCGCAGCGTTCGCCCGGCGCGAGCTTGTCGGGGTTCATCGCCAGGCACATCGAGCAGCCCGGTTCGCGCCATTCGAAGCCGGCGGCGACGAAGATCTTGTCGAGCCCTTCCGCCTCGGCCTGCTCTTTCACCAGCCCCGAGCCCGGCACGACCATCGCGTTGACGCGCTCGGCGACCTTGTGGCCGGCGGCGATCTTCGCCGCGGCGCGCAGGTCCTCAATGCGGCCGTTGGTGCACGAACCGATGAAGACGCGGTCGATGGCGATGTCGGCGATTCTTTCGCCGCCCTTCAGGCCCATGTAGTCGAGCGCGCGCTTGATCGAGGCGCGTTTGGCCTCGGTCGCGCCGTCCTCGACCTTCGGCACGACGCCGCCGATGGTCGCGACGTCCTGTGGGCTGGTGCCCCAGGTGACGATCGGCGGCAGATTGGCGGCGTCGAGCCGGACGATCTCGTCAAAATGCGCGCCGTCATCGGAGACCAGCGTCTCCCAATAGCGGCGCGCCTGATCCCACAAAGCGCCCTTGGGCGCCTTCGGCCGGCCCTCGAGATAGGCGTAGGTCTTGTCGTCGGGCGCGACCATGCCGGCGCGGGCGCCGCCCTCGATCGACATGTTGCACACTGTCATCCGCCCTTCCATCGACAGCGCGCGGATCGCGTCGCCAGCGTATTCGATGACGTGGCCGGTGCCGCCCGCCGTGCCGATGCGGCCGATGATGGCGAGAATGATGTCCTTGGCGGTGACGCCGTCGGCGAGCTTGCCGTCGACGACAACCTGCATGTTCTTCGCCTTCGACTGGATCAGCGTCTGCGTCGCCAGCACATGCTCGACTTCGCTGGTGCCGATGCCGTGCGCCAGCGCGCCGAAGGCGCCATGGGTCGAGGTGTGGCTGTCGCCGCAGACGATCGTCGTGCCGGGCAGGGTGAAACCCTGCTCCGGGCCGATGATGTGGACGACGCCCTGGCGGCGGTCGAACTCGTTGTAATATTCGATGCCGAATTCACGCGCGTTCTCGGCGAGCTGCTCGACCTGCAGCCGGCTCTCCGGATCGGCGATGCCCTGGCTGCGGTCGGTCGTCTGGATGTTGTGGTCGACGACGGCGAGCGTCTTCTCCGGCGCGCGCACCTTGCGCCCCGTCAGGCGCAGGCCTTCGAACGCCTGCGGGCTCGTCACTTCGTGAACGAGGTGGCGGTCGATGTAGAGCAGCGACGTCCCGTCGGCGCCGGTCTCGACGACGTGGTCGTCCCAGATCTTGTCGTACATCGTGCGCGGCTTGGTCATGAAACGCTCCAGCGCCCCCCGGCGGTTGGCAACATCAATTCGAAACGCCTTCTAAGCCCTCCGCGCCAAAGACAAAAGAGGGCGCGCGGCGGGCTTTCGTCGGCGCGGCGGCGTCAAACCGCGCCGATCAGATCGGTCCCGTAGGAATCGTCGATCGCGCACAGCCACCGGCCGTCTTCGCTCCTGCGAAAGACATAGGCGGCGCGCCGGACGGTCGAGACGTCGGCGCCGGCCTCGTCGACGGCGTCGAGGGTCGACTCCATCAGGACCAGCGCCGTATCGGCCCCCTCGAGCACGACCATGTCGCCTTGGCCGACCTTCAGGCTGTGGTTGAAATGCGCGGCGATCGCCTCGAAAGCGCGGCGGATCGCCGGCTTGCCGCTGACGTTGAGGCCGGGCTTGACGACGAGCGTCGCGTTGTCGGCGTAGAATTCCGTCACGGCGTCGAAATCCTCGGCCATGATGGCGCGATCGGCGGCCTCGATGAGGGTCTTCAAGGGGTGGGGCATGGCGCTCGCCTCAGCGAAGCCCGAAGAGAGCGGAACAAAAAAACCCGCCTCTCGGGGCGGGTCGCGGTTCCTGACGTCCGGACGCGCGTTATCCCGCCATCTCTGGGAGGGCGATCGTAATCAGCGCGGCGCGAAGGTCGGTCATCGCGGCTCTTCTGCCATGTCAGGGCGGCGTTGTCCACGCGCTGGCCGCTCGCCGGCGGGCGGCGCCAGGATCGCCCGTTTGAACGTCTCAACCTCGGACTTTGGCAGCACGCCGTCGAGGATGAGATGCGAAAGGCCGTGAACCAGCGACCACGCGGCGATCGCCGCCGCCGGGATCTGGGGGTCGGCGGGCGCGTCGGCGCGCGCGTCAACGCCGCGGGCGAGCGTGGCGAACGCCGCTCTCGCGGCCGCCTGCAGCTCCTCATCGTCGCGTCGCGCCGACAGCATCGGCGAAAACATCAGCCGGAACATGCCGGGCTTGGCGAGGGCGAAATCGATATACGCCGCGCCCATCGCCGAGAGCGGCGCGGGCGCGCTTTCGGACGCCGCGAGCGCCGCGCCGAATTCGCGGAAGCCCTCGACCGCGAGCGCCGCCAGCAGCGCGTCCTTGTCTTTGAAGTGGCGGTAAGTGGCCGTCGCCGACACGCCCACCCGGCGCGCCGCTTCGCGCAAGCCGACGGCGTCGGGGCCGCCCTCGTCCAGAAGCGTGCGGGCGGCGGCGATCAGGGCCGGGCGCAAGGCGCCGTGGTGATACGAGGAGCGATTGGAAGTTGACATTGATAACATCATGCCATAGTTTACGGCGTAAACATAGCCCCTCTCCCCGGAGACCGCCGCCATGAAGACTCTGATCGTCGTCCATCTCGGCCTCGCCCCGCTGATCGCCTTCTGGACGCTGCTCGGATTCGGCTCGCCGGGATTGGCGCTGACGGCCGGCCTCACTGTCTCCCTGGCGATGACCGTATGGCGCTGGACGCGACGCGAGGCCTTCGTCCTCGAGATCGGCGCGCTGGCGGCGTTCCTCGTCATGGCGGCGCTCGACCTCGCCGCGCCCGCGGTCTTCGCCGGCGCGGCTTTGTGGTTGTCGTTCGCCGGGCTCGGCCTCACGGCGCTGGTCAGCGTCGTCGTCCGGCGACCATGGACCGCCGACTATTCGCGCACCGCCTTCGCCGCCGAATCGGCGAGCCCGCTCTTCTTCGTCGTCAACATGATGATCTCCGGTCTATGGGCGGCGTTGTTCCTCATCGACGCGGCGATCCTCGCGCTCAAACTCGGCGGGCTCGCCACGACCGCGGTGTTCGTCTTCGGCGCGGTCGCCTCGATTTTCGGCCCCAAGGCTCTGATCCGCTTCGTCCTCGAGCGCCAGATCGCCAAGGCCGAGGACTATCGCTGGCCGGCGCCGCGCTTCGATCGCGTCAGCGGCGAAGACTCCGTCGACGTCGCCGTCGTCGGCGCCGGGATCGGCGGCCTGACCGCCGCCGCGCTGCTCGCCGACGCGGGCCTCAAGGTCGCGGTCTTCGAGGCGCATGTCGTTCCCGGCGGCTATTGCCACACGTTCCTGCGCAAGGCGCGCCACGACGGCCGCCCCTGCGTCTACCGTTTCGACGCCGGCCCGCACGATTTCTCCGGCGTCCATGCCGGCGGCCCGGTGAACGCGATCCTGGCCCGGCTTGGCGTCGCCGATCGGCTCGACTGGCGCCGGCTCGATCATTCCTACCGCTCCGCCGACCGAATCATCGACCCGCCGCGCGACGGACGCGCCTACGCCGCCGAACTCGGCCGCCAGTTCCCGGCCGACGCGGCGGGACTGAAGGCGCTGTTCGAAGACATCAAGGCGATTTCCGACGGCATGTACGCCACCGGCGCCGACAACGGCGGCATTCCCGGCCTGCCCCATAGCGCCGACGCGCTGCTCGCCTTCGCTCGCCGCCACCCGCTCGCGGTCAAATGGATGGATCGGCCGTTCGACGAACTCGTCGCGCGCCACGTTTCCGACCCTGAGGCGAAGCGCACGCTTGCGGCGCTCACCGGCTATGTCAGCGACGGAAGCGAGCGGCTGACTTGCGCCCAGATGGTCCCGCTGTTCGGCTATTATTTCGACGGCGGCTTCTATCCGGCCGGCGGTTCGCAGCGCCTCGCGCAAGTGCTGGTTGAAGCGATCGAGGCGCGCGGCGGAACGGTCAGGTTGAAGACGCGCGTCGAACGCATTCTCGTCGCTGACGGCCGCGCGGACGGCGTCTTGCTCGCCGACGGACGGCGCGTCATGGCGCGCGCGGTTGTCTCGAACGCCGACGTCCGGCGCACCTTCCTCGAGCTCGTCGGCCGCGACGCGCTGCCGGCGCGCTTTGCCGAGCGCCTCGCCGCCGCGGCCCCGGGGCCCTCGGCGTTCATGGTCCACCTCGGCGTCGACTACGTCCCCGACGGCCGCCCGGCGCTGCATCTCGTCGACCAGCGCATCGGCGTCGAGGTGCTGACCAAGGTCGATCCGAGCGCCGCGCCGGCCGGCCATTCGACCGTCGGAATCATCAAGCTGATGACCAACGACGAAGCGCGCGCCTGGTTCCCTGCTGCGGGCGACGACGACTGGAAGACGTTGCGCGTCTCGCCCGAATACGAGGCGAAGAAGCGCGCGCTCGCCGATGCGATGATCGCGTCTGCCGAGACCGCGCTGCCCGGTCTCACTTCGCACATCGTCCATCGTTCGGAAGCGAGCCCGATCACCTACGCGCGCTACGATCTCGCCAGCGACGGCGCGATCTACGGCGTCGCGCGGGCAGGCCGCCTGCGCGGCGCGAAGAGTCCGGTCCGCAACCTCGTCGTCGCCGGCGCGGCGACGCACGGACCCGGCGTCGAAGCGGTTGCGATTTCCGGTGCGCTCGCCGCCGAGGCGCTGGTCCCGGGCCTTTTGGCGCGGCGCGCGGCGCCCGCCGCGAGCGTGTCGGCGGCGCCGGCGGCGGCGACTGTCGCCGCCTGAAGCGGCCCCGCCTTTCGCAAACCTGCTGCGACCGACGCGCGCCTCGCGCCGCCGTCGTTGTGGCGACGCTCTCCGCTGTCATCCCCAGCACTCACAGCGCCAGCCGCGCGCAAGCGTCGCAGCGATCGCCGCGCCATCGCGGCGGTCGCCGTGCTACTTCTGCTGACAAAATGACGTCGTGAAGTCTCGCCGCGGCCCGGCAGGCGGGACGGCGGAGGGGGATTTGAAGCACAGGGGGGGGGAAACATGACGCTGCGCGACACGTTGATTTCGACCGCCGTGACCATCGTCGGGGCGATCGCTTTCGGGATTCTCGCTTTGTCGCGCGGCGAGCCGGTGAGCGCCGCCTGGCTCGTCATCGCCGCGGCCTGTGTCTATTTCATCGCCTATCGTTTCTACGCCTTGTTCATCGCCGATCGCGCGCTCAGCGTCGACGCGACGCGCGCGACGCCGGCCTATCGACACAACGACGGGCTCGATTACGTCCCGACCAACCGCTACGTCCTGTTCGGCCACCACTTCGCCGCGATCGCCGGCGCCGGGCCGCTGGTCGGGCCGGTGCTGGCGGCGCAGATGGGCTACCTGCCCGGCACGCTGTGGATCCTCGTCGGCGTCGTCTTCGCCGGCGCAGTGCAGGACATGATCGTCCTCTTCTTCTCGACCCGGCGCGACGGCCGATCGCTCGGCGAAATGATCCGCGCCGAGATGGGGCCGGTCGCCGGCGGCGTCGTCGGCGTCGGCATCCTGCTCATCAGCATCATCCTGCTCGCCGTGCTCGCACTGGTGGTGGTCAACGCGCTGAAGGGCAGCCCGTGGGGCACGTTCACGGTGTTCTCCACGGTTCCGATCGCGCTGATCATGGGCCTCTACGGCCGCTTCTTGCGCCCCGGCCGGATCGCCGAAATGTCGGCGATCGGCGCCGCGCTGCTCGTCGCCGCGCTGGTCTACGGCAAGACCGTCGCCGAAACGCCGACGCTCGCGGCGTGGTTCACCTTCAGCGGGCCGCAACTGGCGCTGATGGTCGTCGGCTACGGCTTCGTCGCCTCGGTGCTGCCGGTGTGGCTGCTGCTCGCCCCGCGCGACTATCTCTCGACCTTCATTAAGGTCGGCGCCATTCTTCTGCTGGCGATCGGCGTCCTCATCGTCCGCCCCGACCTGCAGATGCCTGCGGTGACGAAGTACATCGACGGAACCGGGCCGGTGTGGTCGGGCGGCCTCTTCCCCTTCCTGTTCATCACCATCGCCTGCGGCGCGGTGTCGGGCTGGCACGCGCTGATCTCTTCGGGAACGACGCCGAAGATGATCGAGAACGAACGCCAGATCCGTTTCATCGGCTACGGCGGGATGCTGATGGAATCGTTCGTCGCCGTCATGGCGATGGTCGCGGCGTCGATGATCCAGCCCGGCGTCTATTTCGCCATGAACAGCGGCGCCGGGCTGATCGGCGCCGACGCGGCGCACGCGGCCCAGGTGATCTCGAGCTGGGGCTTCGTCGTCACGCCGGATACGCTCAACCAGGTCGCTCACGACGTCGGCGAAGCGACGATCCTGTCGCGCACCGGCGGCGCGCCGACGCTCGCGGTCGGCATGGCGAACATCCTGTCGAGTTTCCTCGGCGGCCAGGCCCTGACCGGATTCTGGTACCATTTCGCCATCCTGTTCGAGGCCTTGTTCATCCTCTCGACCGTCGACGCCGGCACGCGGGTGTGCCGATTCATGATCCAGGACCTGTTCGGCGCCGTGGTTCCCGCATTCGCGGCGACAGAGTCGTGGCTGAACAACGTGATCGGCTCGGCGGCCGCCTGCGCCGCGTGGGGCTATTTCCTCTACCAGGGCGTCGTCGATCCCTTCGGCGGCATCTGGACGCTGTGGCCGCTGTTCGGCGCGTCCAACCAGATGCTGGCGGCGATGGCGCTGATCCTCTGCACGGTCGTCATGTTCCGGATGAAGCGGGAAAGGTTCGCCTGGATCGCGCTCGCGCCGGCGGCGTGGCTGGTCATCTGCACGGTGGCGGCCGGGCTGGAGAAAGTCGCCCACCCCAATCCCGCGATCGGCTTCGTCGCCCATGCGCTCAAGTTCGGCGACGCGGCGGCGAGCGGCAAGGTGCTGGCGCCGGCCAAGACGATCCAGGAGATGGGCCGCATCGTCTTCAACGACTATGTCGACGCGACGCTCGCGGCGGTGTTCGCGGCGATGGTCGTCATCATGGTCGTCTACGGCTTCATCGCCGCCCGCAAGGCGCTGATGAGCGCCAAGGCGACGACGATCGAGGTCGGCGGCGCAGCGGCGGCGGCAGAATGAGCGAGACGCTGGGGTCGCGCACGCGCTTCGTCTGCGAGGCGGTCGTCAAGTCCGCCCGCTTGATGGTGGGCGTGCCGGACTATCAGACCTATGTCGATCACCGGCGGACGGTTCATCCCGATCTGCCGGTGATGACCTACCAGGAGTTCTTCCGCGAACGCCAGCAGGCGCGCTACGCCGTCGGCAAAGGGCGGTTCCGCGGCTGCTGCTGACGCGCGCAATTGGACTGCATCACCTCTGACGATCGCAAGCCGCAACTGACTTCTTACCAACACTCTCTGAGTACCCATTCCCCGTGACGCTTAGCAGCGCCAGCAGTAGCCGCGCCTGTGGAGAGATCGGCCACGAAGTAGTATCACGGGTCGTCGCCGAACATTGGGAGAAACGGAGTTGGAGGAGCACGATCAACCCACTCCCGAGAAGACAACCATTGCGAAAGACTACAATGGTCAGAGCGCAGCCGGCGACGATTCCGCGCCCACTCCAAGCTCACTTGTCAAAGCCATGACACGTCGCACTCGGCGCAGGATCGAGAGCCTTAGTCGGTCACTGCGGACGCTCAGCCGATCCACTGAATTCTGGCTCGTCATCGGGACATGGGCTTTGGCAGTTGTCGGCGGTATCGGAATTCTTGATTCTCGCCGCGCAGTTGAGAGCAGCGAGCGAGCTTGGCTAGCTCCGCTTGGGGGTCAGTTGAAAGGCGCGCCGGCCAAAGGACAGCCGCTCGACTACGTCGTATTTTACAGAAACGTTGGCAAAGACCCGGCTCTTAAATTCACGGAAGCGCACACTTCTGGGCACATCGCAATGCCCGACATGCTGCACGGGCAGCTTCCAGCCATTCCAGAGAATGACACTTGTGTAGGCCTTCACCCCACTTTCGAGAAGGTCGTATATCCGTCGAGCCAAAACCTAAACGAGGGTTATGAGCTGTACTTACAAATACGGCCCGACGCGGTTGATGGGATAATTGAGAGAATGACGCTAGAATACGTGCAGGGGTGTTTCGCTTATGAATCAATGGGTTCACCCCACCACAGCTCGTACTGCTTTTTCCTCGATCCGCAGGGTTGGGCTTTCAAGAGCTGCCCAACTGGAAGCGACGCCGACTAGCGACCAGCTCTGTCCCTATTCGATCGCTTCCCCGCACCCCATCGCGACGGCTAACGGCCCCAATTTGACTTCCGACTTCGACTCCGTAGCGTCAGATTGGACCGTGCAAATTCAATGATGCTATTCCAAGACGCGATGTTGCAAGAGCAGTGATCGCAGCCTCGCGCCCTCCTCTCGAATGACAGACTCCTCCAGAGCGCCGCCGCTACTTCTTCTGCGGTTTGATGATGTCGCGCAGGTCCCACTTGTCGTCGCCGGCGCCGCCAGAGATGTCGTCGACCTTCCATGTGTCGCCCTCGCGCACGAAGCTGTAGCGGACGACGTGCTTGACGTCGCCGCTATAGAAAGTCGCGACCGCCGTGGCGTCGCCTTCCGGGGCGATCGCCAGCTTCTCGACCTGCGGGTCCTGCGAATCGGTGACCGGATCGAAGTCGAGGATCGGCTCGTTGAGCTTCTTCGAGCGCGCGTCCATCGCCTTCAGCGCCGCGCGCAGCGACTTGCTGAGATAGGCGGCGACGCGCTTGTCGTCGAGGTTGCCGGTCTGATAGTCGCCCTTCGGGCCGGCGTAGACGCGATAGATCGCCGTCGTGACGTCGGCCGGCGAGCTTTCGCCTGCCGCCAACGCGGCGCTCGGAACGGCGACCGCTGCGGCCGCCAAAAGAACCATCGTCGACCAGCGCAAGTTTCGCCTCCCCTTTTTTTTCGCCAGCGCGAAACTGTGGGCGGAGCGCTGGCCAAGTCAACCCGCCGCGTCGTCGCTCCGCCCCTCGACCGCGTCGCCGAAAGCCGCTAATCAGGGCGAAACGTCGGGACGGACGCGGCGATGGTAGCCGCGCCGACGAGGGGGGAACGGATGCGACATCTGCTGCTGTGGATTCCCTGCGTGATCGCCCTGTGGGCGCCGCTGTACAACATGACCGAGCCGACGCTGTTCGGCGTTCCCTTCTTCTACTGGTTCCAGCTCCTGCTGATCCCCGTCTCGGCGTTGACGATCTACGTCGCCGACCGACTGCGGAAGGCCTGAGCCATGTTCGACCACCTCAACGTCGTCGCGACGAGCGTCTTCGTCGTCTTCTTCGGCCTTGTCACCGTGCTCGGCTTCATCGCCTCGCGCTGGAAGGCGGCCGACCTCGACCACATCCATGAATGGGGCCTGGGCGGGCGGCGCTTCGGCCCGTGGATCACTTGGTTCCTGCTCGGCGGCGACCTCTACACCGCCTACACCGTCATCGCCATTCCCGCCGTCGTCTTCGCCATCGGCGCCTACGGCTTCTTCGCCGTCCCCTACACGATCATCATCTACCCGTTCCTCTACATGACGATGCCGCGGCTGTGGGCGGTGTCGCACAAGCACGGTTACATCACCGCCGGCGATTTTGTGCTCGGCCGTTACGGCAACGGCTGGCTCGAGCTCGCCGTCTCGATCACCGGCATCCTCGCCACCATGCCCTATATCGCGCTGCAGCTCGTCGGCCTGGAGAAGGTGATCCTGGCGCTCGGCTTCTCCGGCCAAGGCGTGATGCAGCACGCGCCGATCACCATCGCCTTCGTCATCCTCGCGCTCTACACGTACAAGAGCGGTCTGCGCGCGCCGGCGATGATCTCTTTTGTCAAGGACGCGATGATCTATGTCTTTATCGTCGCCGCGGTGGTGATCATTCCGATCGAGCTCGGCGGCTTCGCCAAGATCTTCGCCGTCGCCGACGCCGCCTATGCCGCCAAGATCGCCGCCAACGCCAAGCTCGCCGCCGGCGTGACGCTGACGCCCGGGCAGATCGGCCCCTACATCACGCTGGCGATCGGCTCGGCGATGGCGCTGTTCATGTATCCGCACGCGATGACCGGCGCGCTCGCCGCCTCCGGCAGCAAGGCGATCCGCTTCAACACCATGACGCTGCCAGCCTATTCATTCGTGCTCGGGCTCATCGCGCTGCTCGGCGTGATGGCGATCGCCGCCGGCGTCAAGGTATCTTCGCCCCAGGACGCGGTGCCGCAACTGGTGCTGTGGGCGTTCCCCGACTGGTTCGCCGGCTTCTGCTTCGCCGCGATTGCGCTTGGCGCGCTGGTGCCGGCGGCGGTGATGTCGATCGGCGCCGCCAACACCTTCACTCGCAACATCTGGAAGCCGTTCATCCACCCGGCGATGACGCCGCGCGAGGAATCGGTGCTGGCCAAGCTGGCGTCGCTGGTGGTCAAGGTCGGCGCGCTGGCGGTGATCTTCCTCATGCCGACCCAATTCGCGCTCGACTTGCAACTGCTCGGCGGCGTGTGGATGGTGCAGATCTTCCCGGCGATCATCTTCGGCCTCTACACCCGCTGGTTCGACGGCTGGGCGCTGCTGGTCGGCTGGGCGGCCGGCATGATCGTCGGCACGGCGCTGTCGTGGACGGCGACGGCGTGGACGCCGGTGCATGGGCTCGCCTGGGACGCGCCCTTCGTCGGTCCCCTCGACCTCGGCCTGCATTTCGCCGCCTACAACGGCCTGACCGCCGTCGTCGTCAACATCGTCGTGGCGACTGTGCTGTCGCTCGTCATCCGCACCCAAGCTGCCGACGAAACCACGCCCGCCGATTACGAGGACAGCGCCGTCGCGGCCGAAGTCGGCGCGAGTCCGGCGTTCCCACTCTGAGCGTCGCCGCTACGACTTGCTGCGCCGCTCGCGGATCATAAAGTTGTCGAAAGAATATTCGGCGACCTGCCACCATAGATACTGGTCGGCGCGGAACGCCATGTAAGAATCGGCGATCTTCTTGAAGTTCGGATCGTCGTTCGACAATTGGGCGTAGAGATCGTTGGCGGTCTTGTAGCAGGCTTCGAGTGCGTCCTGCGGAAACAGCCGCAATTGCGCGCCGCCGACGACGAGGCGCTTCAACGCGCCGGGATTGGCGGCGTCGTATTTGGCCAGCACCGAAGCGTTGGCCGCCGCCGCTGCGGCGCGCAGCGCCGCCTGATAGGATTTTGGCAGCGCATCGAACTTGTCTTTGGCGACGGCGAGATGCAGTTGCATGCCGCCTTTCCACCAGCCGGGGTAATAGTAGTTCGCCGCGACTTTCGAGATCGGCTGCTTCGCGCCGTCTGGCTTGTCGCCGAAACGCTCGTCGTCGTAGGGGCCGACCCACTCGAAGCCGTCGAGCGAGCCCGCTTCGAGCGCCGCGTAGATTCCGTCTTTCGCCGTCGCCACCGGCTCGGCCCCGAGCGTCTGGAACACCTTGCCGGCAAACCCGCCGATGCGCAGCTTGAGGCCCTTGAAGTCGGCGGGCGATCGGATCTCGTTGCGGAACCATCCCGCCATCTGTCCGCCCGTGTTGCCGGCCGGCAGCGCGACGATCTTACGGTCGGCGAGGAAGTCGTCGACCAGCGCGCCGCCGCCGCCTTCCTGCAGCCACGCCGCGTGCTGGCGCGCGTTCATGCCGAACGGCGTCGACGAGCCGAAGATGAAGCTCGGGTTCTTGTTCCAGTAGTAGGAGAGCGCGGTGTGGGCGCAGTCGGCGCGCCCGTCGGCGACGGCGTCGAGCGCCTCGAGCGCCGGCGCGATCTCGCCGGGCGGCGAGAGCTTGATGGTGAAATGACCGTCGGTCATGTCGGAGACCGCATTGGCCAGCGTCTCGGCGCCGCCGTAGATGAGATCGAGCGACGTCGGGAAGCTCGAGGTCAGCTTCCACTGCACATTGGGCGTCGTATCGGCGAGCGCCGGTGCGGCGATCCCCGCCCCCGCCGCTGCGGCGCCCAGGCCTACGATGAATTGCCGACGTCCCGCCGCCATTCGTGCTCTCCGTCGTCGCGACTCTGCGGCGCGGACGCGCCGGTTCGATTGCCGAACGTGTTTCGGCTATATCATTTTTACGGTCTAAATTACGGCGATACCGCGGTCGCCGAACGGAATTTGGTCAACGTTGCGGAGACGCGTTCTGTGACCATCGGGATGGCGGGCGTCGTGCTAGCGGGCGGGCGATCGACCCGCATGGGCGGCGACAAGGCGCTGGCGCCGCTCGGCGGACGGCCGCTCGTCGCCCATGTCGCGGCGCGCTTCGCGCCGCAGGTCGACGCGCTCTTCCTCAACGCCAACGGCGACGCCGCGCGCTTTGCCTCTCTGCGTTATGCGATTGTCGCCGACGCCGCGCCGAACGCCGGCGGCGGGCCGCTCGCCGGCGTCGCGGCGGCGTTGCGCCATGCGCAAACGCAGGGCTTCGCCTGGCTCGCCACCGCGCCGTGCGACGTGCCGTTCCTGCCGCTCGATCTCGTCGCGCGGCTCGCGGCGGCGGCGGACGAAAAGGGCGCGCCGGTCGCCGTCGCCGCAACCGCGGCTGGCCTCGAGCCGATGTTCGCGCTGTGGTCGACAGCGCTTACGCCCGAGGTCGAGGCGGCGCTGACGGCGGGCGACGGCGGCCCGCGCCGACTGATCGGGCGGTTCGGCGCGGCGCACGCTTTGTTCGCCGACGCCGACGCGTTCGCCAATCTCAATACGCCGGAAGAATTCGCTGCGGCGGCGGCGCGGCTGGGCTGACGGCGGCGCGGGAGCGTCTAACGCGTCCGCGTCATCGTTGCGCAATTCCCAATCATTCTGTTGCGGACGGATCGGGGGCGGCGACCTTGTCGGCGATTTCGTCGAGCAACCAATCGCGGAAGGCGCGGATCTTCGGCTGATGGCGGCGCGTTTCCGGATAGGTCAGCCAATAGGCCGTCTTGTCGTCGCCGCAAACCAGCGGGAACGGCTGCGCCAGCAGACCGGACGCGATTTCGCTGCGATAGAACGCCGGCGTGAGGATGGCGACGCCATGACCGGCGATGGCGACGCTCGCCTCGAAGGTCTGCGAACCGAGCCGCACGCGGGGTCGGCCCTCGAGGTTGGCGTCGTGGACGCCCGCGGCTTCGAACCAGTTGCGCCACCAGGGATCGTCGGGGTCGATGAGGCGCAGACGGAGAAGGTCCCGCGGCTCTTTCAACGGACCGGCGCTTTCGAGCAGGCGCGGGCTGAGCATGGGCGTGTAGTCGATGCGAATCAGCTCATAAAACGCCAGGCCGCGCTGGCCCGCGGTTCCGTAACGGATCGCCACGTCGACCGGGTCGCGGGCGAAATCGGCGATCTCCACGTTGGCGATCATGCGGACCGCAATATGCGGCGCGGCCAACTGGAATTTGCCGATTCGTCCGGCCAGCCAATTCGCGGCGAAGGTCGGCGTGGTGCTGATCGTCAACGTCTCCTCGGAAGCCGATTTGAAATTGGCCAGCGCTTCGCCGAGCAGGCCGAACGCCTCGGCCACTCTCGGCGCGAGGCGGGCGCCCGCCTCCGTCAGCTCGATCTGGCGCGGCCGCCGCAGGAACAGCCGAGCGCCAAGCGTCTCTTCGAGCAGCTTAATCTGGTAGCTGACGGCCGTTTGCGTCATGCCGAGGTCTTGGCCGGCCCTGGTGAAACTCGTCAGCCGCGCCACGGCGTCGAACACCCTCAGCGCATTCAGCGGCAGTTGGCGCGACAGCTTCATGCATAAGGCCTCTTTATGGTTCCAGACTGATATTCCGTTGGAAAACAATAGAAACCACGAGGATATTATGGCCTTGATCATCGATTGATCAAGGGGCCGAATATGGCTGACGTCTCTCTCCCCGCGCTTCAGGGCGCCGGCATAGCGCGCCTGATCAGCCGGTTGATTGAACAATGGCGGGTCCGTTCGCACAGCGCCCGGGCGATCGACCCTGCCGCCCTGTCCGACCACATGCAGCGCGATCTCGGCTTCCGCGATGGCCGCTCGAGGCCGGCGCCCGTCGCGCCCCCCGCCGCCGATCTTTCGGCGTGGCGATAACTTCGGCTCGCGGGATGACCTGGACGCTGGGAGGTTTCACCGCGATCCTTGCACTGCCCCGCGCTCAATCGCCTCGCGCAGCGTCTCGGCGACGATCGCCGCCAGCCGTTGCGTCGCCGGTCCTGGGTCGGCCTCGGCGCGATGCAGCTTCACGGCCAGAGTCGGCAGGGACGGCAGGCCGCTTTCGTCTTCGCCGAGCGCGCGCAGGCTGGCCGGCAGGCCGAGCGAAGTGCGAACCGCCAGGCCAAGCCCGGCCGCCGTCGCCGCCCAGACGCCGGCGAGGCTTGCGCTGACGAACGCGAGCCGCCAGGAGATTCCGGCGAGGTCGAGGGCGTCGATCGCGACGCGGCGGAACAGGCAGGGCGCCTCCATCGCCGCGACCGGCAGCGGCTCGCCGCTCGCCGCGCGCCAGAGGTCGTCGCGCCCGGCCGGGCCGATCCAGCGCATCGCCGTCTCGGCGATGCGCTCGCCATGCGGCGTCGCCACGTCGCCGTCCCAGGCGAGCGCAAGGTCGAGCTTGCCAGAGATCACCCCGTCGATCAGCGCGGCGTTGCGTTCGACCCGCGCCTCGACCCTGACTTTGGGATGGGCGCGGGCGAAGCGGCCGAGCGCCTGCGGCAGCAGCGTCTCGCCAAAATCCTCCTGCAATCCGATCCGCACCCAACCCTCGAGCTCGACGCCGCGCGCCGCCGCGACCGCCTCGTCGTTGAGTTCGATGAGGCGGCGCGCATAGGCGAGCAGCGTCTCGCCGGTCGGCGTCAGCGCCAGGCCACGACCTGATTTGCGCAGGATCGGCGCGCCCGCCTGCCCTTCGAGCTTCTTCAGTTGGGCGCTGACCGCTGAGGTCGACCGGCCGAGTCGATCGGCCGCCTTGGCGAAGCCGCCGAGCTCGATCCCGACGACGAAGCTACGCAGAGCGTCGAGGTCGAAGGTGACACGGGCCATGAAATAATCCGGATTTTCGAAACAATTAGTCAAAAACTTCCTGATTGTTGGGACAATTATGACCGCCTAAGCCGGATGGGGTCAAGAACATGGAGGGCGACATCCGATGCCGTTCACCCGCATTTCCCTGCTGAAGGGGAAGCCGCCGCACTATCTCAGCGCGCTCTCCGACAGCCTGCACCGGACGCTGGTCGAGAGCTTCGAGGTTCCAGCGGACGATCGCTTCCAGGTCATCGATCAGCGCGAGCCTGGCGAGCTGATTTTCGACCGGAACTATCTCGGCGGGCCGCGATCCGATGATTTCGTACTGTTCGAGATCACCGCGGGAAAGCCGCGCGACACGACGACCAAGCGCGCCTTCTACCGGCGGCTGGTCGCGCTGCTCGCCGATGCGCCGGGCGTGCGGCCGCAGGACGTGATGGTCGTCATCACGACCACCGCCAGGGACGAATGGTCATTCAGCGGCGGCGAAGCGCAGTTGATCGACGCTGCGTGACGCCAACGAGAGGAGAGCGACGATGAGCGACACAGTTGCGCCGGCCGGGGCGGCGCTGGCGATGCAATACAGCTTCACGCTGCCGGCCGACTACGACATGGCGATCGTCGAACGGCGCATCGCCGAAAAGGGGCCGGCGCTCGACGGCTGGCCGGGCCTGCGCGCCAAGGCCTATCTCTCCGCCCGCCGCGACGCCAATCAACGCGAGAACCTCTACGCGCCGTTCTACGTCTGGGACGACGCGTCGGCGATGAGCGGCTTCCTGACCGGCCCCGGCTTCGCCGGCGTCTCGGATGCGTTCGGTTGGCCGCAGGTCCGCGTCTGGATCGTCTGGCGCGCATGGCTCGCGCGCGACGTCGAGCAGGCGAGATTCGCCACACGCGAAATCGCGCCGATCGAGCCGCACGCATTGCTCGACGAGCTCGAAGTGCAAGAGAACGAGGCGGCCGACGAAGCGATCGACCGCGGCGCGCTCGCCGCCGTCGCCGGTTTCGAGCCGACGACATGGACCTGCGTGCGTTTCCGTATGTGGCGCGCCCGTCCGGAGCGGCGCGACGGCGTCGCGCTCTACGACGTCGGCCATGTCTCGCTCGGCCGCCCAAGCGTCGCGGAACAAAAAGCGCTATAGAGCGCCGCGCAGGCGGCGCGCCGCCTATTGCGACGACGAGGAGAGAACATTGGCTGAAGTCGCGTTTCTTGGATTGGGCGTCATGGGCTACCCGATGGCGGGCCACCTCAAAGGTCGCGGCGGCCATGACGTCGTCGTCTACAACCGCACCGCGGCGCGGGCCGACATATGGGTTGCGCAGCACGGCGGCGCTTCGGCCGCCACGCCGCGCGAAGCGGCGCGCGGCCGCGCGATCGTCTTCGCCTGCGTCGGCAACGACGACGATCTGCGCGCCGTGACGCTAGGCCCCGACGGCGCCTTCGCCGGCATGGCGCGCGGCGCGATCTTCGTCGACCACACCACCGCTTCCGCGAACGTGGCGCGCGAACTCGCGCAGGAAGCCGAAAAGCGCGGCCTCGGCTTCGTCGACGCGCCGGTCTCCGGCGGTCAGGCCGGGGCCGAGAACGGCGCGCTGACGGTGATGTGCGGCGGCGACGAAGCGACCTTCGCCAAGGTCGAACCCGTGATCGCCGCCTACGCCCGCGCCTGCAAGCTAATGGGGCCGGTCGGTTCTGGCCAGCTCGCCAAGATGGTCAATCAGATCTGCATCGCCGGCCTCGTCCAGGGCCTCGCCGAGGGCCTGCACTTCGCCAAGCGCGCCGGCCTCGACGCCGAACTGGTGGTCGACGTCATCGCCAAGGGCGCGGCGCAATCGTGGCAGATGGACAACCGCCACAAGACGATGATCGCCGGCAAATTCGATTTCGGCTTCGCCGTCGACTGGATGCGCAAGGACCTGGCGATCTGCCTCGACGAAGCGCGCCGCAACGGCGCGCATCTGCCGGTCGCGGCGCTGGTCGATCAGTTCTATTCCGACGTGCAGGCGATGGGCGGCCGCCGCTGGGACACCTCGAGCCTGATCGCCCGGCTGGAAAAGTAAGGGAGGGCCGAAGCCCTCCCCTTTTCTTACGTCACTTCGGACACGGCGGCTCGCCAGGCTTGCCGCAGGCGGGCGCTTTGCCACCAGGCGGCGGGCCGGCGTGGGGCGGCGGCCCGCTCGGGGGCGGCGCCATGTGCGGCGGCGGCGCGGCGACCGGCGGCGGCGCGACATGCACCGGCGGCGGCGCAGCGACCGGAGGCGGCGGCGGTGGCGGCGGCGGAGCGACGTGCACCGGCGGCGGTGGCGCGACATGAAGCTGCGGCTGCGGCGCCGGCGCGACGGGGGCCGGCGGCGGGGCGAGCTTGATCTGCGGCGCCATGGTCTTGAGCGGCGCCGGACCCGGCGGCGGCCCAACCTTAAGCGACTTCACTTCCGGGTTCGGCGGCGGCGGCGTCAGCGGCGTCTTCAACGGCGCCAAGGTCGACAGCGGCTTCGGACCGCGGGTTCCGCTCGGCCCCGGCGACGACGGCGCCGTCAACGGCGTCACGCCCGGCAGCGGCTTCAATCCGCTGGTCCCGCTCGGCCCCGGCGACGGCGACGGCGTCAACGGCGTCACGCCCGGCAACGGCTTCAATCCGCTCGGCCCGGGCGACGACGGCGCCGTCAACGGCGTCACGCCCGGCAGCGGCTTCAATCCGCTCGGCCCGGGCGACGACGGCGCCGTCAACGGCGTCACGCCCGGCAGCGGCTTCAATCCGCTCGGCCCCGGCGACGACGGCGCCGTCAACGGCGTCACGCCCGGCGCCGGCTTCAATCCGCTCGGCCCCGGCGACGACGGCGCCGCCAATGGCGTCACGCCCGGCGCCGGCTTCAATCCGCTCGGCCCCGGCGACGACGGCGCCGTCAATGGCGTCACGCCCGGCGCCGGCTTCAATCCGCTCGGCCCCGGCGACGACGGCGCCGTCAACGGCGTCAAGGTCGGCGACGGCGCGCCGGTCGGCGGCGGGCCAGGCGGCAGGCCGGGGGGCTTGCCCGGAGTCGAGCCGGCGGCCGGAGTCGACGGCAGCGGCGGCTTCGGCTTGACGCCGCCGGGCAGAGGCGGCGGAGGAGGCGGCGGATTCTGCGCCTGTGGCGGGGGCGGCGGCGGCGCGCCGACGGGAGCGCGGCCCTCGTGGCGGCCGGCGTCATGATAGGCACGCGCGCCGATCAGCAGCGGAATGGCGACCGCAAGTCCTGGCAACACGCCGATGGCGACCGGCGGCGCCGGCGGCGGCAGGTCCCGCCAGTTGTCGTCTTCGGCCGCGTAGAAGCCGGGCGGCGGCGGCGGCGGCGGCGGGCCGTAGTCCGGACCGACGAACACGTAGACCGGCTGATCGGCGTAGACGTATTCCTCCTGGGGCGGCGGCGGCAGGTCGGCATAGTCCTCCGGCGCGAAGCCGCTTGGCGGCTGCATCGCCGCGGCGAGAATCGCCAGCCGCCGTCCGGCGTCGGCGACATGGGGCCCGTGCGGATAGCGACGCAAATAGGTCCAATAGGCCTGCGGCGTGTCCTGCGCCACGGCGCGCCGCCAGAACAAAGCTTCGCGCCGGGCGGCGAGAATCGCGCGCACGCGCCTGGCTTCCGGCGCGTTCGGGTAGGCGGCGAGGAAATCGGCATAGGCAGGCAGCGTGTCGCGGCCGAGCGCGACGGAATAGGCCTGATCGGCCGGGAAGGCGCGGATCGGCTTGTTCGCCGCGTCGGCGTAGGCCGCGACCGCCGGCGGCGGCGGCGCGTCGGCGGCGCGCTCGAAGACGTAATAGGGCGCGGAAAGCTTGGAGGCGCTCCACGGAGCCTGGGCGCCGCCGGTTGCTTGGTTCACCTGGACGCGCGTCTGGGCGAAGACGTCCTCGATCGGCAGGCCGCCTTGGCGCATCGCCCCGGCCAGCGTCTTGGCGTAGACGCCGTAGGGGCCTTGCTCGTCGCCGCCGGTCGAGCCCGGCGCGGCGTTGAAAGCGACGAGTTCGCCGGCGTCGGGGTCGACCAGCGCCAGGCCGCCGGCGAAAGGCTGACCCTGACCGGGATAGGGATTGGCCCGCGCCGCGTCGAGCACCAAAATGCGCGCCCGCCCCGGCTCGGAGGCGAGCGCGTGGGCGAAGTCGGCGATGCGAACCGCCTCCATCGGCGTGTCGGAATCGCGGGCGAGCTGGGCGTCGATCGGAACGAAGAAATTGTCGCCCTCGTATTGCACGCCGCGGCCGGCGAGATAGACGACCGCCTGCATGTCGGGGCCGACCGCCGCCGCCTTGTTGAGGAAGTCGCGCATCGCGGCGCGCACCGACTTCTCGTCGAGATCGCGCGCGCCGACGACGTCGAAGCCGGCCGCCTGAAGAGTCTGGGCGATCAGCGCGGCGTCATTGACCGGCGTGGCGAGCGTCTGATCGCCGTAAGTCGATTCGCCGATCACCAGGGCGATGCGCGGATTGGTTGGCGCGGCGGCCTGTGCGAACGTCGCTGCGGGCGTGACGCTCAAGAGCAAGGCCGCAGCGACAAGGGCGAGCGGCGATCGTGCGAACATGTACGGCCTCCTCACGGCGGGCAATTATGCGCCGCCGGCGCGTGCTTAATAGGCCAATGCGACTGAACCGCGTCTGAATGGCGGCGCGGATGCGGCCGACCGACGCAGGCGGAGCTCGGCGAGACGCCGAGCGGCGCTTCCTTCTCCCTGCAAAAGAAGGGGTTCGCCGAGAATTTGGGCGTCGGTCGTAGCCGCTCGTTAAGGATTAATCGTCATGATCCTGAAAGGGGTGTGGCGTGCGCGCGTCGGGCGGTCATGGTCGAGGTTGCGGCGGAAAAAAACGACAAGGGTCGCGTCGGCGATCCCGCCGCTGCGGCGCGACGACGCGCAATGACGCTTAAGCTGCGTCAAGCGCGCCAGACGCTCACCACCAACACGATCGACTTCACCGGCCAGTACGCCTCGCTGGCGCGGCTGTTCGCCAACAGCGTCGCCGGCGCGACGCCGGCGATGGCGTTGGTCGCGCTCGCCGTCGGCGCGATCGCCTTCTACTGGGTGCCAGCGCCGAAGGTCGTCAGTTGGGGCGTTCTGCTCGCCGCGTCGCTCGCGGTGCGCTACGGATTGGCGATCGCCTTCCTTGATCTGCACGAACCGGAGAAGGCCGCCCCCGCCTGGCGGCGCAAATTCATCGTCGCCGAGACCTTCGCCGGCGGCGCGTGGGCGCTGCTCGTCGTCCTGCTGCTGCAATCGCCCGACGCCAACGCCCGCACCTTCGTCCTGGTCGTGCTGCTGCTGATCTCGGGCATGACGGCGATGGTCGCTTCGGCGATTCCCTTCGCCGTCGCCGGCGGACTGCTGCCGATGGCGGTGTCGATCGTCTATGCGCTCGGGCCGACGACGCGCGGCGAGGCGCTGCTGATGTCGGCGCTGTGCGTCGGCATCCTCGCCTACTTCGTCATCCTCGCCAATCGGCTGCATCGCACGTCGCTCGCCGGCCTGTCGTTCCAGGCGGAGAAGGACGCGCTGATCGCCGAGCTCGAGCAGGCCAAGCTCAATTCCGACGAAGCGCGGCGGCGCGCCGAGAGCGCCAATCTCGCCAAGTCGCGCTTCCTGGCGACGATGAGCCACGAGCTGCGCACGCCGCTCAACGCCATCCTCGGCTTCTCGGAGGTGATGAAGGCGGAGCTGTTCGGCGCGCATGCCGTCGCCGTCTACAAGGACTATTCCAACGACATCCATTCGAGCGGCCAGCACCTGCTGATGCTGATCAACGAGATCCTCGACCTGTCGCGCGTCGAAGCGGGCCGCTACGAGCTGAAGGAAGAATCGGTGTCGCTGCCCGGCGTCGTCGAGGAATGCCGCCACCTGCTGTCGATGCGCGCCAAGGGGCGCAACATCGCCGTCGTCGAGCAGCTCGACAGCGACCTGCCGCGCATTTGGGCCGACGAGAAGGCGGTGCGCCAGGTGACGCTCAACCTGCTCAGCAACGCGATCAAATTCACGCCGCAGGGCGGCACGATCACCATCAAGGTCGGCTGGACCAGCGCCGGCGGACAATATCTGTCGATCCGCGACACCGGACCCGGCATCGCCGAGGAAGAAATCCCGATCGTGCTGTCGTCGTTCGGCCGCGGTTCGCTGGCGCAGAAGAACGCCGAAGAGGGCTCCGGCCTCGGCCTGCCGATCGTCAAGGGACTGGTCGAACTGCACGGCGGCGAGTTCCGCCTCAAGTCGAAGCTGCGCGAGGGCACCGAGGTCATCGTCATCTTCCCGCCTGAGCGGGTGATGGACGCGCTGCCGCAACTCGACCCGACCGCGCCGCCCGAAGAGACGCCGGAGCAGCGCGCCCAGCGCCGCGGCCGCCGCTGGAGCCGCAAGGCCGCGGCGTAAGGGCGCGGCGCTTCAGCAGCGTCTTGCCAAGCCACTTCGAGCGGGCCAGATTCGCGCCGTCGTCAGCAAGCGCCTGGGTGGAGCGTCGGAATGACCGGATCCGTTCCGATTGGGCTCTACCTGATCCTGGCGCTGAATTTCGCGATTTCGTGGTGGAACGCCCGAAGCTGCGGCCGGGCGTGGGTCGAGTCGAAGGCGAGCGGCGGCGCGATTCGCGTCCTGGTCTGGTGCGGCGCGATCCAGAGCGCCGTCGGTTTCAGTTCGGTTTTCCTGTTCCCGCTGCTGTTTCTGGCGAACGCCGCCTTCCCCGATGCTTTCACTGCCGACCAACTGAACGGGGCGGTGAGCCTCTGGTACTTCACCATCATCTTCCCGGCGCTCGGCACGGGCCTGATCATCACCATCGAATCCTGGATCGCCGCGTATCGCCAGCACAGCCTGATGAATATCGGCGTCGCCGCCTACAACACGCTTGCCCAAGCTCACAACACGATGGGCGCGATCAATGGCCTCGGCCCGGCGTTCCAGGCCGTCGGCAAACTGTTCGCTTCGGTCGCCAAGGGCCGCGGCGACGCCAAGGGCAAGGCGGCGATGCTCGGGGCGATGATCGCCATCGCCGTCGTCGTCCTGGCGCTCAGCGCCGGCGTCCTTTTGACCGCCGTCCTCATCCACCGTTACGCGGGGACGGCGCCCTTGCCTGCCGCCGCCGCAACGGCGCCACGGACCGCCTGAGCCGAACGCGCCGCCGCTCGGCTGTCGCCCGACCGTGTCTCCCGCCCCAAACCCGGCGACCGGTCTTGTCGCGTCATTCCCTAACGGCCAAACCCTCGCGGTTAGTATTAATGCGCGATTCGTATCGATAAGGCTTTAGGTTAATAAAGCATTTAGCAATCAATACAGTTTTAGGCGATTGATATACATTAGAACGCCGCCTATTCCTTTCACGCTTGACCTCGCTTGAAGCGGGCGGCGCCGTCGGCAACGACGGCGAGGTTCCGAGAGACGGAAAGGAATCCCCATGAGTAAGCGTAAGATCATCGGCGTTGTGGCGGCGGCCGCGATGACGGCGGCGGCGATCGCCCCGGCGAACGCGACCTATTACGGGTACTGCCACCCCAAACACTTCGTGGCGGCCAGCCACGCGGCCAGCCCCTGGCCCGCCTTCTTCATCATCGGCGGCGCGGCGAGCGTCATTCTCAACGCGGCGATCGTCTGGAACAGCCAGTGCCGTGAATTGTCGAGCCAGGAAGCGGCGACCTCGTTCTTCCTGCCCGGCGTCGGCATCGCTTTCGACGCTCAAGTCAACAAGTGCAAGAAGCCGAAGGCCTGAGTTCTGCGCCGTCACCCGCGCGCGGGCGACAGCGACCGGATCAACCGAAGTCAGCAAGCGCGGCCCCCGGCCGCGCTTTTTTTGTTCGCTTGGCCGCGCTCGGCGCGCGCCGCCGACTCGGCCTGCCCGATGTCTGGGGACCGAACCGCGCCGTTCGCATCCGCTCGCCGCAAAGCGTATAAGCCCGCGGTCAGCGCGCTTCGCCGCGCCGGCGGGAGTAGGTTCGATGGCGGAACGCGCCGGCGCTTATCGTCATGTCGTTCTGTTCAAGTTCAAGCCGAGCGCGTCGAACGAAACGATCGTCGCGATCGAGGACGCCTTTCGCGCCTTGTGCGCCGAACTGCCGTTCGTGCGCGGCTTCGAATGGGGCCGCAACTCCAGCCCGGAAGGCCTCGACCAGGGCTTCACTCATTGCTTCGTCGTCAGCTTCGACGGCCCCGAGGGCCGCGACGCCTACCTGCCCCACCCCGCCCACCAGGCCTTCTGTCGCCGCTATCTCGACCCGTCGCTGGAAAAGGTCTGCGTCGTCGACTTCCAGGCGAGCCGCTGAGCGAAGTCACGCTCGCGCAAGCTCGCGCCCGCATCCTGGCGAGCACGCATCCCGTCTCGCCCGCCAAAGACGGGCGGGAAGCGAAGTCGTCCGCCGCGGCGCCAGCGAAGTCCGATTGAGATTCGCGTCGCCCTCATTCGCTCGAACCCGCCGGTCCGGCGGAGAGGCCATCACGATGATCCCTGCGCTTCCGCTCGTCGGAAAAGTCCTCGTCGACCTCGTCGCCTCCGGGGCCAGCGCCGTCCTCTCGCCGCAGGACTCCGACTCCCAGAAAGTCGGCGCCGCCGCCAAGTCCGGCGACGACTTCACCCAGGCCGTCGACGATCTCCAGCGCACCGCCAACGCCGGAACTCTGCCGCACGGCGCCCACGGCGCCGCGAGAAGCTAGGCCCCCGCACGCTAAAACCCGCGATGGCGCGTCATCTGGGTCGGGATGGCGAGGCCGGCGCCGATGGCGCCCAGCGTCAGGATCACGCGCGTCATCGCGACAATGGCGAAAATCGCCGTCTCCTGCGGATGCGCCGGCGCCGGCGCGGTCACCGCGAACAGGCCGAGGATCGCCTTGCCGAAGAAGGCGCCCGGCACCATCGGAATGCAGCCGGCGAGCGCGATCACGTCGACGCCCTCGCCGCGCTGCGGCGACGTCAGCGCGACGATCGTGCCCGCCGCCAGCGCCGCGGTGAACGACGCCGCTTCGAGACTCCAACCGCCGGCGAGCGCCAATGTCCGCACGCCAAGCGCCAGCGCGCCCAGCGCCGAACACCAGATCAGGCTGCGCCAATCGAAATTGAACAGCACGCCGAAACCCCAGGCGGCGAGCGCGCCGAACGCGCCCTGATGGGCGACGTCGAGCATGAGCGGAGCGGGAAGAAGCGTCACGGCAGCAACCCCAGCATCGCCTCGGCGCCCCAGATGCCGATGGTGGCGAACACCATGATCATCGCCACCGACACCGCCCGCGCGCTGCCGACGGTCGGGAACCCTTCCATGATGTCGGTCTGGGCGTTGGTCGCCGGCACGCCGGGCACGAGCAGCAGCGTCGAAGCGATCAACGCCATCTCCGGGCTGCCCGATCCGGCGGCGCGCGCGCCGAAGCCGCCGAGCGCGCCGGCGATGAAGGCGATCACCGCGGCGATCAGGCAAGCGTTGGTGCGCCGCGCATGCAGCTTGGCGCGAATCCATTGGCCGACGCCGCCGGCGACGAGGATCGGCAGGAACGCCGGCCAGTCGACGCCGAGCAGGCGGCCGAACGCGGCGCAGGCGAGACCGGTCGCCGGCGCCACCACCCACAGCGGATAACGCGGCGTCTCGCGCGCCAGCCGGTCGATCGTTTCGCTGACCTCCTGCGGCGCGCCGCCCTGTTGCGCGAGTTGGGTCGCGTAGCGGCGCACCGCCACGTCGAGCCGGTAGTTCACCCCATGCGGGCCGACGTCGATCATGCGGGTGATCGTCTCTTCGCCGGCGCCCACCGTCAGGGTCAGCGAAGCATAGCCGACGCGCTCGCCGACCACCTTGGCCCCGAGGCCCTGCGCGGCGAGGCGCATGCCTTCGCGCACGACGCTGACGCGCCCGCCGCATTCCATCAGGACGCGGCCGACCTTGAGCGCCACATTGGCGATCTTTTCGAGATCGCGATGGCGCAGCACCACCGGATCCGCCGACGCGGTCATCCGCCTTCCCCTTCCCGCTCTGGCCGGCGCAACGCCGCCGAACCCAGCGCCACCTGTAGCTGCGCCGGCGCCGGTTAGGAAGCGGGCGAGGGCGCGAAGGCCTTCTCCCGCGAGCGCAACAGCGAAGAATCCCTCTCCCGGAGGGAGAGGGGCGGGGGTGAGGGGATTGCTGCAGTATCGTCGCGCCTTGGGCCCCTCATCCGGCCCTTCGGGCCACCTTCTCCCGAACGGGAGAAGGGGCGCGCGCCGCCGTCGTAACCCTGAGGAAAACAATATCGCCGCCACCCTCTTTTCCCTCCCGTAAGGGACGCGCAAAGGGAGCCTCGATCATGACCAAGACCCTCGCCGCGACGCTGGCCGCGCTGACGATCGCTGCGATATCGGCAGGACCTTCGGCCGCCGCCGACGCGGCCTGGGACGCCTGCAAGGCGCAGCCGACGCGCGCCTGCGTGCTCGCCTTGGCGGCGCGCGACGTCGCCGCGCTGGGCGATCCTTACGAGAAGGCGTTCGCACTCGGCGACCTCGGCGCAGCGCGCGCCAAGGCTGGGTTGACGCAGGACGCCGATCAGGATTTCGCCCAAGCCGAGCAGGCCGCCGACAATTCCGTCGGCGACGTCATGCGCGCCGGGGCGCTGGACAGACTGGCGATCGCGTTGGCGCGCGCGGGCGAGATCGACGCGGCGACGCGCGTCGAGGGGCGGGTCGACGCCAGCTATCCCGCTCAAGGTTGGCCGGCGATCGCCATCGCTGCCGGCAAGGCCGGTCCGTCGAAGCAGACCGAGGCGATGGTCGCGCAGGCGTTCGAGCGCGCCCGGACGCTCAAGAACGATTTTCTCACCTTCGGCGCCTTGCGCGCCGTCGCCGAGGCGCAGCGCGCGTTGAGTCTTGCCGGGCCAGCGGCCGAAACCGAGCGGCTGGCGTTGAAAGCCGCCCTGACCGGCCCTGACCCGAACCGTCACGATTACGATCTCGGCCGTCTCGCGGCTGTGCAGGCGACGGCCGGCGACTTCGAGGCGGCGTTGCGCACGGCAGGGCTGATCGAAGAGCCATGGCCCCGCGCTTCCGCCATGATCGACATCGAGCGCGCCGAGGCCGCCGCCGGCAAATTCGACGAGGCGGCGCGGATCGCCGGCGCGGTCGACGGCCGCTTCCGCCTCCGCGCGCTCACCTTGCTGGCGTGGGAGCAATTCAAGGCCGGCGCCGCCGGCCAAGCCGCCGAGACGTTGGCGAGCGCCCGCGCGATGGTGACGGCGACGGCCGACGCGGCCGAAAGGAATCGCGGCTTCGCCCAGATCGCGGCGTTGGGAGCCGAACGCGGCGACGCGAAGGCCGCCGACGCCGATTTCGCGCCGGCGCGCGCCGCGCTCGCCGGGCTCTCGGGCAGCGCTCGCGCTGACCTCGCCAGAACCCTCGCCTACGACCTCGCCCCGCGGGGCGAGCCGAGGAAACGCTCGCTCTTGTCCCCGAGGTCGACGCCGGCGTTCCGCGCGACGGCGTGCTGATCGCGGCGAGCGAGGCGCAGCGGCGCGCCGGCGACCATGCCGGCGCATTGGCGACGCTGCAGCAGGTCGCCGATCGTTCGCTCCAGGTGCGCTTGCTCGAAGAACTCGCCGGCGCGCTGCCGCGTTAGCGGCTATCGCCGCAGCGCCCCAGCCGGACGCTTCCAAGACCCCTCTCCCACAGGGAGAGGGGCAGGGGTGAGGGGACCAGCGGCGACGTCGCGTCTTCGGCGCGACCCCTCATCCGGCCCTCCGGGCCGCGTTCTCCCGAACGGGAGAAGGGGCGCCCGCATTGGCGCCTGACGAGCCCCGCCGGGAGCTCTCTTCACTTCGGCGGCGGCAGGATGGTGACGGCGCTCAGTTGGAAGTGTTCGCGCTGCTTGGTGTCGAGGTTCGTCGCGTCGCAATCGATCGCCGCGATCGGGCCGCCCGCGCTGTTCGTGGTGAGATGGCAGGACCCACGCAGGCGATTGTTTTCGAACTGTTCCTTGTCGGGCAAGTCGACGCGCGAATCGTTGATGGCGATGACGTGATCGGTCGGCGTCGGCTGGCTGATCTGGTCGCCGAAAAAGAACACGACGCCCTGCGCCGTCGCGAAAGCGACGAATTCCTGCCCGTTGGTGCGAACCGCATACATGGCCTGCGGGCCGCAGGCCAACGGCTTGCCGAGGAATTGCGCGACGCACGTCCCTTTCATCGAGACGAGCGATTTGGTGTCGGGCGTCTGCGCATACGCGAGGCCGGGCAAGCCCATCGCCAGCGCGACGGCGACGACGACCTGAGACCGATGCATCGAATACCCTCCTTGCGCATGGTCGCGACGCGGGCCCGGCGCCGACGAAGCCCGCCGAGAAGGCTGTCTATGCGCCCATCGACGACAGGCTTCGCCAAGACGTGGACAGGCTGGCGCGCCTGCGCGGGAAGCGTAGACGCGCCTCGTCTCCTTGTCGGCGCGGCCGATGGCCGCGCTTCTTGTCTCTCACGGACGCGCTCAGCGAGCGCATCGACACGATCGGCGCGCTGCTCAGCGCGTTCGCCGCAATATGTCAAAGACCGCCGTCGACATCAGGAAAGCGTCTTGCTCCCGAAGCCGAAGGGCGACCGCAAAAAGAGGTCTGGCGAAGCCTCTTCGTAACGCCCGACGGGCGACGCGGGCGAGGGGCTAGCCGACCTCGGCAATCTCCTCGCCCTCTTGCCCGAGGCGGCGGCGCGAAGCGCCGCACGAACCATCAAAGAGTGCGCCGCGCCTACGGTCGCCCTCCGTCAAGCGGCTCTTGGCTGAGCGTTGACCGGCGGCGTTCCGTCTTTGATGACTTGCCTCAGGGTATTCCGGAGTTCCGGGGTGTCCTGATGACCGTGCACGGCCACGGCATGCTGCGTCGCAGCCTCGATCAGCTCGTTTTCGCTGTCGGCGGCAATCGCGATCGAGCAATTCATTTCGCTTGGATAGTCACGGCAGTCGATGAACTTGCGTCCCATTTGAACCTCCTCCGTCGACGTCAAGCGAGAGCGGTCCGTTGGGTAGCGCCGCCCAATGTCTGACGACAGCAAGGACTTAACTTGGGACGGGGGCCGAAGTGAGACGACCGGCGAAGTCTTGGCGGACCACCGGCCGCCCCTTTTCTGCGCGCCTAAGGCGCCGAAGCGCCGCCCGGCATCCCGGCGCTTCGGCGGAAAGCGCCGTCGACCTCAGGAAGGCGCCATGTTTCCGAAGCCGAAGGTCTGTCAAGGAGCGCAGCCCGCCTGCGGCGGCCCTTCGGCTTCGGAAGTCTCAGCCGCCATGAGTCGACGGCGCGGCGGGGCGGCGCAGCGCAGCAGAGAAAGGCGAAGGCGGGCTGGTTTGGCGCTCGTTCGCGCATTCAAGAAGAGCGCGCTGTCGCCGTAAGTTCCGTCAGTTCAATCGCCGCCGGCGACGGCGACCAGCTTCGGCTTCTGCCGGAACGCGCCGGGGAACAGCTTCCACAGATTCTCGACCTTGGGGGCGTCGTTGTAGGCGATATAGGCGCTCTCGGGATTGAGCGTCGCGTAGTTCTGATGATGCGCCTCGGCGGGGTAGAAGCCGCGCAGCGGCTCAACGCGCGTGACGATCGGCGCGCTGAACGCCTTCGCGGCGGCGAGCTGGGCGATATAGGCTTCGGCGACGCGCTTCTGCTCGTCGCTCTCGGCAAAGATCTCGGAACGATATTGCGAGCCCGAGTCCGGGCCCTGGTAGTTGAGCTCGGTCGGGTTGTGCGCCACCGAGAAATAGATTTGCAGGATGGTTCCGTAGCTGACGACATGCGGATCGAACGTCACCTCCACGGATTCCGCGTGCCCGGTTCGCCCCGTGCTGACCTGCTCGTAGGCGGCGGTTTCCTTGTCGCCGCCGGCGTATCCGGACACGGCCTCCGTCACGCCCTTCACATGCTGAAACACCGCCTGGACGCCCCAGAAGCAGCCGCCGGCGAGCACGACCTTCTCCTCGGCGGCCGCTGAATCCGCCGCCTCGCCGAGCGCCGGCGCCGGCAGCGCTGCGGCGGGCTCGGCCGACCTCGCGCCGCCCAGCGTGAGCGCGAAGGCGCCGACGACCAAGGCGACGCAAACCGCGCCGCCGAGGGGACCCGCGATCGACCTTGCCTTGAACATGGCTCTCTCCTGTTCCGCGTCATCGCTCGAGGACGACCGATCCGCCGAGCGCCACGGACGGCGCGGACGAACCGCAGGCGCGAAGGGTTCGACGATTCCGCACCGCGCGCCGCATCGCCATTCCGGCCCGGTCGTCCGGCTGGCGTTTCGATAGACGCGGCGATCGGCCGGTTTGTTACAGGCGCAACGGGCCCCTCCCCTCATGCAGTCCCCGACGAACCCGTCTCCCAGAGGGCTACGACATTCACACGTCTTGGCGACGACGCAGAAACCCGCCCCGCTCCTCACCCTGCCCCTCCCCGCGAAGACGCGAGGAGAGGTGAAGAGAGGCGCCGCGCGCTCCTCTCCCCGCTTGTTGCGGGGAGAGGTTGGGCGAGGGGCAGGGCGATTGGCCGCAGGCTTCGCGGACGTGTGAATCCGCCGGCACCAAGAGGGAGAGGGGCAGGGGCGAGGGGACCGACGGCGAAGTCGCGCCTTCGACGCGACCCCTCATCCGGCCCTTCGGGCTGCGGCCAAGGTCTTCGCCCGGGGGCAGGTTGTAAGGCGCGGCCGTTGGCCGCGCGCTTCTTGTCTCTCGCAGACGCGCTCAGCGAGCGCGTCTACAAACGCGTCCGCCCGCCGCCGACCAACCCCTCTCCCAAAGGGAGAGGGGCAGGGGTGAGGGGACTGACGGCGTCGCCGTAACCCCCGCCGTAACCCCCAGCCGGGTAGATGGCGCGTGGTCAACGGCGCCGTCGTCATTCACCGATCGCCGTCGCTACGAGTCCCGCTCTTCCCCCTCATCTTGAGACGTGAGGAGTTCGACCAGTTCGGCTGTCCGGCCGCTCGGCGGCGGCCGGCCTTCGTTGATCAGCGCCTCGTCACTGTTGATCCAGGCCCAGGCCTGGCTCAGCTCCGCCAGCGTCGCCTGGGTGGCGATGACGTCGGCGATCATGACCTCATCGACCGGCCCGACCACCGACAGGACGTCTTCGCGTGTAAGAGGACCCATCTCGCGCCTCCGCTCTTTCGCCAGCGTGGCCTGCCCCATTGAAGTGGTCGATCCGCAATCGAGGTCAAGAGTGTGGAATGGCGCCGAATTGCGATTAAGGCGACAGGATACGAAATCCCGGCATTCCGGCGACAAGGCGGAGAGCGCCGTCGACCGCAGGAAAGCTTCCTGTTTCCGCAGCCGAAGGGCCGCCAAGCGGCGAAGCCCGCGCCCGACTTGCGCGACCCCGGCAAGCAGACGCCCACGCCTTAACGCGCCAGCCCCCGGTCCCGTCATGCCCGGCCTTGTGCCGGGCATCCACGCCTTATACCGCCGCGGCCAACCTGAAAGGCCTATTCAGCGGCGCCGCGTGGATGGCCGGGACAAGCCCGGCCATGACGGCGAAGGTTCGGCGGAAAGCGCCGTCGACCGCATGGAAGCGTCTTGTTTCCGAAGCCGAAGGGCTGTCAAGGAGCGCAGCCCGCCTGCGGCGGCGCGCCGAACGGCGCGTCCTTGACAGCCCTTCGGCTTCGGAAGTTCTGGTCTCCATGATGGGGTGGACGGCGCGTCCCGCGCGAGCCTTTTTGCTATGGAGGCGTCACGTTTTGTCGCGCACGGCCGTTTTGCTACTGTGGCGTGTTGGGAACTTTCGGCATCGTATTAGCTTCGCAAAAGAGACCCATTGCCACGCCCGACTTAGGGTCAGTTCGCGTGGCGACTGCCGGGAAATCATTCCGCGCAGACATAACGAGGAGGAGCGGGCTTAAGTCGAACCCGAGCTTGGCATTTATGGTAGCCGCGATAGCCTGCGGTTCCACTTTGTCGACGACCACGCACCGATCAGCGAGGCCGTTGTTTAGCCCATAGAAAATGTACAACAAGCGCCCTTTAAGGACGTAGAACGCGGTGATATTCGCATCGTAGTAGCCTGGTGAGATTTGATTGACTGAGAACCGGTCGTTTTCCCCAGTGGATCTGAGGGTGAACGGATCGTTTAGATTGAAATTGCGACCTTCAGCGAGTTCCTTTGGCCAATCTAACAGCATGTCGCTGTAGACGGAATAGCGGAAGCCGATATCTCGATTACTTATTAGGCTTACAAATCCACCTACAGACGCCATATCTTTGTCGACAACCACATTTTTCATTGCGGAATACAGATCGCTAGCCGGGGAGCCTGTCATCTCGTCAGCGAGGAGCGCCGCGTTGACCGCCCGGCGATGTTCCGGCCGTTCTCTACGCCGAGTTTCGTATTCGCGGAAGCGCTCGAAAGCGTCGCGGTCGCCGATCCAATGTGTCTTGGCGATCCGGTCGACTCGGCGACCTTCGCGGATCGTGATCAGCCTGGGGTTCCGACCGAATGCTATGAGATATTGGTTCTCAGTCTCGGCACTGGAGCTTTCGAAGAACCCGACCGTCTCGCTGAAGTTGGCGCCGCCAGGATACCTAACCGCGAACGCGGCGAACGCCTGCTTTGCGAGTTCCGGAGACCCGGCGAAGGAGACGCAAAGATAGCCGGGCAAGCAACACGACTTGATCGTTCCGGACGAAATTGGGAGCGGGGCCCCATGCTCAGTGACGAGGGTATCTGCGGCGATCGCAATCCTACTCTTTTCACACCGGGCGACAACGAGGGTCATGCTGTTTACGGTCTGTACCTTTCGCTTGTTTACCGAGCGCGTACCGAAAAGCCATTATTCCGATGTTCATTCCGGCCTTCTCGGCTAACATATTGATAAGATTGGTGATCGCGGCAAGACTCGAACCCACGACCCCTTGATTAAAGGTCAGATCTGCTAACTGGACTGGGCGACAGGAGTTCGCCGAGCCAAGAACGCTATTCAATGCCTGCGCCCTGCCGCGTCGACTGTGCATCGCGCGCGCAAAATGGCGCCCAACCCCTTGATCCCGCTTCCTCGCCAACACAACTTGTCGCGCCCGCCGCCCCCGCTCTCGCCCCGCTCCCTCACCCGCCCTTAACCGCCCTTAACCGCCCTTCCCCCCACGTACGTCTCCCTGACCGCCCGGTCGTCGCCCATGGTCATCAGCACGAACAGCTCCTCTTCGAGGTCGCCTTCGTGCGACTCCATGCGGTGGGCCATGGCGGGGGTGGCGTGGGCGTCGAGGACGACGAGGTCGGCTTCGCGGCCGGGCTCGATCGCGCCGACCCAATCTTGCAGCGACAGCGCGCGCGCGTTGCCGAGCGTCATCTGATAGAAGGCCTGCGTCGCCGGCCACGACTGGCCGCTCATCTGCAGCACCTTGTAGCCCTCCGCCGCGGTCGTCAGCAGCGAATAGCTGGTGCCGCCGCCGACGTCGGTCGCCAGCGCCACGCGCACGCCCGCCTTGTCGAGCCGCTGCTTGTCGAACAGGCCGGAGCCGAGGAAGAGGTTCGACGTCGGGCAGAAGGCGGCGATCGAGCCGCTCTCCGCCAGCGCCGCGACTTCCGATTCGGCGAGATGGATGCAGTGGCCGAAGATCGAGCGCGGCCCGAGCAGGCCGTAGCGCGCGTAGACGTCGAGGTAGGTCTTCGCCCACGGGAACTGCCGCTTGACGAAGGCGATCTCGGCGAAGTTTTCGTCGAGGTGGGTCTGCACATAGGCGTCGCGATGCTCGGCGGCGAGCGCGCCCGAGGCCTCGAGCTGCGCTTCGGTCGAGGTGACGGCGAAGCGCGGCGTGATCGCGTAGTCGAGCCGGCCGCGGCCGCGCCAGCGCGCGATCAACGCCTGCGTCTCGTCGTAGCCGCTTTGCGCCGTGTCCATCAGCCCCGGCGGCGCGTTGCGGTCCATCATCGCCTTGCCGGCGATCATGCGCGCGCCGCGCCGCTCGGCCTCGGCGAAGAACGCGTCGACCGATTGCGGATGCACGGTGCAATAGACGCAGGCGGTGGTCGTGCCCTGGCGGAACAGCTCGTCGAGGAAGAAGCGCGCGACGGCGGCGCTGTGGGCGGGGTCGGCGAACTTCTGCTCTTCGACGAAGGTGTATTTGTTGAGCCAGTCGAGCAGCTGCGCGCCGTAGGAGCCGATCACGCGCGTCTGCGGATAATGGATGTGGGCGTCGATCAGGCCGGGCAGCACCAGCTTGCCGGCATGGTCGTCGATCGTCGCGTCTTTCACCGCGCCCGCGAGAATGTCGCGCGCCTCGCCGACGGCGGCGATCAGCCCGTCGCGGATGGCGACGGCGCCGTTGTTGACGAGCCGCCAGGCGCGCGCGCCGGCCAGTCGCGGATCGTCACGGAACGTGAGGATGCGGCCCCGGACGAAACGTTCCGTCACGCCATGATCTCCGCCATGCGCAGCGCGGCGATTGTGTCGATCTCGTTGAGCGCCGTCTTGAACTCGGCCGCCGGCTCGTGCTGCAGCCGCGTCTCGAACGCCGCCAGGACGTCGGCCTTGGTCTTGCCCTTGACCGCCATGATGAACGGGAAGCCGAAGCGCAAGCGATAGGCGGCGTTGGCGTCGCTGAAGCGCTTCAGCTCGCCGGGCGTCAGCCGATCGAGGCCGGCGCCCTTCTGCTCGCGCGTCGACTCAGGCGTCAGCGCCTTTGCCAGCGCCAGTTTGCCGGCGAGGTCGGGATGGGCGTCGATCAGCGCTCGCTTCTGAGTGTCGCTGCCCTTGGCGGCGGCGCGCGCCATCGCTTTGGCGAGCCCGGCGGCGCTGTCGGCTTCCGCGCCAAGACCTGCGTCGTAAGCGGCTGCGGCGATCCACGGCGAATGCTCGTAGACGCCGCCGAAGCGCTCGACGAACAGCGCGCGCGTCAACCGCGACGGCTTCCAGCCGCCCGGCGGCTTGTGCCTGGCGATCCAGTGGCGGGCGATGTCGAGCCTGGTGGCGAACCACACCTTGTCGTGGCCGAGCGCGTAATCGACGAAGCGCGCCAGCGCGGCGGCGCGCGCCGGCCGGCCGACGAGGCGGCAATGCAGGCCGATCGACAGCATCTTCGGCGCCGTCGCGCCTTCGGCGTAGAGCACGTCGAACGCGTCCTTGAGATAGGTGTAGAACTGGTCGCCGGAATTGAAGCCCTGCGGCGCGGCGAAACGCATGTCGTTGGAATCGAGCGTGTAGGGCACGATCAGCTGCGGCCCCTTCGACCCTTCGATCCAGTAGGGCAGATCGTCGGCGTATGCATCGGCGCAGTAAAGGAAGCCGCCCTCCTCGCAGCCGAGCGGGATGGTGTTGATCGACGAGCGGCCCTGATAGAAGCCGAGCGGCCGCTTGCCGGCGACCTCCGTGTGGATGCGGACCGCCTCGGCGATGTGCTTTTCCTCGACCTCGCGCGGCGTGTCGCGATAGTCGATCCACTTGTAGCCGTGGCTGGCGATCTCCCAGCCGGCTTCGTTCATCGCCGCCACCGCTTCGGGGTTGCGCGCCATCGCGGTGGCGACGGCGTAGACGGTGATCGGAACGTCGCGCTCGGTGAACAGCCGGTGCAGCCGCCAGAAGCCGGCGCGCGAGCCGTATTCGTAGATCGACTCCATGTTCATGTGGCGCATGCCCGGCCACGGCTGGGCGCCGACGATTTCGGAAAGGAACGCCTCAGAGGCGGCGTCGCCGTGCAGGATGTTGTTCTCGCCGCCCTCCTCGTAATTGATGACGAACTGCAACGCGACGCGCGCCCCGCCCGGCCAATCGGCGAACGGCGGCGTCCGGCCGTAGCCGATCATGTCGCGCGGATAGACTTCGCTCATTCTTCCTCTCTTCCTTCCCCCTCTCCCCGCAAGCGGGTAGAGGCCGGGTGAGGGGCGAGGCGATGAGCCGCGCCGTTGCGGCCACTCGCCATGCCACTCATCCTAACCTTCTCCCCGCGCGCGGGGAGAAGGGACGCGCTCGTCGCCCTACGTTTAAGCCTTCGCAGCGAGTTTGCTCCAGAGCCGCTTTTGGGTCAAAAGCCTGACAGTCCTTCCAAAACTTCGGCGAGTCCCGCATGGGCGATCTCGAGCTCATCTTCGATGGCGCTTTAGCGCGCATCCGCTTCAACGCGCCGGCGCGACGCAACGCCCTCAACCGCGCGACCTGGCGCGCCCTGCCCGAAACCTGCGCGACCATCGCCGCGCGCGTCGAGGCGCTGGTCGTGATCGTCGAAGGCGCGGGCGGGCATTTTTCGGCCGGCGCCGACATCGCCGAATTCGGCGCCGTCTATCGCGACGCCGAATCGACGCGCGACTATATCGACGCGATGCAGGCGGCCTTAGGCGCGCTCGCCGCGCTCGACCGGCCGACGATCGCCGCGATCGAAGGCTCGGCGGTCGGCGGCGGGCTCGCCGTCGCGCTTTGCTGCGACCTGCGCTTTGTCGCCGACGACGCGCTTCTGGCGGCGCCGCCGGCCAAGCTCGGTCTCGTCTACGGCCCGATCGAGACGAGCCGCCTCGTCGCGCTCGTCGGCTCGGCGCGCGCCAAGGATTTGCTGTTCAGCGGCCGCCGCGTCACGCCGACGGAAGCGCTGGCGATCGGCCTCGTCGACCGCGTCGTCCCCGCCGCCGATCTCGGCCAAAGCGTCGCCGCCTACGCGGCCGACCTCGCCGGCTTGAGCCAGCGCTCGATCCGCGGCGCCAAGCGGATGGTCGATGCGATCGCCGCCGGCCTGCCGCTCGACAGCGCGGCGCTGCGCGTCGAGGTCGAGGCCGCGGCGCTCGGCGAGGATTTCCGCGACGGCCGCGCCGCCTTCGCCGCCAAGCGCGCGCCGCGCTTTTCCGACCGCGGCGCGACCAAGCCTATTGCGTAGCGCGCCCCTTCTCCCGTTCGGGAGAAGGTGGCCCGAAGGGCCGGATGAGGGGTCGCGCCCAAGGCGCGACCCCTCATCCGTAAGACCCTCACCCCTGCCCCTCTCTCGAACGGGAGAGGGGTGGAGGGGGTCAGTCTTCTTTCGACAGTGGGATCGCCGAGGTCGGCGCGCTGTCGACGTCGTCGGACGGCAGCACCGGCGGCGGCGCGGGGCGGACTTGGAAGGCGAGCGGCGGCGGGATCGCCGCCGACGGGCCGCGCAGGTCGATCGGGCCGGCGTTCGGCCGCAGGCTGGCGCGGGCGACGTCCATCGGCTCTTCGAGATCGGGCGCCGGCGGCAGGCCGTCGGGCCTGGCGGGCGGCGGCTGCAGGTCGGGCGGCGGGTTCGGCCGGCAATAGCGGCGCGGCCCGGTCGAGGTCGAGCCGTGCATCGCCAGGTCAAGGTGGAAGTGATTGTAATGGAAGACGTCGGCCCCCGGCCCGAGCACGGTGGTGAAGTGCTGGCAGGCGCCGGCGTGGACCTCGCGCAGGAACGCCGCCTCTGGTGTGTCGGTCTTCTTCCAGTCGCGCACGATGATGATCTCGCGGCCGTCGGCGAGACGGAAGCCGGAGACGTCGATCGCGTTGCCGAACGAATGCTCCGACAGTTGCGCGCCGGCGAGATTGTCGACCGAGCGGCAGGAATAGGCGCCGAACGCCTCGAGCTCGACGACGTTCTGGCCGAAGTCGGCCTGGGCGTAGGGCTGGACGACCTCGGCGAGCCAGCCTTCGAGCGCGACGACCAGCGGACAGCTGATCGTCACGCTCTTGTCGACCGCGACCGTCCCTTCGGCCAGCGCCGAGACCCTGAACGGGTGAGTGAGGCCGCAGATGCCGGGTCCGTCGATCTCCGGCTGCGGCTCGATATAGGCGGAGGGCTTCACCAGGTCGCGAGCGAGGCAGTAATTCTCGGCCTGCGTGCGCCAGGCCGGACGCTCCGCCCGCTCCAGCCAGCCGCAGCCAGCGAGCGAGAGGAGGGCCGCGCCCAATGCGACTTTTGGCCAAACGCTACGCGCCATTGTCGCAGAATGAGCGCTTCGCCTAAAGAAAGGCTAAACCATGCCGGCGGCCTTGCTGGCGCCGCAGTTCGCCGCCAAACGGGCGCTTCGCCCCGCCGCCCCTGTACGGAACGGTCCGTGAATTCCGCCTCGCCCGCCTGCCGACCGGCCCTCGCCCTGCTCCTCGCCGCCATGCTCGCGCTGGCCCCCGCCATCGCCGCCGCCCATCCCCACGTCTGGGTGACGGTGCGCAGCAAGATCGGCTTCGCCGACGGAAAGGTCGTTTCGGTGATCCACGACTGGGTGTTCGACGAGATGTATTCGTCCTTCGCCACCCAGGGACTGGCCAAGCCGGGCGAACTGGTCACGCGCGACATTTTCGCGCCGCTGGCGCGCCAGAACGCCGGCGGCCTGGCCGAGATCGGTTATTTCACCACGCTCAAGATCGGCGGCAAGGCGGCCGAGTTCGGGCCGGTCAAGGACGGCGACTATTGGATGGAGGAGCGGCCCGACCATCTCGTCGCCTTCCACGTCGACCTGCATCTGAAGACGCCGACCGCGCCCGGGCAATATTTCTCGCTGCTGGTCGCCGACCCGGAATATTTCATCGACTTCGAGTATGACGACAACGATCCGATCGCGCTCGTCGCCGCGCCCGCCGGCTGCTCGGCCTCGATCGCCAAGCCGAAGCCGCTCGAAGGCCAGGACAAGGCGAAGCTCACCGAGTCGTTCTTCAGCGGCCTCGCGGTCGGCACGAATTTCGGTTTCAAGATGGCGAGCCGCGTGATCGTCGCCTGCCCATGAATCGCTTGTCCGCCTTGCGCTGTACGGCGCCTGCCCTGTTCGCCGCCGGTTTGGCGCTCGCCGCGTCGCCGGCCGTCGCCCAGCTGGCGCAGCGCCCGTTCATGGTCGGCGGCGGCGAGGGCGGCGGCGGCGCCAGCGGCGGCCTCACCGGCTGGGTGATCGAAATGCAGTCGCAACTGACGCGGCTGATCGCCGCCGACGTGCACGCATTACACGGCAACCCCGCGGCGATTTGGGGCCTCATCGGCTTCGGCTTCGCCTACGGCGTCTTCCACGCCGCCGGGCCGGGCCACGGCAAGGCGGTGATCGCCTCCTACATGATGGCGAGCGACCGCGCGCTGAAACGCGGAATCGTCCTCGCCTTCCTCGCCGCGACGTTGCAAGGAACAGTGGCGGTGGCGTTGGTCGGCGTGGCGGCGCTGATCTTCAACGCCACGGCGACGGAAATGAACGCCGCCGCCGACTGGCTGGCGCTGGCGAGCTGCAGCGGCGTCATCGCCATCGGCCTGTGGCTGACGGTGACCAAGGGCCGCGCGCTCCTTGCGGCGCTGAAGGCGCGCTTCGCCCATCGCGCCGCGCTCGCCGCCGCGCCGGTCTACGCCGACGCGCCGTGGCGGCCGGCGGCGGGTTCGGGCGCCGTCGTCGCGTTCCGCGCCGGCCCGCCGGACGGCGTGGCGGCGGCGGCGACCGACGACCCCGCCGCCTGCGGACATCTGCATGCGCCTGACCCGGCTATGCTTGAAGCGGGCTTTTCCTGGCGCGGCGCCGCGGCGACGGTGCTGGCGGCGGGTTCGCGGCCCTGTTCGGGCGCGATCCTCGTGCTTGTCTTCGCCCTGGCCCAGGGGCTGTTCGCCGCCGGCGTCGGCGCGGTGGTCGCCATGTCGTTCGGCGTCGCGCTGACGACCGGCGCGCTGGCTTTCGCCGCCGTGTTCGCCAAGCGCATGGCGATGCGGATGGCGGCGGGCGACGATTCGCGCGTCGCGCTCGCCGCGCGCGGGGTCGAGTTCCTCGCCGCGCTGCTGGTCGTCGCCTTCGGCCTCGCGCTGCTGCTTGTCGCCGGGCGCGGGGCTTAGCCCCCGCCTTGATTGCCTTGCCGCTGTCGCGGGCGACGATTACAAGCGCCGGCATGGCCGCGACTTCCGACGAACTTCTCGCATTCCTCGAATCCCTCGGCGTCGCCGCCTCGACCGTCGAACATCCGCCCTTGCACACGGTCGAGGAATCGCAGGCTTTGCGCGGCGACATCCCCGGCGGCCATGTCAAAAACCTGTTCGTGAAGGACAAAAAGAGCCGGCTATTCCTGCTCGTGCTCGGCGAGGAAACGCCGGTCGACCTCAAGCGCGTACACGAGCGCATTGGCGCGCAGGGGCGCGTTTCGTTCGGCTCAGCCGAGCTCCTGGAGGCGGTCTGGGGGGTAAAACCCGGCGCGGTGACGCCGTTCGGGGCGATCAACGACACGGAAGGCCGGGTCACGATCGTCCTCGACGCCGAGATGATGCGGCACGAACGGTTGAACTTCCACCCGCTGGTCAACACCCGCACCACCGGCCTGGCGAGCGCCGACATCGTCAAGTTTCTGCGTGCGACCGGCCACGAGCCGGTGGTCGCCGCGCTCAGCGCCGAAAGCGTTGAATAATCTGGGCGGCGACGCCATTTAGGTGCGGTTGGGCCCCACGGGGCCGTTTTGGAGAGATCTGACGATGGCCAACAGCGACGGCGCGGGCGCCCCGACCCCGGTCAAGGAGGTGACGACGGCGTCGTTCCGCGCCGATGTCCTCACCGCTTCGACCCGCCAGCCGGTGCTGGTGGACTTCTGGGCGCCGTGGTGCGGACCGTGCAAACAACTTGGGCCGGCGCTGGAGAAGGCGGTCGCCGATTCCGGCGGCAAAGTCACGCTGGTCAAGATGAACATCGACGAGCATCCGCAGATCGCTGGCCAGCTTGGCATCCAGTCGATCCCGGCGGTGATCGCCTTCGACAAGGGCCAGCCGGTCGACGGCTTCGTCGGCGCGCTGCCCGAGAGCCAGGTGCGCGGCTTCATCGAGCGGCTGGTCGGACCGCTGACCGCTGCGGCCGACGAACTCGTCGCCGAAGCGGAAGCGGCCGCCGCCAAGGGCGACGCCGCCGGCGCCGCGGCGCTCTACGCGCGGGTGCTGACCGAGGACGAAAGCAACCTCAAAGCGATCGCCGGCCTGACGAAGCTGCATGTCGAGGCCGGCGACCTCAATCAGGCCAAGGCGGTGCTGTCGATGGCGCCCCCGCCCGCCGCCGGTCGCGAGCCCGACCCAGCGATCGCGGCCGCCGCCGCGGCGCTGCGCGTCGCCGAGCAGGCCTCGGCGATCGGCGACCTCGCGCCGCTGGAAAAGGCGGTTGCCGAGAACCCCGACAATCACCAGGCGCGCTTCGACCTTGCGCTGGCGCTCAACGCCGAGGGACGGCGCGACGAGGCGGCCGACGCGCTGCTGGCGATCTTCAAGCGCGACCGCAAATGGAACGACGAGGCGGCGCGCAAGCAGCTGCTGCAGTTCTTCGAAGCCTGGGGCCTGATGGATCCGGCGGCCGTAACGGCGCGCCGCAAGCTGTCGGCGATCCTGTTCTAACCGGCTGACGGCGCGCGAGCGCGAATTGAGTGTCATGAAGCTTTATCGAGACTATCGCCACCCGAGCGATATGCCGAACGTGCTGCCGTTGTTCCCGCTCGACGGCGCGCTGCTGCTGCCGCGCCGGCCGATTCAACTCACATTGTTCGAGCCGCGCTATCTCGAAATGCTCGACGACGCGCTGGCGGGCGAACGGCTGATCGGCGTCATCCAGCCGCTCGCCGGCGACGAGGCCGACGGGAAGTCGCCGGAACTGTTCCCGGTCGGTTGCGCCGGGCGGATCGTCCAGTACGCCGAGATCGGCGACAAGCGCTGCTTCTTGACTCTGATGGGTGTCGCGCGCTTCCGCGTCGCCAGCGAGCCCGCCGTCACGACGCGCTATCGCTCGGTCGTCCCCGACTATTCCGACTTCGTCGACGACTTCACCGAAGGCGCTGGCCAGGCTGCGGTCGACCGCAAGGCGCTGGTCGACGCTCTGCGCGCCTTCGCCGAGGCCAACGAAGTCGGCGTCGACTGGGACGACATCGAGAAAGCGTCGAACGAGACGCTGGTCAACGCGCTGTCGATGATGAGCCCTTACGGCGCCAGGGAGAAGCAGGCGCTGCTGGAGGCGCGCGATCTCAAGTCGCGAGCCGAAATCCTGGTCGCGATCTCGCAGGTCGAGCTCGCCCGCAACCCCGACGCGCCGCAGCATCTGCACTGACGAATCCCTCTCCCCGCGCTCTGCGCGGAGAGAAGGGACTCACCCCTCGCTCACGGCGTTTGTCATGCGCCGCCCGCTCGAGCGGTGGACGGCGAGCGTCAGTGGCGTGCGCGACTTCGGGATCTTGCGGATGAAGTTGTAGCGCGCGACGTGGTAGCTCGGATCGAAGCCGTAGAAGTTGCGCTTCATCCGCTTCAACTCCTCCTCGCGATAGGCGGCGAGCGGCTTCGCCGCCTCGTCCACAGCGCGCGCGGCGCGCTTGGCTTCGAGCCGACGCGCGTGGCCCTGCGTATCGGCGGCGCGCGTCAACGCGCGCTCACGAATCGCGGCTTCGGCGCCGACGATGTCGCCGGGCAGCCGCTCGCCGGCGAGGCCGAGCCGCAGCGCCTCTTCGATCCCCATCGGCAGCCGCGCCGCGGCGATGATGCGCGCGCGCTCGGGACCGACCCGCTTCGGCAGCAGGTAGGTCCAATATTCCGAGCCATAGAGATTGCCCATGTCCTTGTAGTGCGGATTGAGGATCACATTCTCGCCCATCCACACTTCGTCGGCGGCGAGCGACAGAAACACGCCGCCGGCGCCGGCGTTGCCGCGCAAGGCCGAAATGGTCCAGACGTCTTCGGCGCGCGCGATGCGCTCGACCAGATCGTTCATCGCGTTGATGTTGCGCCAAGACTCGTCGGCGGGCGAAGCGGCGGCCTCGATGACGCCGAGATGCAGGCCGTTCGACCAGCAATCGGCGCCGCCAGTGAGAACGAGCACGCGAGGGCGGCGCGCAAGCGCACGATCGACCGCCGCCGACAGCGCCTCGCAATCAGCGGTCGAGAAGGCCCCGTTATAGAAGTCGAAGCTCAGCGTGGCGACGCCGTCTTCCTCGCACAAATGCAGCGGCGACGGGCTGGCGGCGAAGGGCAAGTCGCGGAGATGGGCGGCCATGGCCAGCGCCGCCGGCAGCTTGATTTCGTGCGCGCCCGGCGACTTCGCCTGACCGATCCACACCGCGCCATCGGCGAGACCGACCGCGACCGCGCTTTCGGCGCGCGCAGACACTTCGCCGGGCGGGCCGGCAAGACCGTCGGCGGGCTTGAGGTCATAGACGCGCCAGTCGCTGTCGAACACCGTCAACAGCGCGCCGGGCGCGCCGTCGGCGGCGCGGGCGATGGCGAGCGCCTCCTCGACGGTGCAATGGGCAGGTTCGATGCGACGCTGCGCCTCCCCGCAGGCCGGCCGCAGACGACCGCGGCCGACGTTGGCGGGCGCCGGCGCCTGCATTTCGCCTGCCGCAAGTCGTCCCAGCGCTTCGAACACGCACGCCAGCGCTGCGTCGGCGACTTCGCGGCGGTAGAGACTCGCCTTGGTCGCCTGGCGCATCGGGAATTCGCGCCACGCCCACACCGGGCCGGCGTCCATCTCGCCGCGCGCCTCGATCAGCGTCACGCCCCAGTTCGCCTCGCGTTCGAGAATCGCCCAGTCGAGCGCCGC
>JBEKVR010000016.1:0-49205 GCA_049513815.1 Roseiarcus sp. | reverse complement strand
TCCAGGCGTGCGCCGGCGTCGCGCAGCGCGACGCGCGGCGCAAGCGCCTGGAACCCGGCATAGGCGTCGCTGCGCAGCGCGACGACGACCGTCGCCAGCCGAAGACGCGCCAGCGTCGCGATCAGCGCCGCGAAACGCGCGGCGACCTCAGGCGGCGTCTCCGAGATCAGGCGTTCGGCCTGATCGAGACCGAGGAACAACCGCGCCGGCCGCGGCGTCTCGAAATTTGCTTGGTGCGCCCGCTTCGCGGCGGCTCGCGCCAGCGCGTCCTTCAGCGGCGCGACCGCCGCGTCCGGATCGCCGCTAAGCTGCTTAGCGAGCAGCCCGGCGGCGCCGAACGGCCCTTCGGCGAGTTCCGGCCCGAAGGCGTCAGATTTGAGCAGCGCCACGGCGAGTGCGGCGAACGGGTTCGCGTCGGCGGAAATGACCGCGCGCCGCCACAGATCGACTTCGGGGAAGACGCCGGGCATGACGATGCGCGGCGCAAGGCCGGCGCGCAACAGTGACGACTTGCCTGCTCCAGAAGCGCCGATCAATAGCAGGAAAGAAGCGCGGCTCGCTTCCGCCGCCGGCGCCTCGAGCTCGCGTAGGCGGCGGATCGCCTGATCGACAAACAGGCTGCGGCCGAAGAAGACGCTCTGGCGATTCTCGTCGAAAGCGGCCAAGCCCGGAAAGGGCGAACCGAGGCGGGCGCGATCCCAGATTGCCCCTTTGGCGACGAAGCCGCGCCGCGCCAGCCATTGCCGCAGGCAATCCTCGACCTTGACGGCGAATTCGTCGGTCGTCTCAAATTCCTGGAAGGCGGCGAGGAACTCGCCGGAGTGGCTGCGGAACCACTTCTCGAAGAAATCGGTCAGCCGCCGCCATTGCGCCTCGATATCCCCACGGTCGGCGGCGTCGAGTGCGACGACTGGCGAGCCCGGGCGGCGGAAGACGTAAACGTCGGGCACGCCTTGGCCGCGGCGGCGCGCTTCGATCGCCGACAGAACCTCGTAGGCCGAGCCGGACGGATAAGGCTCGCCCGACGGCATGTGGGGGAACCTCTCGGGCAGCGGCGAACCGAGTCGCGCGCCAAAGATCGCCACGACGAGGTCGCAAGCGCTCGCCTCAGGGATCTGCGTCTGGAACGTCTCGTGCGAGGAGTAGTAACGAGTCTCCCAGCGGATCGCTCGAATACGCGCGCGACCGGCAAACTCGGCGTTCAATCGCTCGACGATGAGATCGACCCGTTCGCGCTCGGCTTGCACGTCGCCGGGCGAAGAGACGAAGAGATTAAGAACCGTCTCGTCCGCCATACGCGCAGCCGGCGAATTCTCTCTCGCGGCCAGCTGGACCACCGCGGCCGCTCGCCGACGATAGCGGGCCACGTCGCCGGCGGCAACACGAGGCGGCGCGCTGGCGCGCGGATTCGGCTACCGTCGCTTCTCCGCCATCGCAGCGAGGATGTCCCTGGCGCGCGGCGAAGCGAACAGCGCATCGACGTCAAACGCCAGCTTGTGGCGCCAGTTCGGACGCTCTCGGTCCGTTCCCGGCAGGTTCGTCGCCGTCCGCTCGCCGGCGAGGTCGTCGGCCTGGGCGCTGGCGAACAGCGAACTGGAGCTGGCGAGGAACGCATGGACCGCGGCGGCGAACGCGTCGGTCGGCGGCGCGGCGAAGTCCGGCGGCTCGGCGATCAGACCGTGTTCGGCGAGCGCGTCGGCGAGCGCGCGCTTCTCGGTGAGGCGCTCGACGATGCGGCGATCGGCCTCCTCGAGGTCGATCATTGCAAGCCCCAAACGCTCGGCGACGTCGGCGCCAGACCACCAACCGGCGAGCGTCGGCAAATCATGCGTCGTCACGCACGCGACCGACAGGGAGGGATAGTCCTTGGGCGGAGTAAACTGCGCGCCGCGCTGCTCGAACCACAATACGCGCATGCCGAGAATGTCGGAGCGTCTCAGCTTTTCGCTGAAGCCCTGCGGCACGGTGCCAAGGTCTTCGCCGACGACCGCGCATTGCGCGCGCTGGCTCTCGAGCGCGACGAGGCCAAGCAGATCGTCGACTGGATAGGCGAGATAGGCGCCCTCGGCGGGTTTGGCGCCCGACGGAATGACGAAGAGGCGCGTCAGACCCATCGCGTGGTCAATGCGCAACATGCCGGCGGAACGCATGTTCGCGGCGATCAGCGCGGAGAAGCCGCGCCAGCCGTCGCGCGCCGAAGCGATGGGGTCGGGCGGCGGCAGGTTCCAGGTCTGGCCCTGGATCGAGAACGGGTCCGGCGGCGCGCCGACGGTGACGTTGCGCGCCAACTCGCCGGCGCGCGCCCAGTTCTCGGCGCCGTCGGGCGCGGCGCCGACCGCAAGATCGCGATAGAAACCCATCTCGAGCCCGCCGGCTTTCGCCCGCTCGGCCGCGGCGGCAAGCTGGCGGTCGGCGAGCCACTGGCTGAACAAGGCGAAGGCGACCGCGTCCGATTCCTCGGTCGCCGCCCGCGCCAGCGCATCGCGTTCGCCGTCGCGTAGCGGCGTAGGCCAGCGGCGCCAGTCCTCGCCGCCGCGCCGCGCCGCAATCGCTTCGAAGATCGCGAAGCGGCGCAACGCCTCGCCGCCGGCGGCGATAAAGCGGTCGTAGTTGGCGAAGATGGAATCGTCGGGCCGCGCGGCGCGCGCGCGCGCGAAAGCGGCGCAACGCGCGGCGAGCGCTTCGCGCTTGATCGCCCAGGCCGGCGAATATTCGACGCCTGGCGCGGATGAGGCAGCGTCGATCTGGTCGCCGAGCGCGGCGAGGGCGGCGACGCTGATGTCGTCTTCGGGCAGGCCGCAGGGGTCGAGCGCGTCGATGAGGATCGGGTCGAGGAAGCGCCGGTCCGAGGGATGGTAGGGGCTCGCGCGCTCGCGATCGTGCGAGAACAGGTGATGCAGCGGGCTGACGCCGAAAAACGCGGCGCCGGCCTCGCCCGCCAACGCGCCGGCGCGGCCGAGCGTGGTGAAGTCGCCGATCCCCTGGTCGCCACTGCGTTTCAGCGCATAGAGCTGCGCCGAAACGCCGAAGCGCCGCCGGAGCGCGGCCTTGGCGAGGTGGGCTTCGGATGGCGCGACGACGAGCGCGCATTCGACGTCGTCGACGATCAGCCGGTGGCGTCCGACCGGCAGATCGGGCAGGGCGATCAATCGCTCGAGGATCGTGCGCCCGTCGGCAAGCGCGATGCGGCCCGCTTCCCCTGGCTCGGCGCGGAACGAGAGCGCGCCGCCGTCTTCGGTCAAGATCGTCGCGTCGATCGCCCCGCCCGGCTCGGCCGGATCGGCCCGCAGCGGCACCAGACGCGGCGCGTCGAGGCGGCTGACGTGGGTCATCGGCAGGCGTCGCGCGCTCGTTTCGGCGACGAGCTTGGCGAGGCTCTCGCGCACCTGCGCCTGCGTCGCGGCGGGAAGGCGCAACGCGTCCAGCAGCGCAAGCTTTGTCTGGGCCGAGACGATGGTCCGTCGACCCGCGACGTCCCACCAGTCGCCGGCGATGCCCGCCGCTTCGGCGAGGGATTCGACCTCGCGCGCCGTGGGCGCCCGCAGACGCGGCGTCGGCGCGTCGACTTCCGCGAGCGCAAGCGTCGCCCGGCCGGCGATGCGCACCCGGTCGGCGAGCGGCGGCGCGACGTCGACGACGGAATCGTCGCTGGTGTCGAGGATGACGCGCCACGCCTTGTTGGCGCGCGCGTCGGGCAGGCGCAGCCGACGGGCGTCAGGACCGCGATTGAGGGCGACGAGGACGCGGTCGACGCCGTTGCTGGCGCGCGCCGCCAGGCCGACGACGAGCACGTCGCCATCGGCCGATTCCCATTGCGAGGCTTGGGTCATCGGCCCGTCGGCGTCGCGCCACTCGACGTCGAGCGGCCCGCCGTCTCCGACCGGCGCAGAATTGAGCCAGACCGGGCGCGAGAGCGCCGGATGAGCGCGGCGGATCTTCGCCAGCCGCCCGACGAAATCGATCAGGCTTGCGTCAGCCTTCGCCCAGTCGATCCAGGTGGTCGCGTTGCTCTGGGCGTAGGCGTTGTTGTTGCCGTTCTGGCTGTGGCCGAGTTCGGCGCCCATCGTCAGCATCGGCGTGCCGCGCGCAAGATAGGGCAGGGCCAGCAGATTGCGCATGTCGCAGGCGCGCGCAGAAAGAATCGCGGGATCGTCGGTCGGGCCCTCGATCCCGTGGTTCCACGAGGCGTTGTTGTCGGTCCCGTCGCTATTGTTTTCGCCGTTGGCCTCGTTGTGCTTGTGGGCGTAGGCGACGACGTCGGCGAGGGCGAAGCCGTCGTGGGCGACGACGTAGTTGACGCTCTTGGCGGTCGAAGGCGCATGGGAGAAGACGTCGCGCGAGCCGGCAATGCGGGTCGCGAGCTCGCCGCGGGCGCGCAGTTCGCCACGCCAAAAATGGCGCACAGCGTCGCGGAAGCGGTCGTTCCACTCGCCCCAGGCGTCGGGAAAATCGCCGAGCCGATAGCCTTCCGGCCCGAGATCCCACGGTTCGGCGATCAGCTTGGCCTGCGACAGGATCGGATCGGCGGCGAGCGCCTGGAACAGCGGCGCCTGCTTGTCGAAGCCCCAGTCGCGTCGTCCGATCGCAACCGCGAGATCGAAGCGGAATCCGTCGAAGCCGCCGAGCGTCATCCAGCGCTTGAGCGCCGTAAGCGCCATGGCGACGACCGGCGAGCGATCGAGCGCCAAGCAATTGCCGCAGCCGGTGTCGTTGACGTAGCGGCCGGGATCGTCGGGCAGGAGCCGGAAGTAGGTGGCGTTGTCGAGGCCGCGGAACGACAAGGTCGGTCCGAACTCGTCGCTCTCGCCGTTGTGGTTGAGCACGATGTCGAGCAGGACTTCGAGGCCAGCAGCGTGCAGCGCGTCGGTCGCGGCGCGCACTTCGGCCCAGCCGCCTGGAGCGAGACGCGGGTCGGGCGCGCCGAGCACGACGGGGTTGTAGCCCCAGGCGTTCGACAGGCCGAGCGCCGGGAGGTGGCGCTCGTCGACAAAGACGTTGACCGGCATGACCTCGATCGTGGTGACGCCGAGGCGCTTGAAATGCTCGATCATCGCCGGATGGGCGAGACCGGCGAAGGTTCCGCGCGCCTCCGGCGGAAAGTCTTCGCGCAGATGGGTCAAGCCGCGCAGGTTGACCTCGTAAACGATCGTGTCCGCCCACGGCACGCGCAGACGCCCCGGCTCGCCCGCCGCCGGCGCGAGCGCAATCGCCTTGGGAGCGTGGGGGCCGCTGTCCTCGCCATAGGCGAACATCGAATGATGGAGTTGGAACGGCCGATCGAAGGCGAAAGCGTAGGGGTCGGCGAGCAACTTCGACGGATCGAAGCGGTCGCCGCGCAACGGCTCAAACGCCCCTTCGGCGCGCAAGCCATAGAGCGCGCCGACGCCGACCCCGGCGAGCGCTCCGCGATGGATTCCGTCGTCGCCGCGCGTCAGGCGCAGACGCTTGACCTCCGTCTCCCCCGCAGCGTCGTAAAGGCAGAAATCGATCGCCGTGGCGTGCGCTGAATAAACCGCGATCTGCGCGCCTTCAGCGGTGAGGGCGACGCCGAGCGGCGTTTCGACGGAGGGAGTGTCGTTCATCATTGAGACCGAGCTAGGGCGCGATAGAGCGCGGCGTAACGTTTGGCAGGCCCGCGCCATGAAACGTCGGCGCGCATGCCGTTGAGTCGGGTGCGGCGCATCGCGGCGTCGTCGCCGTAAAGCGCGAACGCGCGATTGAGCGCGTGGGCGAGCGAGGGCGTCGCCGGCGGCGCAAATTGCACGCCGGTGGCGACCCCGGCCGAAAGCGCCGCGTCGTTGGCGTCGATCACGGTGTCGGCGAGACCGCCGACGCGGGCGACGATCGGCGTCGCGCCGTAACGCAGCCCGCAGAGTTGGGTGAGTCCGCAAGGCTCGAAGCGCGACGGAACGACGATGAAATCGATCCCCGCCTGCATGAGATGCGAGAGACCCTCGTCGTAGCCGAAGAAGCAAGCGACCGCGCCAGGATGCGCGCGCGCGGCTTCGCGAAAGCCCTGCTCGAGCCCTTTCTCGCCCGACCCGAGCAGCGCGAGCTGGCCGCCGCGGCCGACGATGTCCGCTGTCTCGGCGAGCAGCAGGTCGAGGCCCTTCTGGAGCGTGAGGCGCGAGATGACGCCGAACAGCGGCGGCGGCGCGGAGACGGCGAGACCGAGGCGTTGCTGCAGCGCCGTCTTGTTGCGCGCGCGCATGTCGATGCGCAGGGCGCTGTAATTGACGGCGAGCTCGGGGTCGGTGGCGGGATTCCATACCGAGTCGTCGATGCCGTTGACGATGCCTTCGACGACGGACGCGCGCACCCGCAACAAGCCGTCGAGCGCCATGCCGAATTCAGTCGTCATGATTTCGCGCGCGTAGGTCGGCGAGACGGTGGTGATGCGATCGGCGAACTGCAATCCGCCCTTGAGATAGCCGACGCCGTCGAAGTACTCGACCCCGTTGATCGACATCGCGGTCGCAGGCAGGCCGATCGCGCCGAGGATCGAAGCGGGAAAATGGCCCTGGAAGGCGAGATTGTGGATGGTGATGATCGTTTTCGGACGCGGGCCGCCGTCGTAATGCAGATAGACCGGCGTCAGCGCGGCCTGCCAATCGTGGGCGTGGACGACGTCGGGCGCGTAACCGGGAACCGCGCCTTTGGCGAGGTCGGCGCCGACTCGCGCCAGCGCGGCGAAGCGCAGGGCGTTGTCGCCCCAGTCGCGCCCGTCCGGGCCGAGATAGGGGTTGCCGACGCGATCGAAGAGATGCGGCGCGTCGAGGACGAACAGATCGAGGCCGGCGGCGCGGCCGGCGAGCACCCGCGCCGGCCCGCCCATCAGGTCGGCGTATGTGTGCGCCGGCTCGGCGGATTCGAGTTTGGCGACGACCGCCCTATACCCGGGCAGCAGGGTGCGGATGGCGACGTCCTCGCGCGCCAGCGCCGCCGGCAACGCGCCGGCGACGTCGGCGAGCCCGCCGGTTTTGATCAGCGGATAGATTTCCGAGGCGATCGAGAGGACGGCGAGTGCAGTCATTTCGCCATCTTGTCGAGCATCGGCTGGGTGATCAGGGTCACGCCGCCTTCCGTGCGACGGAACCGTTTGGCGTCGAGAACCGGGTCCTCGCCGACCACCAGCCCATCGGGAATAATGACGCCGGAGTCGATCACCGCCTTCTTGATCCGCGCCTCGCGGCCGATCTGCGCGTAAGGCAGCACCACCGCTTCGTGGACGGTCGAATAGGAGTGCGCTCTGACGCCGGTGAACAACAGCGAGCGCGATACAGCGGCGCCGGAGATGATGCAGCCACCGGAAACGAGCGACGAGACGGCGACGCCGCGCCGGCCGTCGACATCGTGGACGAACTTCGCCGGCGGCGTGATCTCGCCGTAGGTCCAGATCGGCCAAGCGCGATCGTAGAGGTCGAGGTCAGGGACAATGTCGGTCAAGTCGACGTTGGCCGCCCAATAGGCGTCGACCGTTCCGACATCGCGCCAGTAGACATGCGCCTCCTCGTTGGCGACGACGCAGGAGCGGGTGAAATGATGCGCGACCGCTTTTCCGTTGGCGACCAGGTAGGGAATGATGTCTTTGCCGAAGTCGTGGGCCGAGTTCGGATCGGCCGCGTCGCGGTGCAACTGTTCGATGAGGAATTTGGTCTCGAACACGTAGATGCCCATGCTGCATAGCGCAGCGTTTGGCTTGCCCGGCATCGGCGGCGGGTTCTTCGGTTTTTCGAGGAAGGAGAGGACGCGGTCCTGTTCGTCGACGGCCATGACGCCGAAGTCCCGCGCCTCTTCCAGCGACGCCTCGAGACATCCCACCGTCACGTCGGCGTTCGACTCGACGTGCTGCTGCAGCATCTTCTCGTAGTCCATCTTGTAGATATGGTCGCCGGCGAGCACGACCATGTAAAGCGGCGCGTAACTCTCGATGATGTCGATGTTCTGATAGACGGCGTCGGCGGTGCCGAGATACCAGAGCGTCTCCGAGACGCGCTGCGACGCCGGCAGGATGTCGAAGCTCTCGTTGCGCTCCGGCCTGAGGAAGTTCCAGCCGCGTTGCAGGTGGCGGATCAGGCTATGCGCCTTGTACTGCGTCGCCACCGCGATGCGGCGAATGCCGGAATTGAGCGCGTTCGACAGCGCGAAGTCGATAATCCGCGATTTGCCGCCGAAATAGACGGCGGGTTTCGCACGTCGATCGGTCAGCTCCAGCAGCCGGCTGCCTCGCCCACCGGCGAGCACATAGGCCATGGTGTGGCGCGCGTAGGGCGCGCTGACCGGCAGGTCGGCTTTCAGATCCTTGGCGGCCATCGTTCACTCCTCCCGGTGGTCGTATTGTCGTTGGTCGCGAGGTCTCATAGGTCCTCGTAGGTCAAGAACAGCGTCGCCAGCGGCGGCAGCGTCAGCGACGCCGAGGCCGGCAGGCCATGCAACGGCCGCGGCTCAGCGACGACGCGGCCGAGATTGCCGACGTTAGAGCCGCCGTAGCCTTGCGCGTCGGTGTTGAGCGCCTCGCGCCAGGCGCCGGCGAGCGGCAAGCCGATCCGGTACGCGTTGCGCACCTCGGGGGTGAAATTACACACGACGGCGACCGGCGGATCGTTGGCTTCGCCCATCCGCAGGAACGCGAGCACCGACTGGGCGTCGTCATTGACGACGACCCAGCGGAACCCTTCGGACTCGCAATCGCGCGCGTAAAGCGCCGGCGTTTCGCGATAGAGGCGGTTGAGGTCGCGCATTAGCGCCTGCACGCCCTGATGCGGCCAGTGGTCGAGCAGCCACCACGGCAGCGCCTCGTGGACGTTCCATTCGGTCGTCTGACCGAATTCCTGCCCCATGAACAACAGTTTCTTGCCGGGGTGGCCCCACATGAAGCCGAGATAGGCGCGGACGTTGGCGAAGCGCTGCCATTCGTCGCCGGGCATCTTGCCGGCGAGCGAGCCTTTGCCGTGGACGACTTCGTCGTGCGAGATCGGCAGGATGAAGTTTTCGGCGAAGGCGTAGAGCAAGCCGAACGTCAGCTTGTCGTGGCTCCAGCGGCGATAGATCGGATCGCGCGATACGTAATCGAGCGTGTCGTGCATCCAGCCCATGTTCCATTTGAAGCCGAAACCGAGGCCGCCGGAATCGGTCGGACGCGACACGCCAGCGAAGGCAGTCGACTCCTCGGCGATCGTCACCGCGCCGGGCGCTGCGCCATAGACGAGCTCGTTGGCGCGTTTCAGGAAGGCGATCGCGTCGCGGTTCTCGTTGCCGCCTTCGGCGTTGGGCAACCACTCGCCGGGTTTGCGCGAATAATCGAGGTAGAGCATCGAAGCGACCGCGTCGACGCGCAGGCCGTCGATGTGGAAGCGGTCGATCCAATAGAGCGCGCTGGCGTAAAGGAAGTTGGCGACCTCGCGCCGACCGTAGTCGTAGATGGCGGTATTCCAGTCGGGGTGGAAGCCGCGGCGCGGGTCGGGGTGCTCGTAGAGCGCGCCGCCGTCGAACCGCGCCAGTCCGTGGGCGTCGGTCGGGAAATGAGCGGGCACCCAATCGAGGATAATTCCGAGTCCGGCGGCGTGGGCGCGATCGACGAAGCGAGCGAAGCCGTCAGGAGCGCCGTGTCGGCGCGTCGGCGCGAACAGGCCGATCGGTTGATAGCCCCACGACTCGTCGAGCGGATGCTCGGTGATGGGCAACAGTTCGAGATGGGTGAAGCCGAGGTCGACGGCGTAGGGGACGAGCTGGTCGGCGAGCTCGTCGTAAGTGAGGAAGCAGTTGTCCGGACCGCGTCGCCACGAGCCGAGATGGACCTCGAGAATCGACATCGGTCTGCGCCGCGGTTCGCCCTGCCGGCGGCGCTCGAGATAGTCGGCGTCGCTCCATTGGAAATGTCCGGTGTCGGCGACGACCGAGGCGGTCGACGGCCTCATCTCGGCAGCGTAGCCGAACGGGTCAGCCTTGAGCGGCAACAGGACGCCGTCCGGGCCGAGAATCTCGTACTTGTAGACCGCGCCGGCGCCGAGGCCCGGGACGAACACCTCCCAGAGACCGCTGTCGACGCGTTTGCGCATCTGCGTACGACGTCCGTCCCAGCGATTGAAGTCGCCAACGACGGAGACGCGCGACGCGTGGGGGGCCCAGACGGCGAAAGCGACGCCATCGACGCCCTCGTGGGGGGTCAGCTGCGCGCCCAAACGCATATAAAGCTGGCGGTGAGCGCCCTCGACCAGAAGGTGCTCGTCCAAAGGACCCAACACCGGGCCGAAGGCGTAGGGGTCGTCGACGACTTCAACGCCGTCGGCGCGCGTAAGTTCCAGCCGGTAGGCGGGCCGCTCGCTCTGGTTGGGCGCGAGCGCCTCGAAGAAGTCGCCCGAACGGCGCACGAATTCTGCAAGCGGCGCGCCGTCGCGCGTCACCGCTCTGACGCTGACGACATCGGGCGCGAACGCGCGGATCGCCCAACCCGCGCGCGTCAGGTGCGGTCCCAGAATGGCGAACGGGTCGGCGTGACGCGCGGACGCGATCGCTTCGATGTCGGCCGCCTTCGCTTGCCAGCCGTCTCCGTCGCTCGCCGCGAACTCGCCCAATTTACCCATTTCGCCCCCCTGAAATCAGGCGAGCGGCCGGAACGGCGCGTTCCATATTTCGCTCGCATATTCGGCGATGGTGCGGTCGGACGAGAACCAGCCGACATTGCCGGTGTTGAGAATGCTCGAGCGCCGCCATCGCTTCTTGTCACGCCAGGCTTCGTCGATCCGCAACTGCGTCGCCCAATAGGCTTCGAAGTCGGCGCAAACCATGAAGTAGTCGTGATGGGTGAGAGCGTCGACCAGGCTGCGGTAGCGGCTGCGGTCGTCAGGCGAGAAGACGCCGGCGGCGACCTCGTCGACCGCGCCGCGCAGGATCGGCGACGCGGCGATGCGCTCGGTCGAGTCGATGCCGATCACGCGCGCCGCTTCGACCTCCGCGGCCGTCAATCCGAAGATGAAGATGTTGTCGTCGCCGACGAGCTCCTTGAGCTCGACATTGGCGCCGTCGAGCGTGCCGACGGTCAGCGCGCCGTTCAACGCCATCTTCATGTTGCCGGTGCCCGACGCCTCCATGCCGGCAGTCGAGATCTGCTCGGAGAGATCGACCGCAGGCATGATCGTCTCGGCCAGCGAGACGTTGTAGTTCGGCAAGAAGACGACCTTGAGCAGGCCGCGAACTGTCGGGTCGGAATTGACGACGCGGGCGACGTCAATCGCCAGCTTGATGATCAGTTTGGCCTGGGTGTAGCTCGCCGCCGCCTTGCCGGCGAAGATCTTCACCCGCGGCGCGAAGTCGATCGTCGGGTTGGCGCGGATGGTGTTGTAGCGGGCGATCGTTTCGAGGATGTTGAGCAGTTGCCGCTTGTATTCGTGGATGCGCTTGACCTGCACGTCGAATAGCGCGTCGGGATCGATGCGCAGATTGAGGGTCTCGGCGACCAGGCCGGCGAGGTCGACCTTGTTGGCGCGCCGGGCGAGGGCGACCTGCTCCTGCAGCGCCGCATCGTCGGCGTGGCGAGCGAGCTCGCGCAGCGCGTTCGGGTCCTCGAGCGCCCGCTCGCCGGCGACCGCGGTGACGATCTTCGTCAAGCGCGGATTGCACTCGATCAGCCAGCGGCGGAAGGTGATGCCGTTGGTCTTGTTGGTGATGCGGCCAGGACAGACGAGGTCGAGATCGCGGAACACGGTTTGGCGCATCAGGTCGGTGTGCAACGCCGAAACGCCGTTGATCTTGTGCGAGCCGACGAAGGCGAGGCTACCCATGCGCACGCGCCGGCCGCCTTGCTCGTCAATCAACGAAACGGCCGAGAGCAGGGCGGGATCGCCGAGACCGCTCTTGCGCGCCGCGTCGAGATGGGTCGCGTTGATCAGGTAAATGATCTGCATGTGGCGCGGCAGCAGCCGCTCCATCAACGGAACCGGCCAGCTCTCCAACGCCTCGGGCAGAAGCGTATGGTTGGTGTAAGAGAACACCTTCTTGGTGATCTGCCACGCCTCCTCCCACTCGATGCGGTTGAGGTCGACGAGAATGCGCATCAGCTCGGCGACGGCGATCGACGGATGCGTGTCGTTGAGCTGAACCGCGGCGTGGTCGGGCAGCGTGCGGACATCGCCAAACTGTTTGACGTGCCGGCGGACGAGGTCGAGCAGCGAGGCCGAAGCGAAGAAATATTCCTGCCGCAGCCGCAGCTCCTGCCCGGCTGGGGTTGCGTCGCTCGGATAGAGCACCTTGGAGATCGCTTCGGCGCGCACGGTGTCCGAAAGGGCGCCGATGTAGTCGCCGGCGTTGAAAGCGTCGAGCTTCAGCGGGTCGACGGCGCGCGCTGACCACAATCGCAGCGTATTGACGTGGCGGCCGCGCCAGCCGACGATCGGCGTGTCGTAGCCGACCGCCTCGACGGTTTCGTCGGGGTGCCAGACCTGACGAACGGATTCTTCGCCGTCGGCGACCGCCTCCACCCAACCGCCGAAGCCGATCGCGTAATTGACTTCGGGGCGCTCGAATTCCCACGGATTGCCGTGCGTGAGCCAATCCTCCGGAATCTCCTGCTGCCAGCCGTTTCGGATGATCTGACGAAAGAGGCCGTTGTCGTAGCGAATGCCGTATCCGGACGCGGCGATCGACAATGTCGCCATGCTGTCCATAAAGCAGGCGGCGAGACGGCCGAGGCCGCCGTTGCCCAGCGCCGCGTCGGACTCGAGCTTTCTCAGGTGCGCCAGGTCGAGACCGAGTTGCGACAGCGCCGCCGTCATCGGTTCGACGATGCCGAGATTGGCGATCGCGTCATAGAGCAATCGGCCGATCAGAAATTCGAGCGACAGGTAATAGACTCGTTTGCGGCCGTCCTGATAGACGGCGTTGGTCGAGGCGATCCAGCGTTCGACGACGATGTCGCGGGTGGCGAATGCGACGGCGAGGAACCAATCACGCGGGCTGGCGGCGACGCTGTTTTTGCCGACCGAGTAGGTCAGCTTGGCGAGAACCGCCGCTTTCAGCTCGTCCGCCGTGTAATTGCGTATCGCCGGCAGCGCCGAGGACATCTCGCTGGGCGTCTGCTGGTCCATGTTTGTTCCTTTCCCGGGCGCCATCGTATGATCGTTTCTAACACGGATGGGAATCTTCTCAATGCCGTCGGTTGATCGCGAAATGCCGCGGAATGCGGCAATTCGCTTTGCGCCTGAGCGCCTTGGCGACGGGGCGGGGCGATGAGGATCGATGGACGCGCCTATCGCGCGATTTGGCCGACCGCCGGCGGCGACGCGATCGAGACGATCGACCAGACCCTCTTGCCGCACCGTTTTGCCACGCGGCGCATCGACACCCTCGAGGCGGCTGCGGAGGCGATCACAACCATGGTCGTGCGCGGCGCACCGCTGATCGGGGCGACGGCGGCCTTTGGCTTAGCGCTCGCTCTGCGCCGCGCCGCAGACGACGCGGCGCTCGAAGCGGGCTATCGCACGCTGGCGGCGACGAGGCCGACCGCCGTCAACTTGCGCCATGCGCTCGATGACGTCAGCGCCGTGGTCGCGCCCCTGCCGCCGCAAGAACGCGCCGCTACAGCATGGGCGCGCGCAATCGCGTTCTGCGACGAGGACGTCGCGCTAAATCGTCGCATCGGCGAAGCCGGCCTGCCATTAATCGAATCGCTATATCGCGAACGCGGTCGTCCGGTGAACATCCTGACGCATTGCAACGCCGGCTGGCTCGCCGCGGTCGATTGGGGCACGGCGACAGCGCCCATCTACATGGCGCACGATCGCGGCATTCCGCTGCGCGTGTTCGTCGACGAAACGCGGCCGCGCAACCAGGGCGCGGCGCTCACCGCCTTCGAGCTCGGCCAGCACGGCGTGCCGTACACGGTGATCGTCGACAACGCCGGCGGCCATCTCATGCAGCGCGGGCAGATCGACCTGGTGATCGTCGGGGCCGACCGCGTCACCGCGCGCGGCGACGTCGCCAACAAAATCGGCACCTATCTCAAGGCGTTGGCGGCGCGCGCGAACGGCGTGCCGTTCTATGTCGCCGCGCCGGGCCCAACCTTCGACTGGACGATCGGCGACGGCCTCGCCGAAATCCCGATCGAAGAGCGGTCGGCCGAAGAGGTGACGCATGTCGTCGGCCGCCTCGACGACGGACGCGTCGCGCGCGTCGCCGTGACGCCCCCCGGCGCTGAAGCGATCAACCCCGCTTTCGACGTGACCCCGGCCGAATTGATCGACGGTTTCGTCACCGACCGCGGCGTCGTCGCCGCCGAGGCCGCCGCGCTCGCGCGCGCTTTCGGCCGCGGGGCTATTTCGGCTTAGCCTCCTGCGCCGCCTTGGCGGCGTCGATCGCTTGCTGCAGCGTATCGACTTGGCTCTGCAAGTCGGCGAGTCGGCGGGTGGCGTCCTCGACCTGTCGATCGAGGTCGGCGTATTTCGCCTGCGCGGCGGTGATCTGGCCCTCGACGACGCTGAGCTGGTCGTTCTCCCCCTGCAGCTTGGCGTCGACCGACTGGAGGTCGCGGCTCTTGGCGTTGGCCTCTTCCTGTGCGCCCGAGACGGCGAGCTTGGCTTCGCTGATCTGCTTGGTCAGCTCGGCAAGCTCGTTCTGCGCCGCGGCGCGCGCCGAGACCGCTTCGGCCAGCGCCGCCTGGGCGTCCTTCGCCTGCTTGTCGAGATCGGCGGCGTTGCCGGCGGCCTTCTGCAGGTTCTGCAGGTCGGCGGCCAGCCCTTCGCGCGCAAGCTCGGCGCGCTTCAGCCCGTCGTCCATTTGCGTGCGCAGGTCTGCGGCCTGAGACCAGAAATAGGAGACCAGCAGCCAACCGACGATCGCCAGTGCGGCGAAGGCGAGGGGAACCGGGCGGCGGAAATCATCGCTCATGTTTCTGGCCATAGCGGGAGAGCAGGCCTGCGCCGAGTCCGAAAATTGGGCGCCGCACAGGAATGCGCCATATTGGAGCGGCCGCAGCGCCGCGCCAAGGGGCAAAATGAACCCTGCGACGCCGCAGACGTTGCCGGTCTGCGGCAAACCGTCTAGGTCGGCGAAGGCGGGGCGCGTCGCCCGGCCGGGAGAGGGCTGAACGGTGAAATTCTCCTTCGCCAGCCTCGCGCGCCAGGCGCTGACCGGCCACCAGGGTTGGACGCCGCAGTGGCGCTCCGCCGATCTGAAGCCCGCCTACGATATCGTGATCGTCGGCGGCGGCGGCCACGGCCTCGCCACAGCCTACTACCTCGCCAAAGAGCACGGCTTGACCAACGTCGCCGTGCTCGAAAAGGGCTGGCTGGGCGGCGGCAATACCGGGCGCAACACGACGATCGTCCGCTCCAACTATCTGTGGGAGGCTTCGGAGGGGATCTACGCCCACGCCCACGAGCTGTGGAAAACGCTCGCCCAGGCGCTCAACTACAACGTGATGTTCTCGCCGCGCGGCGTGCTGCAGCTCGCCCACAGCCGCCACGATGAGGCGGCGCTCAAGCGCCAGATCCACGCCAATCGGCTCGCCGGCATCGACGGCGAATGGGTGACGCCCGAACAGGCGAAGGCGTTCTGCCCGATCCTCAATATCGATCCCGGCATCCGCTACCCGGTGCGCGGCGCGGCGTTGCAAAGGAGCGGCGGTACGGCGCGCCACGACGCCGTCGCCTGGGGATTCGCGCGGGCGGCGAGCAACCTTGGCGTCGACATCGTCGAGAACTGCGAGGTCATCGCAATTCGCCGCGACGCGGCCGGCGCGGTCAGCGGCGTCGAGACGACGCGCGGCGCGATTGCGACCAAGAGGCTCGGCGTCGCCGTCGCCGGCCACTCGAGCGTCGTGGCGGCCATGGCCGGGGTGCGGCTGCCGATCGAATCCTATCCGCTGCAGGCCCTGGTCTCCGAACCGCTGAAGCCGGTCATGCCTTGCGTCGCGATGTCCAACGCCGTCCACGCCTACATGTCGCAATCGGACAAGGGCGAACTGGTGATCGGAGCGGGGACCGACGCCTATGTCTCCTACAGCCAGACGGGGGGGCTGCACATCGCCACGGCGACGCTGGAGGCGATCTGCGAACTGTTCCCGATCGCCTCGCGGCTGAGAATGATGCGCAACTGGGGCGGCATCGTCGACACGACGCCCGATCGCTCGCCGATCATCGGCAAGACGCCGGTCCCCGGCCTGTTCGTCAATTGCGGCTGGGGCACCGGCGGCTTCAAGGCGACGCCGGGTTCGGGCCATCTGTTCGCCCACCAGCTCGCGACGGGCGAGCCGCACCCGATCGCCGCCCCGTTCGCGCTCGACCGCTTCCGGTCCGGCGCGCTGGTCAACGAGGCGACCGCCGCCGCCGTCGCCCATTGAAGGGTCCGAGCCGATGCTGCTGATCCGCTGCCCCTATTGTGAAATGGCCCGGCCCGAGGCGGAGTTCAAATACGGCGGCGAAGCGCATTTGACGCGCCCAGATCCCGACGCCGCCAGCGACGGGGAGTGGACGGACTATCTCTATTTCCGCGCCAATCCCAAGGGCGAGTTCGGCGAACGCTGGCGCCACGCCGCCGGCTGCGGCCGCTTCTTCAATTGTCTGCGCGACACCGCGAGCGACCGCATCCTGGCGACCTACAAGATCGGCGAACCGCGGCCGTCGGCGCGATAAATCGGGCGCTTTTAACGACCGAACGCCGGAATTGGGATTGAGGCCGGGCGGCGTTCCCGTTTCGCCCCTTGCCGCGACTCGTCCCCTCCGCTAACCCGTCGCCCATGGCCAAAACTGCTGTCGCCCCTCCGCCGCCCCCGCCGCCGGCGCCGATCGACGTTCCGCTGCGCGAGGCGCTCGAGGAGCGCTATCTCGCCTATGCGCTCTCGACCATAACAGGCCGGGCGCTGCCGGACGCGCGCGACGGGCTAAAGCCCGTCCATCGCCGCATCCTCTACGGCATGCACATCCTCAAGCTCGATCCCGCCGCGGCGTTCAAGAAATGCGCCAAGATCGTCGGCGACGTGATGGGTTCGTTCCATCCGCACGGCGACCAGGCGATCTACGAGGCCCTGGTGCGTCTCGCCCAGGATTTCGCCTCGCGTTATCCGCTGGTCGACGGCCAGGGCAATTTCGGCAACATCGACGGCGACGGCGCCGCCGCCTATCGCTACACCGAAGCGCGCATGACCGACGTCGCGCGGCTGCTGCTTGAAGGCGTCGACGAGGAAGCGGTCGACTGGCGCGACAACTACTCCGGCGACGCGAAGGAGCCGATCGTCCTGCCGTCGGCGATTCCCAACCTGCTCGCCAATGGCGCGCAGGGCATCGCCGTCGGCATGGCGACCTCGATCCCGCCGCACAACGTCGCCGAGCTGTGCGACGCCGCGCTGTACCTCATCGCTCACCCGAACGCCGAGGTCGAGGCGCTGCTCAACTTCGCGCCGGGGCCGGACTTCCCGACCGGCGGCATCGTCGTCGACGATCCGGCGTCGATCGCCGAGACCTATCGCACCGGGCGCGGCGGTTTCCGCTTGCGCGCGCGCTGGACGCGCGAGGAGACCGGCCGCGGCGGCTGGGTCGTGGTCGTCACCGAAATTCCTTATAGCGTGCAGAAGTCGCGCCTGATTGAGCAGCTCGCGACGCTGCTGACCGAGCGCAAGGCGCATCTGCTCGGCGACGTCCGCGACGAATCGGCCGAAGACGTGCGCGTGGTTCTCGAGCCGAAGAGCCGCACCGTCGACCCGGCGATGATGATGGAGCAGCTCTACAAGCTCAGCGAGCTCGAGACGCGCATTCCGGTCAATCTCAACGTTCTCGTCGACGGCGTGACGCCGCGCGTCGTCAGCTTCGGCGAAGCGCTGCAGCAATGGCTCGACCACCGCCGAGAGGTGCTCAAGCGCCGCTCCGCCCATCGCCTGGCCGCGATCGAACGCCGGCTCGAGCTGGTGGCGGGGATGATTATCGTCTTCCTAAACCTTGACGAGGTCATCCGCATCGTCCGCGAGGACGACGAGCCCAAGGCGGCGCTGATGGCGCGCTTCGCGCTCACCGAGACGCAGGCCAACTACATCCTCGACACCCGCTTGCGTTCGCTGCGCCGCCTCGAGGAGATGGCGCTGCGCAAGGAGCAGAAGACGCTTGGCGAGGAGAAGGTCTCGATCGAGACGCTGCTCGCCAGCGAAAAGAAGCAATGGCAGGCGGTCGCCTACGAGATCCGCGACGTCAGGAAGAAATTCGGGCCGGAAACCAGGCTCGGCAAGCGGCGCACCACGTTCGAGACGCCGAAAGAGATCGAGATTGAACTCGCCGAGGCGCTGATCGAGCGCGAGCCGGTGACGATCCTCATTTCGCAGATGGGCTGGATCCGCGCGCTGAAGGGCCACGTCGCCGATCTCGCCAGCGCGACATTCAAAGGCGAGGACGCGTTGCAAACCTCGTTCTTCGCCGAGACGACTTCGAAGATGTTGGTGCTGACGAGCGACGGCAAGGCGTACACCCTCGAAGTGGCCAAGCTGCCAGGCGGGCGCGGCGCCGGCGAACCGATCCGGCTGATGGCCGACATCGACGAATCCGCCGACATCGTCGCCGTCTGGCCTTACGCCGCGGGCGAGAAAATGCTGGTCGCGACCAACGACGGCCGCGGCTTCGTCGTCGGTCAGGACGACATGCTGTCGGCGACGCGCAAGGGCAGGGCGGTGATGAACGTCGCCGCGCCGTCGCGCGTGAAGCTCGTCACGCCGGCCGCCGGCGATCACGTCGCGACGATCGGCGAGAACCGCAAGCTGCTGGTCTTTCCGCTCAAACAGGTGCCGGAGATGGCGCGCGGCAAAGGCGTCCGGCTGCAGCGCTATAAGGACGGCGGGATTTCCGACGCTTGCGTGTTCAAGCTCGCCGACGGCATGACCTGGCGCGACTCGGCCGGCCGCACGTTTACTGTTCCCAAGTCCGAGCTCAAGGACTGGATCGGAACGCGCGCCGAAGCGGGCCGCCTGCCGCCCAAGGGGTTCAACAAGTCGAACCGCTTCGACGGCTGAGGCCGCCGGCGCAGCGCCGGCGGGGCCATCTTGTCTTCTGGCGACGGTGCGGGTATATGCCCGTAATGGCGACGAAGACTTTCTGCTATTGCGCGGCCCTGCGGGCCGCGACGCGCAAGACGACGGCGATGTACGACGAGGCGCTCGCTCCGGCGGGGGTCGGCCTCGCCCAATTCAGCCTGCTGCGCAAGATCGAACGCGGCGGCAAGCTGTCGCTGTCCGAGCTCGGGCGGCTCGCTTCGCTCGATCGCTCGACGGTTGGGCGCAACATCAAGGTTTTGCGCCGTATGGGGTTGATCGAGATCGGCCCGGGCGACGACCATCGTGAGGCGACGGTGACGCTCGCCGAAGACGGCCGCGCCGTCCTGCGCGACGGCGCGCCGCTGTGGGACGCCGCGCAACGCCGGGTCGAAACGGCGCTCGGCGACGGCGGCGCGGAAGCGCTGCGGGCCTTGCTCGCGGCTCTGTGAGCTTCGAAATCGAGTTTCTTGCCGCGGCGGCGGTCGCGCCGTCGCCAACGGCCGCTGCGGCGCAATCGCAAGGGACGCCTATGATCTCCAACCGCCTGGCGGCCTATCTCGCGATGCGGCGCGTCCACTACGGTTGGGCGGTGCTCGGCGCGACCTTCCTCGTCATGCTGGCGACCGCCGGCGCGATGGGCGCCTCCGGCGTCATCATCGCGCCGCTCGAGGCTGAATTCGGCTGGTCCAACGCCGACATTTCCTCCGCCCTGGCGATCCGTCTCGCGCTCTATGGCCTGGTCGGGCCGTTCGCCGCCGCGCTGATCAACCGCTTTGGCGCGCGCGCAGTCGTCGCCGCGGCGATGGCGCTGATCGCCATTGGCGTCGCCGGCACGGCGTCGATGCGCCATCTCTGGCAGCTCGAACTGTTCTGGGGCGTGATCGTCGGGCTCGGCTCCGGCATGACGGCGCTGGTGCTTGGCGCGACGGTGGCGACGCGCTGGTTCTCGGCCCGCCGCGGCCTCGCCATCGGCCTGCTGACGGCCAGCAACGCCACCGGTCAGCTCGTCTTTCTGCCGCTGCTGGCCTCGGTTTCCGAGCACTGGGGCTGGCGGGCGGCGTTGGGTGTGGTCGTCGCCATTCTCGTCGTCGCACTCGCCTTCGCCATGGCGCTGCTGCGCGACCGGCCGGCCGACGTCGGCCTGCCGCCGTATGGCGAACACGCCATCGTCCCGGCGCCGAAGACCAGCGCGGGTTTCGCCTCGCTCGCCTCTGCGCCGCTCATCGCTTTGCGCGAGGGCGCGAAGAGCCGAGTCTTCTGGGTGCTGTTCGCGACCTTCTTCGTCTGCGGCCTCAGCACCAACGGCCTGATTCAAACCCACTGGATCACCTTGTGCGGCGACTTCGGCGTGGCGCCGGTCGGCGCGGCGAGCATCCTGGCGGCGATCGGCGTGTTCGATTTCTTCGGCACGATCCTCTCGGGCTGGCTCTCCGACCGCTACGACAACCGCTGGCTGTTGTTTTTCTATTACGGCCTGCGCGGCCTGTCGCTGATCTATCTGCCGTACACCGACTTCTCGGTCGTCAGCCTGTCGCTGTTCGCGGTGTTCTACGGTCTCGACTGGGTCGCGACGGTGCCGCCGACCGTGCGCCTCGGCGCCGACGCCTTCGGGCCTGAGCGCGCCAACGTGACCTTCGGCTGGATCTTCGCCGCCCACCAGCTCGGCGCGGCTTGCGCGGCCTTCGGCGCTGGCGCGGCGCGCACTGAGCTCGCGAGCTATCTGCCGGCGCTTTATGTCGCGGGAGTGGCCTGCCTCATCGCATCGGCTCTGGTTCTGACGCTCGCCCGGCCGCCGTGCAGAGCGGCGGCCCTGGCGTGAGCGGGGCCCCGCGGTTGATCGTGGCCTAGCCCGACAGCGCCGCCTTGCGCCGCGCGAGGCTCTCGGGCGGCCATAGCGCACGCGAGTCGTAATATTCCTCGAAGGCGGGTGCGCCCTCGGGCAGCACAACCCAGGGCAGCTTGGAACGCGTGTAGATGTGGACGTCGGGCGGGGCGGCGGCGGGCTGATCGAGCGTGCCGACGCGGACGAAGCTCAGCGCTGTGCGCCCGCCATAGTGGCTCCACAGCGCGGTCTGGCAGGTCGGGCAGCGGTGAATGACGTGCGGTCGGCCGCTGTCGGTTGGGACGGGGATCCCGACCGTGGTCCCTGAAAGGACCTCGACCCGCGACGTCTCGATCAGCGCATTGATGACGAAGGCGCTGCCGGTCTGCCGCTGGCAGTCGGTGCAATGGCAGCAGTGAACGAACATCGGCGGCGCGGCGAGCCGGTAGCGCAAACCGCCGCAGGCGCACCCCCCAGTCAGGGAAACGGTCATTGCCGGCAGGTCCTCCCGCCGCGAGCATGGCGCGGCGGCGGAGTCGGCGCAAGCGCGAGAAATCAGATCGAGAAGCTCACCCCACAGCCGCACGAAGCGACCGCGTTGGGGTTCTTGACCTTGAACGCCTGACCCATCAAGTCGTCGACGAAATCGAGCTCCGAGCCGCGCAGCATTTCGAGCGACGCCGAGTCGACGACGACACTGACCCCGTCGCGCGTCGCAACGAAGTCGTCGTCGGCGCGGGTCGCGTCGATCTCGAAGGCGTATTGGAAGCCCGAACAGCCGCCGCCCTTGACCGAGATGCGCAGCGCCGCGCCTGGATCGGCGGCGAGCACTTTGGTCAGGCGGCGCGCGGCGGCGGCGCTGATCGACAGGGGCGCCGTTTCGGCGGCTGCGGCGGTGTCGCTCATGGGTCCTTCCTGGGGCAGACAATCGACAAGGGGGTCGCTATGAACATAGGCGCGGCGGAACGAAGCGCAATGCGGGGGGCGAAGATGGCGGGGGACCCACGGAACGGCCGGGCGACCTACGCCGCCGATCCCGCCCGCTCGCTAGGCCGCCTCCACCCCGAGCCGCCGTCGCCGACCCGCGACGACTTCCAGCGCGACCGCGACCGCATCATCCACTCGACTGCCTTCCGCCGCCTCGCTCACAAGACCCAAGTGTTCGTCTATCACGAGGGCGACCATTTCCGCTCCCGCCTCACTCACACGATCGAGGTCGCCCAGCTCGCGCGCGCGCTCGCCAAGGCGCTGCGGCTCGACGAAGAGCTCACCGAGGCGGTGGCGCTCGGCCACGATCTCGGCCACACGCCGTTCGGCCACACCGGCGAGGACGCGCTCGACGCCTGTATGGCCGCGCACGGCGGCTTCGACCACAACAGCCACGGCCTGCGCCTTGTCACCGAGCTCGAGCGCCGCTACGCCGACTTCGACGGCCTCAACCTGACTCAGGAGACGCTCGAGGGGCTGGTCAAGCACAACGGCCCGCTGATCGACGCCGAAGGACGGCCGCTCGAACGCTGGCGCGCGCGAGGCGTTCCTGCCGCGATCCTCGCCTATGATCGCCTGCAGAGCCTCCGTCTCGCCCAATACGCCAGCCTCGAGGCGCAAGCGGCGGCGATCGCCGACGACATCGCCTATGACGCGCACGACATCGACGACGGCTTGCGCGCCGGCCTATTTGATCTCGCCGCGATCCGCGCTGCGCCGTTCGTCGCCGCGCTGCTCGACGAGATCGAGCGCCTGCATCCCGGCCTCGAGCGGCCGCGCGTCATCCACGAGTTGACGCGCCGCGTCATCACCCGCTTCGTCGAGGACGTCATCGCCGAGAGCGGCGCCCGCATCGCCGCCGCCGGCGCAACGAGCCTCGAAGACGTGCAGCAGGCTGGAAGGACGCTCGTCGGCTTTTCCCCACCGTTGGCGACAGCCGACGGCGACATCAAGGCGTTCCTGTTCGCCAACATGTATCGCCACCCGCAAGTGAAGCGGGTGCGCGAGCGGGCCGACGCGGTGGTGCGGCGCTTGTTCTCCGCCTATGTCGCCGACCCCGCGGCGATGCCGGCCGATTGGGCGGCGAAGGCCGGCGCGACCGAGGGGGAGCGGGCGCACGCGGCCGCCGATTACATCGCCGGCATGACCGACCGCTTCGCTCTGAACGAGTATCGCCGGCTTTTTGACCCCACGGCGAACTTGCGATAAAGCCGCGCCGGCTTCGTTCCCGGGCGCATTTCATGAATATTTTCGAGGATTTCCAGGCCCGTGTGGGCGCCGCGCTTAAAAGTCTGGCGGCGGCCGGGCGGGCCCCTTCCGGCCTCGACCTCACCCGCTTCGTCGTCGAACCGCCGCGCGAGGCGGCGCACGGCGACCTGTCGACCAACGCGGCGATGGTCTACGCGCGTGAAGCGAAGGCCGCCGGCGGCAATCCGCGCGCCTTGGCCGAAGCGCTGGCCGAAGTCCTCGGAAGGGCGCCCGACGTCGAGGCAGTCGAGGTCGCCGGCCCGGGCTTCATCAACATTCGCCTGACGCTCGCGACATACGCGCGGGTGCTCGTCGCCATCCTCGAACGCGGCGTCGATTTCGGCCGCGCGACGAAGCCGGCCGAAGGCAAGGTCAACGTCGAATACGTCAGCGCCAATCCCACCGGGCCGATGCACGTTGGTCACGCGCGCGGCGCGGTGTTCGGCGACGCGCTCGCCAATCTGCTCGTCTTCGCCGGCCGCGAGGTGACTCGCGAGTACTACGTCAACGACGCTGGCGCGCAGGTCGACGTCCTCGCCCGCTCCGCTTATCTGCGTTATCGCGAGGCGCTCGGCGAGGCGGTGACGATCCCCGAGGGGTTTTATCCCGGCGACTATCTCAAGTCGGTCGGCGCCGCGCTCGCCGCCGAATTCGGCGCTTCGCTGCGCGACAAGCCGGAGGCCGAGTGGCTGGCGCCGGTGCGGGCGCGCGCGATCTCGGCGATGATGGCGATGATCAAGGACGATCTCGCCGCGCTCAACATCGTCCACGAAGTCTTCTCGTCCGAGCGGGCGCTGACCGGCGCCGACGGCGGCGAGGACCAGGTGCGCGCCGCGATCGAGGATCTGACGGGCCGCGGCATCGTCTACGTCGGCCGGTTGCCGCCGCCCAAGGGCCAGCCGTCGGAGGATTGGGAAGATCGCGAGCAGACGCTGTTCCGCTCGACCGATTTCGGCGACGACGTCGACCGGCCGCTGATCAAGTCGGACGGCGGCTACACCTATTTCGCCAGCGACATCGCCTATCATAAGTCGAAGATCGACCGCGGCTTCCTCAGTCTGATCGACATTTGGGGGGCAGATCACGGCGGCTACGTCAAACGCATGCAGGCGGCGGTCGCCGCGCTGTCGCGCGGCAAGGCCAATCTCGACGTGCGACTGTGCCAGCTCGTTCGCCTGATGCGGGCCGGCGAGCCGGTCAAGATGTCGAAACGCTCCGGAGAATTCGTCACGTTGCGGGAAGTCGTCGACGAAGTCGGCGCCGATCCGGCGCGGTTCATCATGTTGATGCGCAAGAACGACGCGCCGCTCGACTTCGATCTCGCCAAGGTGATCGAGCAGAGTCAAGATAATCCGGTCTTCTATGTACAATATGCGCACGCCCGGGCGCGCAGTGTCCTACGCCAGGCGCGCGTGGCCTTTCCAGCCATCGATCTCGCGCCCAAGTCATTGTGCGGAGCCGATTTCAGCCAGCTCTCGGACGAGGGCGAGCGCAGCCTGATGCGCGCGTTGGCGCAGTACCCGCGCGTCGTCGTCCAGGCCGCGGAAGCCCACGAACCGCACCGGATTGCCTTTTATGCACACGATTTGGCGACCCTGTTCCATTCGCACTGGAACCGCGGCAAGGATTCGCCACATTTACGCTTCGTTAATGATGGTAATGCAAGTTTAACGAATGCGCGCATAGGTCTGGTGACGGCGACGGCCTTTGTTTTGGCTTCGGCGTTGACTATCCTAGGCGTGAGCGCGCCCGAGGAAATGCGCTAGAGCGGTCCATCGCGGCCGCTCGCGGCGCCGGACGCGAGGGGGGAAGCGCGAGAGACGTTCGCAGCGACAACGTCTTAAGCGCCGGCCCACCCTCAAGCGAGGCTAGTCATGAGCGGTTCGCCAGGCAAAGTTGTGCCCGAAATCAACCTCGATGAATTCGAGAAGCGGCTGCGCGCCGCCGGAGCGCCATCGGCGGGGAGCGAAGACCCGCTGGCGGAGCTGACGCGGCTTGTCAACTCGGTCCACGCCGACGCTCGGCGCGCGGCGCGAACGCCGCAATCCGAGCAGGCGGATGGCGAGCCGGCGATGACGCTGCCGCCGGCCTTCGGCGCGGACTTGCGTCCCGCCTTCGCCGAGACCGAGACTGACTCTGACGACGCCGCCGAGGCGCCGTCCCCACTCATGCCCGCCGCCGCGGAACAAGCGCCGCCGCGCGGCTCGCGCGGGTGGGGTTTCAAAGTGACCGGGATGATTGTCGTCGGCGTCGCGCTGCTTGCCGGCGCCGCGGCGCTGAAGCACGGCGTGCCGGGATTGCCCAAGGCGCCGCCGTTCATCGCCGCCGACGACGCGCCGACCAAGGTCCAGCCTCCGAGCGACGCCAACGTTCAGACGAACGGCGACATCGCGGCGTTGCTGATGAAGGATTCCGCGACGCCGACGCCGGTCAAGGTCGTCAACACGGAAGAGCAACCGGTCGATCTTCGCACTCAGACACAGCCGCCGACGCCGGCGCCGTCCGCTTCAGCCGGTCCGCCGAACGCCGTCGCCCCAGCGCCGTCGCTCGCCGTCGACGCCGGCTCGCCGGTCGCGACTGCGCCAGAAACGCAGATTGTGCCGCCCGCCGCCGCCTCGGCCTCGGTCGCGCCGCTGTTCCCGGTCGCCAAGCCGGTGAAGACGGTGTCGGTGCGTCCGGACGGCACGCTGATCGCGGCCGCCGACGCGACCCCGCCCGCTGCGGCGCCGGCGCCGGACGTCGTCCCGACGCCGCCGGTGAAGGTGGCGGTGCGCGCCGTCGATCCGGTCGTCGCGACGCCCGAAGCGGCGACGCCGAAGCTCGACCTGCCGACCAAGCTGTCGCCCAAATCGCAGCAGCGGGTTGTCGCCAAGACCGACACGACCGCGCCCAACGCCGACGCGAGCGCGACGCCGAGCGCGCCGCTGCAGCTCGTCGCCTCGCCAAAACCCGGCAAGCCGGCCAAGCCTGCGCCGAAGACTGTAGCGGAGGCCGCGGCCGCCGATTCGCCGCCCGCCGACGCTGCGCCGACTGTTGCAGCGCCGGCGCCGACAGCTCAGGCGGCGACAACGGCGCCGGCCGCGGCGGAAGGCGGCGGCGGATGGGCGGTGCAACTCGCCGCGCCGCGCTCGGAGGCCGACGCGCGCAGCGCGGTCGCCAAGCTCAAGAGCAAGTACGCCGACGCGCTCGGCGATTCCGCGCTGTCGATCCATCAGGCCGACGTCAAGGGCGAGACGATCTATCGGGTTCGCGTCAGCGGACTCTCGAGGACCGACGCGGGCGCGCTGTGCTCGAAGCTGAAGGCCGGGGGCGGCGATTGCTTCATCGCCAAGGATTGATTTCGTTCGGCCTGCAGGGGACGCCGGGACGCCCATGATCCGCGCCGCTGTTCTCGGCTGCGCCGGGCCGAACCTCGGCGCGGAAGAGCGTGCGTTCCTCAGCGACGCGCAGCCGTGGGGACTAATCCTTTTCAAACGCAATGTCGTCGACCGGGAGCAATTGCGCGGGCTCACCGACGATTTTCGCGCCATTGTCGGCCGCGCCGACGCGCCGGTGCTCATCGATCAGGAAGGCGGGCGGGTGCAGCGCATGGGGCCGCCGCATTGGCTCCCATATCCTGCGGCCGCCCGCTTTGCCGCCACAAGCGCCCCCGAACGCACTGCCTGGCTAGCGGCGCGGCTCATCGCCGCCGATCTCTTCGAAGTCGGGATCAACGTCGACTGCGCGCCGGTGCTCGACGTCGCCGGCGAGGGCATGCACGCGGCGATCGGCGCGCGCGCGTTCTCCAACTCCGCTGAGCGGGTGGCGACGCTCGGCCGGGCGTACGCCGACGGCCTCATCGCCGGCGGCGTCGCACCCGTCGTCAAGCACATGCCCGGGCACGGGCGGGCGCAGGTCGACAGCCACCTCGATCTGCCGGTGGTGACCGCGAGCCGCGAGGCGCTCGCCGCACGCGACTTTCAGCCGTTTGTGGCGCTCAGCGATCTACCAATGGCGATGAGCGCTCACATCGTCTTCACCGCGATCGACGACAAGGCGCCGGCGACGACGTCGCCGCGCGTGGTCTCGGAGATCATGCGCGGCGCGATCGGTTTCGACGGCCTCATTTTCAGCGACGATACGTCGATGAAGGCGCTGAAGGGAACGTTCGCCGAAAAGACGCGCGCGATCTTCGCCGCGGGACTCGACATCGTGCTTCACTGCAACGGCGATCTGACCGAGGCGCGCGAAGTCGTCGCGGAAACGCCTGAGTTGAAAGGCGAAGCGCTGCGCCGCGCCGAAGCGGCGCTGAAATGCGTCGCTGGAGGCCCGCAGGCCTTCGACGCAGCGGCCGGTCGCGCCGAGCTCGAAACGCTGCTCGCGACCGCGCCGGCCTAGCGCTTGTCGATCGACAGCCGCTGTAAGCCCGCGCCGGCGATCGGCTTTTTCGCCGAGAGGATGCGCGAATTGACGCCCGTCCAGCCGATCTCGCCCGACAGGCGGCCATATTCGATCTTCGGACAGCGGTTCATCACCACCTTCACGCCCCGCGCTTCGGCGCGCGCGGCGGCCGCGTCGTCGCGCACGCCGAGCTGCATCCATATGACCTTCGGCGGCGAGGCAAGCGCGAGCGCCGCGTCGACGACCTCGCCGACGGCGTCAGACCTGCGGAAGACGTCGACCATGTCGATCGGCTGTGGGGCGTCGGCGAGGCTCGCATAGACCGGCAAGCCGTGGATTGCCTGGCCGGCGAGCCCAGGGTTGATCGGCAGCATCGTGAAGCCGCGCTCGGAGAGATACTTGAGCACGAAATAGGACGGCCGCGCGGCGTTGGCCGACGCGCCGACCATGGCGATCGTCTTCACGCTCGTCAGAATGTCGCGGATATAATCATCGGAATAGGAATCGTGGTTCACGCGTCCTCCCAGCGCGGCGGCCGCTTGTCGAGAAAGGCGGCGGCGCCTTCGGCGGAATCGGGGCGCAGCAGGTTCTCGACCATCGCTCGCGCAGCGAGCGCGTAGGCTTCCTCGAGCGGCATGTCGATCTGGCGATAGAACGTGCGCTTGCCAATCGCCAGCGTCGTCGCCGAACGGGCGGCGATGCGCCGAGCGAGGGCGCGCGCTTCAGCGAGCGCCGCGCCCGCCGGAACGACGCGATTGACGAGGCCGAAGCGCTCGGCCGTCTGAGCGTCGTAGAGATCGCCGGTCAGCGCCATTTCCATCGCGTGCTTGCGCGAAACGGCGCGTCCGACGGCGACCAGCGGCGTCGAACAGAAGAGGCCGATCGACACGCCAGGCAAGGCGAAGCGCGCGTCGGCGCCGGCGATCGCGAGGTCGCACGCCGCGACGAGCTGGCAGCCGGCGGCGGTGGCGACGCCTTCGACAGCGGCGATGACTGGTTTGGGCAGGGCGACGATGGCGCGCATCAGATCGGAGCAGCGCGTCATCGCATGTTCAAAGAAAGCGCGGCCGCGGTCGCCGTCATTGCGATGCGCCTGCAGCTCCTTGAGGTCGTGGCCGGCGGAAAGCGCCGGTCCCTCGCTGGCGAGAACGACGGCGCGCGTCGCTGCATCGGCCTCGATCGCCGAAACGGCGTCGATCAGCGCTTCGATCATCGCCAGGCTCAGCGCGTTGCGCGACGCCGGCGATTGCAGGGTGAGGGTCGCGACGCCGGACGCGTCGTCACGTCGCACCAGCGAGACGGGGGAGGGCGGGGCGGTTGACATTGTCGCAATCCTTGCAATCGGCCTCTTCGGAATGGCGTGAACGCGACGGGCGGCCCGCACACGCTGGCGACCCCAGGAGAAAGGAACGAATTCTATTCGCTCCCCGCTCGAGGCAAAAGACAAGCTTGCCAGGGCCGACGGTAGGCCGTGCTTCTGGACGGTTTCGATGCGCCGCGCTAACTCTTTCCGAGTTTCATCGATGGTATTATGACTTTGGACGTCCCCGCCACGCCAGTTCCTTGCCTCGATCGCGCCTTCGATCTCCACGAAGCCGGCGACCTCGACGGCGCGATCGCGCTATGCGAAGCCATTCTGCGGCTCGACGACAGGCATTACGGAGCGCTCTATCTCCTGGGCAGCATCCTCGGCGAGAAGAGGAAGCTCGACGAGGCGGCGGCGGCGTTGGAGCGCGCGATCGCCATCGATCCGTCGCGTCCGCTCGCCTATTTCAATCTCGCCAACGTATTGCGATGGATGGGGCGATTCGCGGAGTCGCTCGCCGCGATCGACGCCTGCCTGTCGCTGAAGGCGGAGAACGCCGAAGCGCTCGCGCTGCGCGCGGACGTCTTAACCGAGCTCGGGCGGCTGGACGACGCCCTGTTGAGCGCCGATCGCGCCATTGCTGCCGCGCCGGCCTACGCTGAGGCGCACAACGTCCGCGGCAACGCGCTGGCCAAGCTGCGGCGCCTCGCCGAGGCGAAAGCCAGCTACGACCGGGCGGTTGCGCTCGATCCTCGCTACGCGCAGGCGTTTTACAACCGCGGAATCGTGCTTGAGCAACAGGGATTTGAGGATCAGGCGCTCGAGGACTGGAGAAAGGCGATCGCGCTGAAGCCGGACTACGCGGAAGCGTATTGCAGCCTTGGCAATCTTCTCGAGGCCCAGGGGCTGGCGGAGAAGGCTCTGACAAGCTTCGAACTGGCGAGCAGGGCGAACCCGAGCCTCGATTATCTGCAAGGCGCGATCTGTCATATCCGGCGATCCCTCTGCGATTGGTCGGATTCCGCAGCGAGCCAGCGTCTACGCGAGGCGATCGCCGCCGGCCAACGCGCAACCTCGCCGTTCGACGCGCTGGCGGTCTCCGACTCCGACGCTCTCAACCGCAAGGCGGCCGAGATCTATCTCGCGTCGGAATTCGCAGAGATTCCCAATCCGCCCGCCTTCGCTCGCGCCGCGCGCCGCGACCGGATTCGCCTCGGCTATTTCTCTTCCGACCTCCGCAACCACGCGACGTCGCATCTGCTGGCGGGCGTGATCGAGCGCCACGACAAGACGCGATTCGAGGTGAGCGCGTTTTCCTTCGGGCCCGGCTACGCAGACGACATGAGGAAGCGTTTGACGGCGGCTTTCGATCACTTTCTCGACGTTTCCGAACGGTCCGACACTGAGATCGCCGAATTGGCGCGAAGCCTGGGAATCGACATCGCGCTCGACCTCAATGGATACACACGGCATCACCGCATCGGCATATTCGCCAACCGCGCCGCGCCGATTCAAGCCGGCTATCTCGGCTATCCGGGAACGACGGGCGCTCCTTTCGTCGACTACCTTATCGCTGACCGCGTGATCGTCCCGCACGACCAGAGCGTGCACTTTCCGGAGCGAATCGTTCGCTTGCCGAACACCTACTTTCCGTATGACCGGACGCTCGAGATCGCGGACGAAACCCCGAGCCGAGCGAGCCTTCCATTGCCGGAGCGCGGATTCGTCTATTGTTCGTTCAACCAGTCCTACAAGATTTCCCCGGAAGTGTTCGACAGCTGGATGCGCATTCTCCAGCGGACGCCGGGCAGCGTGCTGTGGCTGCTTCGCGACAACGAATCCGCGGCGGAGAACTTGCGGCGGGAGGCTCGCGCGCGGGCGATTGATCCCGATCGGCTGGTGTTCGCCGACCGCTTGCCGATAGCGCGGCATCTCGCGCGCCATCGCCAAGCCGACCTGTTCCTCGATACGCTTCCGGTCAACGCTCACACCACCGCCTGCGACGCGCTGTGGGCCGGATTGCCGGTGCTGACCCGGATCGGCGAAGCGTTTGCGGGGCGCGTCGCCGCGAGCCTGCTCACGGCGATCGGCGCGCCGGAATTGATTGCTCGCTCGCAATCCGAATACGAGGCCATGGCGGTCGAGCTGGCGGCGAACACCGACAGGTTGGCCGCAATACGAGCGAAGCTCGCGAACAATCGGCTGACGACGGCGCTGTTCGACACCGAACTGTATACGCGCGATCTCGAGCGCGCGTTCGAAGCGATGTGGGAGCGCCATCGTCTCGGCCTGCCGCCGGTGGAGATCAATCTCGCGCCGACTGAGCAAGCGGTCGGTTTGGCGCGCCCTTGACGCCGCGAAGGGAGTCTATTGCGGTCGCCGGCCACGAGCGATGGGTCGATCGCCGTCGTGCTCGTCGCGTTGCGCGAGTCGGGCGCTAAGAATGCGGGCGCGCGTCGCGGGGCGTGAAAGGCCTGCCGCCAGCCTCGGCGGGGCCTTCGACTTCCTCCGCGCCGACTTGACCTTTCCGCCGATCCTCGCCCGCCGATCCGGCCTTCGCCGCAGGATCGACGTCGCGCGCGGCGATCGGCGCCGAAATTACGGTATCATAATACCGCACGCAAAAAGCGTCCATTTTCTCGCCGATTCCACGCCTTTGCTGTTGACGTGCGCCTCCGCGCGCCCGTATAAGCGCGGCCCTGACCGGCCCGTCGCTCGCGGCGGGGGTTGTCACGCGAGAAACGGACCGCAATTCATGTTCGGCAAGACCCATTCGACCAAGACGGCCGACGTCGAGAAGAAATGGCTGCTCATCGACGCCAAGGGCCTGGTCGTCGGCCGCCTGGCGACAATCGTCGCCATGCGCCTGCGCGGCAAGCACAAGCCTTCCTTCACGCCCCACATCGACGACGGCGACAACGTGATCGTCGTCAACGCTGAGAAGGTGGCGCTCACTGGCCGCAAGCGCGACCAGAAAGTCTACTATCACTACTCCGGCTTCATCGGCGGCATCAAAGAGCGCACCGCCAAGTCGATCCTCGACGGGCGCTATCCTGAGCGCGTCGTCATCAAGGCGGTCGAGCGCATGTTGCCGCGGGGCCCGCTGGGCAAGAAACAGCTCGGCAACCTCAAGGTCTACAAGGGCCCGGACCATCCGCACGCGGCGCAGTCGCCTGAAGTTTTCGACGTCGCCAAGCTCAATCCGAAGAACAGCCGGAGCGCCTGATCCATGGCCGAGACTCTTTCCTCCCTCGCCGATCTCAAGGAGACGGCGCTCGCCCCGGCGGTCGTTGAAGCCCCGGTTCACGTGCAGAAGCTCGACAAGCAGGGCCGCGCCTATGCGACCGGCAAGCGCAAGAACGCCGTCGCTCGCGTCTGGATCAAGCCCGGCAAAGGCCAGGCGACCGTCAACGGCAAGGCCCTCGACGTCTATTTCGCTCGGCCGGTGCTGCGCATGATCCTCAACCAGCCGCTCGTCGTCGCCAACCGCTTCGGCCAGTATGATCTGACCGTCACCGTCGCCGGCGGCGGCCTCTCCGGCCAAGCGGGCGCGGTGCGTCACGGCCTCGCCAAGGCGCTGACGTACTACGAGCCGGAACTGCGCGGCCCGCTGAAGAAAGAGGGCTTCCTCACCCGCGATTCGCGCGTCGTCGAGCGCAAGAAGTACGGCCACGCCAAGGCCCGCCGCAGCTTCCAGTTCTCGAAGCGCTGAGGCGCGGCGAGGCAATCAGAGTTCGGAAAGGGCGGCCGTGGCCGCCCTTTTTGTTGGGTTGGTCCGCCGTTGCGCCGCGGCTCTTGACGCGAAGGCGACGAAGGGGCATTTGAGCCGCGCCATGATCGCGACCCGACTCCGCCGACGCTGACGTTCATCCCCGCGCGCCCTTGCGCCGCGCGAATTGCGTTGTCCTTTGCGAAGCGAGACGATCATGACCTCCACCATTTTCATCGACGGCGAAACCGGGACCACGGGATTGCAAATCCGCGACAAGCTCGCGGGGTTCGCCGGGATCGTGCTGCGCAGCCTGCCGGCCGAGTTGCGCAAGGATCCGGCGGCCAAGCTGCGCCTCTACGCCGAGGTCGATCTCGTCATCCTCTGCCTTCCCGACGAAGCGGCGAAGGAGACCGCCAAGGCGATCGAAGCGATGAGGGCGAAGGCGCCGCGGGTGATCGACGCCTCGTCGGCGCACCGCGTCGCGCCCGGCTGGGTCTACGGCTTTCCAGAGCTAGCGGCGGGGCAGAGCGCTGCGATCGCCGGCGCGCGCAAGGTCACCAATCCGGGTTGTCATGCGACCGGGGCCATCGCGCTCATCGCGCCGCTGACCGCCGCCGGCCTGATCGCCAAGGAGGCCGCGATCTCGATCAATTCGGTCAGCGGCTATTCGGGCGGCGGCAAGGCGATGATCGAAGCCTTCGAGAGCGGCCGCGCGCCGAGCTTCGAGCTCTACGGGCTCGCGCTGCACCACAAGCACCTGCCGGAGATCGAGCGCTACTCAGGCCTCGCGGCGAAGCCGATCTTCGTTCCCTCGGTCGGCAATTTCCGCCAGGGCATGATCGTCAGCGTTCCGTTGCATCTCGACGCGCTGCCGGGCAAGCCGACAGGCGCCGACCTGCGCGCCGCGCTCGCCGCCCACTACAAGGGCGCCCGACACGTCAAAGTGGCGAGCGCCGAAGAGTCCGCCGCCGCGCTGCGGCTCGAGCCGGAGTCGCTCAACGGCACCAACGACATGCTCATCCACGTCTACGACAACGAGGCGCGGCGGCAGGCGGTCGTGGCGGCGAAGTTCGACAATCTCGGCAAGGGCGCGTCCGGCGCGGCGGTGCAGAACCTGCAATTGATGCTGGGGCTGTAAGCCCCCTCTCCCCGCGAGCGGGGAGAGGGTCGGGGCGAGGGGCGAGGCGATTAGCCGCGCCGCCTTTTGCGCGTCGCCAAGCGAAACGCGCCGCGCAGCAGGAACTCGATCAGCGCGCCCATGACATAGGCGAGCGCGCAGCAGAACGCCGCCGCGGCCAGCACCTCGCCGATCGAGTCGGCGGCGAAATCCGACGAGCCCGTCAGCGCGCGGGCCGTCAGAATGTAGGGTGCGGCGGCGAGCGACAGCCACAGGTCGGATAGGAACTGCCCGGGCTCTTGCGCGTAGAGCCAGTAGGCGACGACGAAGGCGGCGGCATAGAGAACCGCCAGCCCCGCGCCGAGATAGGAGCGCGCCGCGCGCATCGGCCGGCGCGCGCTTAAGCCGTCTTCGACCACGCGACGACGCGCTGCGCCTGCTGGCCGAGACCGTCGACCCCGAGCGAGACCGTGTCGCCGGCCTTCAGATAGCGCTGCGGCTTCTTGCCGTCGCCGACGCCCGGCGGCGTGCCGGTGGTGATGACGTCGCCCGGCTCGAGGACCATGTACTGCGAGATATCGGAAACGAGCTTCGCGACGCCGAAGATCATCGTCGCTGTCGAGCCGCTCTGCATCCGTTCGCCGTTGACGTCGAGCCACATCGACAGCTTCTGCGGATCGGCGATCGCGTCGGCGGTGACCAGCCACGGGCCGATCGGGCCGAAGGTCGGGCAGCCCTTGCCTTTGGTCCACTGGCCGCCGCCGCGGCGCTGCTGGTAGTCGCGCTCCGAGACGTCGTTGACGACGCAATAGCCGGCGACGTGAGCCAGCGCGTCCTTCTCCGACACGTAGCTCGCGCGCGTTCCGATGACGACGCCGAGTTCGACCTCCCAGTCGGTTTTCTCCGAGCCCCGGGGGATCACGATGTCGTCATAGGGGCCGCTGATGCAGGTGCGCGCTTTGATGAACAGCACCGGCTCTTTTGGCAGCGGCAGCCCCTGTTCGGCCGCGTGGTCGGCGTAGTTGAGCCCGACGGCGACGAAATTGCCGACGTTGGCGACGCAGGGACCGATTCGCGGCGCGCCGCGAACCGCCGGAAGGCTCTCCGGCTTGATCTTGGCGAGGCGCGCCAGGACCCGCGGCGCAAGCGTCGCGCTGTCGATGTCGGCGACGACCTCGCTCAGATCGCGGATCTTGCCGGCCGCGTCGATGAGCGCCGGCTTTTCCTTGCCCGGCCTGCCGTAGCGGACCAATTTCATGCGCGTTTCCCTTCGTTCGACCGGCCGTCCCGTCTGCGGCTTCTCGCACGTCAGCCTTAGCCCAGCCACTGGCAGTAGACAACGAAACCGGCCACAGCGCTCCGGCGCAATGCTCTGGCAAACGAAACCGACGCGTCATAAGATAAACGCGGAAAGCCGCGTCAAGCGCGGAGCGACGAATTGGTCGAGCCCATGCCAGATCAGGAACGTTTCGCCCTATTCATCGACGGCGCGAATCTCTACGCGTCGGCGAAGTCGCTCGGCTTCGACATCGATTACAAGCGACTGTTGCGCGAGTTCCAGGGCAGGGGCCGACTGATCCGCGCCTATTATTACACTGCGCTTGTGGAAGACCAGGAATATTCGTCGATTCGGCCGCTGGTCGACTGGCTCGACTACAACGGTTATTCGGTCGTCACCAAGCCAACCAAGGAATTCGTCGACTCGACTGGGCGGCGCAAAGTCAAAGGCAACATGGACATCGAGCTGGCGGTGACGGCGATGGAGATGGCGCCGCACGTCGACCAAATGGTGCTGTTTTCCGGTGACGGCGATTTCCGCTCGCTGGTCGAATCGCTGCAGCGGCAGGGAGTGCGCGTGTCGGTCGTCTCGACCGTCGTCACGCAGCCGCCGATGGTCGCCGATGAGCTGCGCCGCCAAGCCGACGAATTCATCGACCTCGCGCAGCTTGCGCCGCGCATCGGCCGCGATCCGAGCGAACGCGCGGCGCGCGCCGGCGAACCGCGTCGCCAGGCCGCTTACGCGCCAGCGCCAGCGCCAGCGCCAGCGCCCACGCCGCCGGACGAGACCGGGCGCGAGTGAGCGGGCACAGAATTCCGGTCAACGCTCACCAATCGCCGCGGGGCGCGCGCTTGCCTTTTGACGTCAGCCCGCCCGCCGATTGTCGCATCTGCGACCGGCTCGCCGCCTTTCGTGACGCCAACCGCGCCGCGTTTCCCGGATTTCGTAACGCGCCGGTCGAGTCGTTCGGCGACCCCGCGGCGCGGCTGCTGGTCGTCGGCCTCGCGCCGGGCCTGCGCGGCGCCAACCGCACCGGCCGGCCGTTCACCGGCGACTACGCTGGCGATCTGCTTTACGCCACGCTGTTGGCGTTCGGCTTTGCGGATGGCGTCTATGACCGCCGCCCGGACGATGGGCTCGCGCTCGTCGACTGCGCGATCGTCAATGCGGTGCGCTGCGTGCCGCCCGAGAACAAGCCGACGCCGGCCGAGATCGGCGCCTGCCGGCCCTATCTCGCCGGCGCAATGAAGGCGTTGCCACGTCTGGCGGCGATCGTCGCGCTCGGGCGCATCGCCCACGACAGCGCGCTGCGCGCGCTTGACGCGCGTCCGTCGCGGTTTCCCTTTGGGCACGGCGCGCGACACAACGTCGCGCAGTCGCCGCTCGTCCTGTTCGATAGCTACCACTGTTCGCGTTACAACACGAACACGGGTACGCTGACCCCCGAGATGTTCCGCGCTGTTTTTGCCGCCGCGCGAGCGCATCTCGACGACCCGTCGATGCAATAGGGGCCACCGGAGAAGAGCGGTCCGACGATCGGCGCGGCGGATGTGGCGAAGGGGAACAGGCATGAACGTGCATTCGTTCGGACAGCACGAGGGCGCGCCGGTGTTCGAGGCGACGATCGCCTCCAAAGCGGGAGCGACCGCCAAAATTCTCACCTGGGGCGCAGTGCTGCGCGATCTCGTCGTGCCGCTCGGGCAGGGCAAGCAGCGCGTGACGCTCGGCCTCAATTCGATTGAGGACTACGCCGCCCATTCGCCGTACTTCGGCGCTGTGCCGGGCCGCTACGCCAACCGCGTCGCCAACGGCCGATTCACGCTCGACGGCGCCGTGTACAATCTCGCGCGCAAGCCCGGCGACAAGCACACGCTGCACGGCGGGCCTAACGGCTTCGGGCGGCGGGTGTGGAAGCTCGGCCCGGTCGACGCGTCGTCAGCGACGCTCGAACTGGACTCGCCCGACGGCGATCAGGGATTCCCCGGCGCCCTGCGCGCCGTTTGCGTCTATCGCTTGCTCGAGCCGGCGACGTTGCGCGTCGAGCTCTCCGCGACCTGCGCCCGGCCGACGATCGTCAATCTCACCCAGCATGGCTATTTCAATCTCGACGGCTCGAGCGACGTGCGCGACCACGAATTGGCGATCTTGAGCGACTTCTACACGCCCTCCGACGACGAGCTGATCCCGACCGGCGAAATCCGCGCTGTTGCCGGAACGCCCTTCGACTTCCGCCAACCGCGGCCGATCCGCAATCCCTCCGGACAGCTCTACGACGTCAATTTCGTCGCTGCGCGCGCGCCCGACGCGTCCAGCCTCGCGCCGATCGCGCGCGTGCGTTCGCCGCTCAACGGCCTGACGATGGAGCTGCACAGCAGCGAACCGGGCGTCCAGTTCTACGACGCCGCCAAGCTCGTCTGCGCCGCGCCAGGGCTCGACGGCGCGCGCTATGGCGCCCACTCAGGCTTATGCCTGGAGCCGCAGCGCTTCCCGGATTCGCCCAACCGGCGCCATTTCACCCCGTGCCGACTGGCGCCGGGCGAGACCTATCGCCACGTCAGCGAATTCCGCTTCGCCTGATTGACGCTGCAGGCGCGGCCGGCGGCCGCGCCCGAGATGGCGTTTGGCGCGGTTATTCCTGCGCCAGGCTCGCGTTGGGGCCCGCGTCGGCCAGCGCCTGGCCGACCTCGAGGCCGAGATCGTCCATCGAGGTTTCTTCGCGCACGTTGAGGTCCTCGCCCTTGGCCTGGCGCTCCGCCTGCTCCTGAGAGCGGGCGACGTTGACGGTGACGAACGCCTCGACTTCCGGATGGGGATGGATCGGCGTCTTGTGCAGGCCGAGCGTCTTGATCGGATGGAGCAGCGCCACCTGGTTGCGGTGAACCTGGAAGCCCGCTGCGCTGATCGCCTCGGCGATGTCGCGCGCCGAAACCGAGCCGTAGAGCTGTCCAGTTTCGCCCGCCTGGCGGATGATGACGAAGCTCTTGCCGTCGAGCGTCGAGGCGATGTCGCCAGCCGCGCGCTTCATCTCGAGGTTGCGCACCTCGAGGTCGGCCCGCTGGCTTTCGAACTTCTTCTTGTTGGCTTCGGTGGCGCGCAAAGCCTTGCCGTGCGGCAAGAGAAAATTGCGGGCGTAGCCGTCCTTGACGCGCACTGTGTCGCCCATGTGGCCGAGCTTGCCGACGCGCTCCAGTAAAATCACTTCCATCGTTCTCTCCTTACGTCCGGCGTGATTGCGAGACTCAAGTGTTCGAGCGGCGCGCCGCGGCGGCGCGCACGCGCAAATTCGCCGCGCTGTCGGCCAACCCGACCAGCGCGATCAGCGGCAGCGTCCAGCCGGCGCGAACGCCGGTGCAGAAATAAAGCGCGGCGATCAGCAGCGGGCGCAGCGGCAGGCCGCGCGACAGCGCGTGCAGCACGGCAAAGCCCTGTAGCGCGTAGGCCGCGGCGAGCGGGCCGGCGAACACCCAGGCGAACTGGTCGATTGGTTCGGGCAGGGCGATCGCCACGCCGACCGCGATCGCCGCGACGAGGGCGAGCGGCCGCGGGAGGACGAATTCGGTCGGCAAGTCGGGCCAGGGACGCGGCAGGCGATGCGACAGCGCGGTCGAACGCCCCGCGGCGTAGAGATTGGCGCACAGCGTCAGGAAGCCGAGCGTCGCCGTGGCGAGGGGCGCGAGCTTCGCCACCTCTTGGGCGACGTCGCGCGCGCTGACGCCGTCGGGCAGAACGTCAACGCCTTCGACGGCCTGCTCGATCGCCGGCGTGAGTTCGGAAATAAGCGCCTGCAGACCCGCTTCGTAGCCGCTGTAACCGATGATCAACGTCGCCAGACCGGCGAGACCGGCGAGCGCCCCGAGCGCCGCCGCGAGCGTAACGACGGCGCCAATCGGGGTGCGGGCGGGGACGTCGGGGTCGTTCCGACGCCAGGGCGGCGCGTAGCGCGACAAGACGGCGAAAGTCGGCAGGATCCAGGCGGGCGCAGCGACGATCAGCAGGAAGGCCAACGCGCCCTGCACATCGAAGATGGCGAACAACGCCGACGAGGCGACGGCCGCCGCCAAGAGCCCGCCGAACGCTCCCCAGCCGAAGGCGGCGATCATCAGCGGCATCGGCGCGAGATAGGCGAGGGCGAGCGCGAGCGGCGTGCCCTTGACGGTAAGGGCGAACAACAAGGCCGAAACGGCGCCGGCGCCGACCGGAACGGCGAAACGTTGGATCATGCGAATGCGCTGTCCCGCGGTCCGAGGCGGTTAGAGGCCGACGATCCCGTCGGCCCCAACTCGTCCCGCGCGGCTCGGCCGTGCGGGACTGTTCGTTCGTGAGGGGCGGCTGACGCCCCGTCTAATCGTCAGCGAATGACGTAAGGCAGCAGGCCGAGGAAGCGCGCGCGCTTGATCGCCTGGGCGAGTTCGCGCTGCTTGCTGGCCGAAACCGCGGTGATGCGCGACGGCACGATCTTGCCGCGCTCCGAGATGTAGCGCGACAGCAGGCGGGTGTCCTTGTAATCGATCTTCGGCGCGTTGGCGCCGGAGAAGGGGCAGGACTTGCGGCGGCGGAAGAAGGGGCGGCGGGGCGCGGTGGCCATCAGAATGCTCCGGCTTGGGCGTCGTCGCGGGGACGGCGGGGACGGTCAGGACGGTCGCCACGGTCGGGGCGCGGGCCGCGACCGCCACGATCGTCGCGGTCGCTCTCCTCGCGCTTGCGCAGCATCGCCGACGGGCCGGCTTCGTGCTCGTCGACGCGCAAGGTGAGGTAGCGGATGACGTCTTCGTTGAGGCTGAGCTGGCGCTCCAGCTCCATGATCGCCGCCGACGGCGCGTCGATGTTCAGCAGCGTGAAATAGGCCTTGCGGTTCTTCTTGATGCGGAAGGCGAGGGACTTCAGCCCCCACGCCTCGATCTTGGAAACCGAACCGCCGTTGGAAGCGATGAGGGTCTTGAGCTGCTCGGTGAGCGCTTCGACCTGGGGTGCGGTCACGTCCTGCCGCACCAAATAGATATGCTCGTACAGAGCCATGGAGAGCCTTTCCTTCGTCGTTCGGAAGCCCCGCGCTGAGCCCTTCGAGCCGGTTGGAAAGGCTCGAGGCGGATCTTTCGAAGGCGGGAACACCGGAAGCCGAGCTTTTAAGCTCTACCGCGCCCTCATCGGCCGCGGCCTTCCGTTCAGCCCCCAGCGGGAACTTCGACCGCGCGCTTATAGACGAGCCGGCGGCCGGCGCAAGCGAAATCCGCCTCAGTCCGGCGGCGCGAAGCTCATCACGCGGTCGTGGGGGAAGTCATAGAGCTTGCCGGTCTCGCCCCACTCCGGCGCGCAGAGCGCGACGATCTTGGGAGCGAGCTCCTCTGGAGTGCGCAAAGTCATCGGATCTTCGCCCGGCATTGCGGAAGCGCGCATCCGGGTGCGCAGCGGCCCAGGATTGACCAGCATGACCCGGATCGCCGAGGTGTTGACGGTCTCGGCGGCGTACGTGCGCACCAGCGCGTCGAGCGCCGCCTTGGAGACAGTGTAGGGGCCCCAATAGGCGCGCAGCTCGGCGCGGCTTGCCGCGCCCGAAGTGACGAACGCCGCCCGTCCGGCTGGGGATTGGCGCAGCAACGGGTCGAGGGCCCGGATGAGCCGCCAGTTCGCCGTGACATTAACCGCCAGGACCTCTTCCCACTGCTTTGGGTCAACGTGGTGGAGCGGCGAAAGAGGGCCTAACACGCCAGCGGCGCCAACGAGGACGTCGAGGCGGCCCCAGCGCTTGTGCAACGCTTCGCCGAGCCGGTCGATGGCGGGAAAGTCGCGCAGATCGCAAGGCGCCAAGGTCGCCGGCGCTTCGACGTCGGGGCGCAGCGCACGGATTTCGTCGTCGAGTTCCTCGAGCCCGCCCTGGGTGCGCGCCAGCGCGACCACGTGGCAGCCGGCGGCGGCGAGCGCGAGGGCGGCGGCGCGGCCGACGCCGCGCGAGGCGCCGGTGACGAGAGCGACGCGGGTAGATTGTGGCGCGCTGTTCATGCGGGACTCGCTTGCCTTGACAGGTCCGTCTGAGACGGGCGGCAAGCGACTAGCAGGCTGGAGCGCCCGACGCCACCGGGAAGCGAATCAATTCAAGTCGCTGCGACCTTGCGGCGCGGCAAATGACTTTCCTCGCCAATGGCTTTTGGTGTAACGTCGCGGCCTCGATTGGGGCGTCTGCCGCCAGATTTGGCGTCGTTGAATCGGTCTGTCGACCGTGCGTGGGGCGTTGAATCCTTCGCCGCCATGAGAGTGTGTTGGGGGGGACCATGTCCGAAGCCAAGACCGACCGCGCCAATGGTCGGACCGTGACGCGCGCCGACCTCTCCGAGGTCGTCTACAACCGGGTCGGCCTTTCGCGCACGGAGTCGGCGGAACTTGTCCAGGCCGTCCTCGACGAGATTTGCGACGCCGCGGCGCGCGGCGAGACCGTCAAACTTTCGTCCTTCGGGTCTTTCGTCGTGCGCTCGAAAGGCCAGCGCATCGGCCGCAACCCGAAGACGGGCGTCGAAGTGCCGATTTTGCCGCGCCGGGTGATGGTCTTCAAACCCTCCAACGTATTGAAGGCGCGCATCAACGGCGGATCGGCGGCGCGCCGCAACGGCGGCGCGGCGGCCGACTGAATAGGCGGGACGGGGAGCGAGGCGCCATGGACAAGAGCCCGGAAGCGTTTCGTACGATCAGCGAAGTCGCGGAGGAAATGGACCTGCCGCAGCACGTGCTGCGGTTCTGGGAGACGCGTTTTCCCCAGATCAAGCCGTTGAAGCGCGGCGGCGGACGGCGCTACTACCGGCCGGACGACGTCGACCTGCTGCGCGCCGTCAAGCAGCTCCTCTACGGCGAAGGCTATACGATCAAAGGCGTGCAAAAGCTGTTGCGCGAGCGGGGCGCCGCTATGGTGGCGCGCGGGCTCGCCGGCCGCGAACATGCAGAGGCGACAAAGGCCGCCGCCGGTCCCGCCGTCGAGAAATCGCCCGCGCCGCGTCTTGCGACGGACGTGGGGCCGGCAGCCGAGCGCGGCGACGTCGTAGCGTTGCGCGCCGTTCTCGCCGACCTGCGCGAAGCCGAGCGGCTGTTGTCGCTGGCGCGCAGCGGCTGAACCGGGGCGGGGGGCAAACACGCTCGCCTCCCTATGATTGCGCCGCATTGCCTCTGACGCGCGCTATGCCTATAAGGCGCGCCGTCGGAGTGTAGCGCAGCCCGGTTAGCGCACTTGTCTGGGGGACAAGGGGTCGTGGGTTCGAATCCCGCCACTCCGACCATCTAACCCCTTGGGTTGTTTAGAGAAAGTCAGAGCGATCAACCGCGTTGAGCGCGTTCCTCGGCGCGCAGCGCCTGAGCGCGAAAGCGGCGCGCCAGTTCAACTGGAGCGATGGCCTCGCCGTCCTCGTACTGGCCGATCTCGATCCGCCACAGATTGCCGACAAGTCCATTGGCGAAGGCGCCGGCCTCGCGCGAAGTCAGGAAGATCCGCAAACGCCAACCGACGCGATCGACCGAACCGCTGGCGGACAATTTGGCGAAACGCACGAAATGCCGCATGGCGTTCCTCCCGCCACAGAACGGCAGGGTAACCCGGCGCCTCGGGCCGTCTATCGGGCGCGCCAAACTTCCATGTGCATAAGCTCGCGATTGCAGTGGATAAGCCGGCGCGCGCCCATGCGAACGTCACAGTCGATGGGCGCAGACCGGCGCGCCGCCAATGAAGGCGCCGACTTCTGTCCGGCGTGACCGCCAGCACGCGCTGTGGCCAACCCCAGGTGCTCCGATGTGCGCGCCAAGGGCAAACAGCCGGGGAGTCCGTTGCGGCGGTCGCCGCGGCGCGCCTCGATGTTCCGGTCCGCCCGCGTCCTTGATTCGCATAATGTATATTATGGAACCGAATGATGCGGCCATGCGGCTCAGGGCGGACGCGGCTCAGCCGCCGAGCAGTTCGGCCAGCGTCGCGGCGATCGTCTCGGTTGCGCGATAGAGATCGTCGAGCGGCAGGCGCTCGTCGGCACGATGCGCGTTGGCGTCCTCGATCGAACGCGGCCCGGCGCCATAGAGTACGATCGGCACGCCGGCCCTCGCGTAATGGCGCGCGTCGGTATAGAGCGGCACGCCGCCAGCGGCGATCGGCTCACCCATGACGCGGCTGGCCTGGCGGACGAGCGCCTGGGTCAGCCTTTCGCCGGCTGGCGTCGGCGTCAGCGGCTCGGCGAGCAGAATGCGCCGCACCGCGACGGTCGCGGCGGGAAACGCCTTGGCGGCCTCGGCGACGACGCGCCTGAGCTCGGCCTCGACCTCGGCCGGCTTCTCTTCCGGGATCATGCGCCGGTCGAGGCGGAAGACGACACGGTCAGGCACGACGTTGGTGTTGATCCCGCCGGAGATCAGCCCGACCGTCATTTGCGCCGCGCCAATGCCGGGGATCGCCGAAACGCGCGCGCTCAGGCCGCGTCGCCAGGCGTACAGCGCGGTCAAGACGCCGTTTGCGGCTTCGAGCGCATCGACGCCAGTGAACGGCTTGGCGGCGTGGGCCGAGCGGCCGAGCGCCTCGACTTCGAGGTGCAGGCAGCCATTGTGGGCGTCGACGACGGCGTAGGAAAAGCCAGCGCCGATCGCCAGATCGGGTTTGGTGAGACCCTGCTCGATCAGCCAGCGTGGGCCGATCTCGCCGCCCGCTTCTTCGTCGTATGTGACGTGCAATTCGACGGCGCCGGCGAGCTTGACGCCCGAACGCTCGAGCGCCAACAGCGCGAAGGCGTAACTGGCGATGTCGGACTTCGACACGGCGACGCCGCGTCCGTACATCCAGCCGTCGACGATCTCGGCCCCATACGGGTCCTTGGTCCAGCCGGCGCCGGGCGGAACGACGTCGCCATGGGCGTTGAGCGCAATCGTCGGCCCCGGCCCGAATTTCCGTCTGACGATGAGATTGGTCGCGGAGACCATGCCGTTGGCTTTGGCCAGGGCGCCTGGAACCTTGTGGCGCTCGACAGCAAAGCCGAGGCCCTCGAGCAGCTTGGCGACGATCTCAGCCGCCGGCGCGCAATCGCCCGGCGGGTTGTCGGAGGGCGCCTTGACGATCTCGGCAAGGAAACAGGCCTCCGCGTCGCGGTTCGCGGCGACGAAATCGTGGATGGCGTTCTCGATGGCGGGCGTCATGGCCTCTCTCGCGGCTTGGCTTGGCGCTCCCTCAAAGCGGTGGCGGGCGCGCCCTTCCCTACGTCCGATCTCAGCCGATTGCGGTCAAGCGCGACGCGGCGGCAAGGACTTTCAAAATCCTTCGATGCGCATGCCGTCGTAGGCCGGCTCGACGCCGGACGGCAGGCGTTTGCGCAGCGTTTCGTAATCGAGATCGATGTGCAGATTGGTCAGCACGGCGCGGCGCGGGCGCATCTTTTCGATCCACGCCAGAGTCTCGCCGAGGCTCCAGTGCGAGGGGTGCGGCGCGTAGCGCAACGCGTCGACGACCCAGACGTCGAGCCCTTCCAACCAGCGTCGGCTCGCTTCGGGCACGCCATTGAGGTCGGGCGTGTAGGCGAGGCCGCCGAAACGGAAGCCGAGGGTGCCGATGTCGCCGTGCTCGAGGTCGAAGGGGATCGCCTCGATCGAGCCGCCCGCTCCTTCGACGACGATCGGCTCACCTGCGCAGATGCGGCGCTCTGCGGCCATCGGCGGATAAGAGCTGCCGGGCGGCGTCGCGAAGATGTAGCCGAACTTGCGCCGCAGCGCTGCGGACGTCGTCGCGTCGACATAGATGTCGAGACGTCGCCGCATCGCCATGTAGATTGGCCTGAGATCGTCCATGCCGTGCGTATGGTCGGCGTGCTCATGGCTGATCAGCACAACGTCGAGGCTGGCGACGTTGGCGTCGATCAGTTGCTCGCGCAAGTCCGGCGACGTGTCGACCAACGTCTGCGTGCGTCCCTTCGGCCCCTCGCGCGCGACCAGAACCGAGCAGCGGCGGCGACGATTGCGCGGATTGTTGGGGTCGCAGGCGCCCCACCCTTGCGCGACGCGCGGCACGCCAGCCGACGAGCCGCAACCGAGGATGGTCAGCGACAGGCTCACGCCGCCGCGTCCTCAGCCGCGATCTTGGAAAACAGCCGCAGCGTAGTGGCGCGCGTCGCGGCGGCGAGCGCGGCGAAGTCGATGCCTTTCGCTTCGGCGAGGACGCGCGCCGTCTCGACGACGAACGCCGGCTCGTTGCGCCGGCCGCGGTGCGGAACCGGCGCCAGATACGGCGCGTCGGTCTCAACCAGCAGCCGGTCGAGCGGGATGTCGCGCGCCAGCGCGCGCAAGTCGGCGGAATTCTTGAACGTCAGCACGCCGGAGAACGACACGTACAGGCCGAGCGCAAGGCCGGCCTCGGCGAGCGATCGCGACGAGGTGAAGCAGTGCAGCACCGCCGTGAAGGCCCCCTGCCCCATTTCGTCGCGCAGAATCGCGGCGACGTCGTCGTCGGCTTCGCGCGCGTGGATGACGAGCGGCAGCGCGAGCTCGCGCGCGAGCGCGATCTGGGCGCGGAAGACGCGCTTGGCGACGTCGGGCGGCGCGTAGTTGTAGTGGTAGTCGAGACCAGCTTCGCCGATCGCGACGCATTTCGGATGAGCGGCGAGCGCGCGGATCGCCGGAGCGTCCGTCTCGGGTTCCTCAGCGGCGTGGTGGGGGTGCGTGCCGACGGTGAAATAGACTGAAGGAAAGCGCTCGGCGATCGCCCGCAGGCCATCTGCCTGGGCGACGCGGGTCGAGATTGTCGTCATTCGCTTCACGCCCGCCGCTTCGGCGCGCGCCACGACGTCCTCGATCTCGTCGGCGAAATCGGGGAAATCGAGATGGCAATGACTGTCGATCAGCGTCATGAGACGCGCGCTCCCTTCCCCCCCTTGCGGGGGAAGGTGTCGCGCCAAGGGCGCGACGGATGAGGGGTCGCGCCGATAGGCGCGCGAATGCGAGGCGGTGGCGCGCCGACCCCTCACCCCCAACCCCTCTCCCGCAAGGGGAGAGGGGGACAAGGCGCTTCGCCCTTCTGTCGCTCGGGTCATTTCGCCGCCGCCTCGGGCTCGACATAGCGGGGAAAAACCGGCGAAGGAGGCGGCAGCTTTGTGCCGGCCTTCAGTCGATGAGGCGCCTTCACCCTCCAAAATGGATCATTGGGATCGATACCATCCACACTAATCTCGACTGCGTGAAAATCGCGTTCGTTCGACGGCACCGCAAGCAGGTCGAGCAATTTGCTCATTGCAGCGGGCATGACCGGTTGCAGCAAGATCGCCGCGATGCGCAAGACCTCGATCGTCGTAAAGAGCACGACCCGCATTTCGCCCGGATCCGTTTTCGCCAACCTCCACGGCTCGCGGGTCGCGAAATATCGGTTGGTCCGCGCAACAGTCTCGAACACGGTGGCAATGTACTGATGCAGGGCGAAGCCGGCCATGTGATGCCGCACCGTTTCGATGAGCGAGTCGGCAACCAACAGCAAATCGTTCGTCTCGTCGTCGATTAGCCCCATTGGCTCGCGCCAATCGGGGACCGCGCCGCCGCAGTTCTTGGCGATCATCGACAGCGAGCGTTGCGCGAGATTGCCGAGATCGTTGGCGAGATCGGCGTTCATGCGCTGGACGATCGCTTCGTGCGAGTAGCTGCCGTCCTGGCCGAACGGAACCTCGCGCAGGAAGAAGTAGCGCAGCGGGTCGACGCCGTAAGCCGCGACCAGATCGGCCGGACTGACGACATTGCCGACCGACTTCGACATCTTCTCGCCGCGGTTAAACAGGAAGCCGTGGACGACGACCTGTCGCGGAACCGGCAGACCAGCCGACATCAGGAACGCCGGCCAGTAGATCGCGTGGAAGCGGGTGATGTCCTTGCCGATGACATGCGCATCGGCGGGCCAGAATTTCGCCCTCGGCCCATCGTCGGGGAAGCCGGTCGCAGTGATGTAGTTGGTCAGCGCGTCGACCCAGACGTACATGACGTGCTTGGGATCGCCGGGCACCGGCACGCCCCAATCGAAGGTCGTGCGGCTGATCGACAGGTCGGCGAGGCCGCGCTTGACGAAGGCGACGATCTCGTTGCGGTAGGTCTCGGGCGTGATGAAGTCCGGGTTGGCCTGGTAATGGGCGAGCAGCTTGTCGGCGTAGGCCGACAGCTTGAAGAAATAGCTCTCTTCCTCGACCCATTGCGCCGGCGCGCCGCTCGGCGCGAGCTTGCCGCCGTCGGGCGCGTCGGCGAGCTCGCTCTCGTCGAAATAGGCTTCGTCGCGCACCGAGTACCAGCCGGTGTATTTCGACAGATAGATGTCGCCGTTCTTGGCCATGCGCTCCCAGATCGCCTGCACCGAACGCTTGTGGCGCGGCTGGGTCGTTCGCACGACGTCGTCGGCGCGCGCGTCGAGCAGGTCGCCCATCGCCGCGAACTGCGCGGCTGTGCGGTCGGCCAGGCCCTGCGGGGTCAGCCCCTCGCGCGCCGCGGTCTGTTGCATCTTCAGTCCGTGCTCGTCCATGCCGGTGACGAACAACGTTTCGCGGCCGTCGAGCCGCATGAAACGCTGGATCGCGTCAGTGGCGATGCGCTCGTAGGCGTGGCCGATGTGGGGCGCGCCGTTGGAGTAGGGAATGGCGGTGGTGATGTAGAAGGGCTTGCTCATGGCGCCCCTCCCTAGAGCATTTTCCGCCGCTTGAAAATGAGCGGCGGCTGCCCTTCAGAGGCGGCGGGACTGCGCGGCGATGTCCTCGAACGCCGCCAGCACGTGCAATCGCTTATCGAGGTTGAGCGCCTCGGTCTCGCGCGTCGCCGCGCGTATTCGATCCCAAAGCTCGGCCAACGTCCGCCGCGCGGCCGGCGAGGCGGCGGCGCGCGCGCGCATCGCCAGCCATTCGCACAGAGCCGCGTTCAGCGCGGCGAAAGAATCCGTGGCGGCGCGGTCGGCGACCGCGTCGGCGAGACGGTGAATCATACGCGGCTCGGCTCGCGGCAACTGGGCGATCGCCGCGTCGATGAGTGCGCCGAGCTCCTGCGCTTCGGGATCGAGCCGGCGCAGCGCTTCGCGCGCCGAACCGTCGGCGCGCGCCGCCGCTTGCGCCCGCCGCGCCGGATCGATCGCGTCCCACGGCGGGCCGAGACCCTCGATCGTCGCTTCGATCTCGGCCGGCGTCAGGCGGTCGAGCAATAGCCGGCGGCAGCGCGAGCGGATGGTCGGCAGCACCCGCCCCGGCTGGTGCGCGACGACGAGGATCAGCGCGCGCGGCGGCGGCTCTTCGATCATCTTCAGCAGCGCGTTGGCGCCGGCGGGATTGAGCTCGTCGGCGCAATCGACGACCGCGACCCGCCAACCGCCGAAGGCAGCCGACATGTGAAACATCGACAACGCGTCGCGCACGTCCTCGACCCGAATCTCGGAATAGAAGCCTTTCGACTTGGCGTTCCATTCGCGCCGCGCCAAAGCAAAATCTGGGTGCGACAGCGCCGCAAGCTGGCGCGCCGCCGGATGGTCGGAGGCGACGAAGAGGTCGCGGGCGTTTTGGACCGCCGCCGTCGTCGGATCGGGATTGGCGAGCACGAAGCGCGCGAAGCGCCAGGCGAGCGTCGCCTTGCCGACGCCTTCGCGGCCGCCGATCAGCCACGCGTGGGCGAGACGACCTTCGCGATAGGCGGCGAGCATCGCCGCTTCGGCAGCGGCGTGGCCGACCAGTCGCATTGTAAGGCGCGGATGCGGCGCGCCGGGGAAGGCGTCGCTTTCCGGCGGCGCGTCGTTCGCGGAGCGGCTCATTGCTTGGCCTTGGTTGCGGCGTTAAGCGGCTCGCCGAGTCGCGCCCGCACCGCCGCCCAGATCGCCGCGGCGACCTCGCCCTCATTCGGGCGCGCGTCGATCAGCACGCAGCGCTCCGGCTCGGCTTCGACGATGGCCAGAAAGGCGCGCCTGAGCGTCTCGTGGAAGGCCAGCCCTTCGCCTTCGAAGCGGTCGGCGGCGGCCTCGCCGCGTCGCGCCGTGGCGCGCGCGAGACCCTCGGCGGCGGGCAAGTCCAGCACCAAGGTGAGGTCGGGCCGGCAGGCGCCCACCGCCACCCGCTCGAGGCTGGCGACCAAAGCCGGATCGAGCTGGCCGGCCGCGCCCTGATAGGCGCGCGTCGAATCGAGAAAACGGTCGCAGACGACCCATTCGCCGCGCTTCAGCGCTGGCGCAATCGTCGCGTCGATATGGTCGATGCGGGCGGCGCTGAACAGGATCGCCTCGCCGATCGCGCCATAGCGCGCCGCGCCGCCCGACAGAATGACTTCGCGCAGCGCCTCGGCGCCGGGCGAGCCGCCTGGCTCGCGAGTCAGCACGACGCTGAGCCCGACTTCGCCCAGGCGGGCGGCGAGAC
>JBEKVR010000015.1:0-52114 GCA_049513815.1 Roseiarcus sp. | reverse complement strand
CTGACGCCTGCGAACTCGGTTGCGAGTTGGACCCGGGGCGCCTTGATGACCCGCAATTGCGCGTAGGGGCGGCGACGCCCTGGAGCCTGCTTTTTAGCTTTCGTCTTGACTGGGCGCCCTTGCCGACGGCGTTGGCCAGGGAGGGAGGCATGGAACTGGTTCATGAGCGGACGGCGGGCCTCGACGTTCACAAGGACAGCGTCGTGGCCTGTTTGCGCCAGATGGCGGGAGGCAAGGCGAAGCGGGAGTGTCGAAGCTTCGCCACCACGACGCAGGAGCTCGAGGCGCTTCGGGATTGGCTGAGCGTCAGCGAATGCGCGGTGGTGGCGATGGAGGCGACCGGGGTCTACTGGATGCCGATCTGGAAGATCCTGAGCGAGGGCGCCTTCACGCTGATCGTGGCCAATGCCGCGCACATCAAGGCGGTTCCGGGCCGCAAGACGGATATGAACGATGCGACGTGGATCGCCGACTTGGCCGCTTTCGGGTTGATCAAGGCAAGCTTCGTCCCGGACGAGGATTTCCAGGAGCTGCGCGCGCTGATGCGAACGCGCAAGCAGTTGGTGCGCGAGCAGACGGGCCACGTCCAACGCATCCAGAAGACGCTGACCGAAGCCAACATTCGGTTGGATTCGGTGATCAGCGACATCATGGGCGCCAATGGTCGACGCATGATCGAGGCGATGATCGACGGCGTTCGCAGTCCCCATAAGCTGGCGGCGTTGGGCGACCGGCGGCTGAAGGCGACGCCAAAGGAGCTCTACGACGCTCTGCATGGTCGGCTGACCGAGAACCACCGCTTTCTGCTCAAGCTTCATCTGGGACAGTATGATGCGCTGGACGGGACGATCCGGATTGTCGACGAGGAAGTGCAGGCGCGGGTCTCGCGCATGGATAAGGAGGGTGCGGCCGACAAGGCTCCCTTTTCCGGATTGATCGACCTGCTGGTTGCGATTCCCGGCGTCAGCCGGGTGTCGGCGTTGACGATCCTCTCGGAGATCGGTCGGGACATGAGCCGCTTCGCCACCGCTGGACATCTGGTGGCCTGGGCGGGGTTGTGCCCCAGCCAGAACGAAAGCGCCGGCAAACGCAAACGCTCGCGGTTGCGCAAGGGCGCGCCGTGGTTGAAGGCCATGTTGGTTCAATGCGCATGGGCGGCCAAGCGAACGAAAAGCAGCTATTACAAGGCTCAGTTCTTCCGCCTGACGGCCAGACGCGGACCGCAGAAAGCCATCTGCGCCGTCGCCGCCTCGCTCCTCACCGCCATCTACCACATGCTCGAGGACGGCGTCGCTTCGGCGTCGCCTATTTCGACAAGCGAAAACCCGAAGCCAAGGTCGAGCGACTGGTCCGCCAAATCAAAAAACTCGGCTACGAGGCGGCCCTCAAACCGATCGCAAAGGCAGCTTAAGACACCAAAAAGAAAGTCGTCGGATCAAATACATAGCCGACTGTTTCTTTTTAGCAAAGCAATCCAAACTTAGGGATTGCGGTTGCCGCTTCGTCTGGATCGCGTCGCTGTCGCTCGCGATGATGGCTGAGAGTGGCGCAATCCAAAAGCAACATGCTGTAGGCGAAGACCCCGGGAGCGCTGAGGCGAAGCTTGGCCGGACGGCGGGCGCGCCGCGACGCGGAACGGTTTTGTCGGAATTGGCCCCGCCTCGGCGGCGCGAACAATTGCTTTCGGAAAATCTGAAAGATCAGTAGAATCATGTTTTCGGGTTGACGGCGACCGCGCGGCGCCGCCGCCCCATGCGGCTACAGGCGCGCGCTTGGCGTCGCGGCGGGGCGAAAAGCGAGGATGCGAAACGAAAGGATGCCGAAGCGGTTGAAATCTCACGAAACCGCGAAATCGCCAGCTTCGTTCTCGGCGCAAATCAGCGCCGAAACGCGGCAAAAACGCAGTCGCCGGCTTCGTTTCGTTTCGCCTGGATTTCGCTTCGTTTCGCCGAGGCCCGCCGGATGAGGGCAATTCGACTGGCCCTCACCCCAGCCCTCTCCCGCGCGCGGGAGAGGGAATCACTTCGCCATTGCCGCCTGGAGGTTGTCGCTGACCTTGTCGAGGAAGCCTTCGGTCGACAGCCACTTCTGCTCGGGGCCGACCAGCAGCGCGAGGTCCTTGGTCATGAAGCCGGCTTCGACCGTGTCGACGCAAACCTTCTCCAGCGTCGAGGCAAAGCGCGCCAGCTCGGCGTTGTCGTCGAGCTTGGCGCGATGGGCGAGGCCGCGCGTCCAGGCGAAGATCGAGGCGATCGAATTGGTCGAGGTCGCGCGCCCCTTCTGGTGCTCACGGTAATGGCGGGTCACCGTGCCATGCGCGGCTTCGGCTTCGACCGTCTGGCCGTCGGGCGACAGCAGCACGCTGGTCATCAGGCCGAGCGAACCGTAGCCCTGCGCCACCGTGTCCGACTGCACGTCGCCGTCGTAGTTCTTGCACGCCCAGACGTAGCCGCCCGACCACTTCAGCGCCGAGGCGACCATGTCGTCGATCAGCCGGTGCTCGTAAGTGATGCCGGCGGCGGCGAACTTGGCCTTGAACTCGGCGTCGAAGATCTCCTGGAACAGGTCCTTGAACCGCCCGTCGTAGGCCTTGAGGATCGTGTTCTTGGTCGACAGATAGACCGGATACTTGCGCAACAGGCCGTAGTTGAGCGACGCGCGGGCGAAGTCGCGGATCGAGTCGTCGAGGTTGTACATCGCCATCGCGACGCCGGCGCCGGGGAACTTGAACACCTCCTTCTCGATCACCTTGCCGTCTTCGCCCTCGAAGCGGATGGTGAGGCGGCCCTTGCCGGGCACCTTGAAGTCGGTGGCCTTGTACTGGTCGCCGTAGGCGTGACGGCCGACGACGATCGGCTGCGTCCAGCCGGGCACCAGCCGCGGCACGTTGCGGCAGATGATCGGCTCGCGGAAGATCACGCCGCCGAGGATGTTGCGGATCGTGCCGTTCGGGCTCTTCCACATCTCCTTGAGATTGAATTCCTTCACCCGCGCTTCGTCCGGGGTGATGGTCGCGCACTTCACGCCGACGCCGCAGGCCTTGATCGCGTGCGCCGCGTCGATCGTCACCTGGTCGTTGGTGGCGTCGCGATGCTGGACCGAGAGGTCGAAATACTGGAGATCGACGTCGAGATAGGGGTGGATGAGCTTGTCGCGGATGAGCTGCCAGATGATGTGGGTCATCTCGTCGCCGTCGAGTTCGACGACAGGGTTCTTCACTTTGATCTTGGGCATCGGCGGCTTTCCGGCGTTTGCGGCGTGGCGGGGGCGGGAGCAGGCCGTATAGCATCGCGCCCGCGACGGTCCAAATTCTGCTTTCGACGGAGACGGCGGCGCGCGGTCGGATGAGGGCGGGCGCCGTAACGCGCTTGCTCGCCGACCCCTCGCCCCAACGCTCTCCCGCAAGCGGAAGAGGGTGTAGGGCTCCATTGATTCATCCTATCCACCCCGATAGGATGCAAGGGCTGGACTTGCCCTGCCGCCGGATCGCGAGGTCACCCTTGAAACACGCCAGGCATCCCGAAATCGTCAAGCGGCTCAAGCGCGCCCACGGCCATCTCGGCAAGGTGCTGTCGATGTTCGAAGACGGCCGGCCGTGTCTCGATCTCGCCCAGCAGCTCCACGCGGTCGAGGCCGCCGTCGCCAACGCCAAGCGCGAGCTGATCCACGATCATGTCGAGCATTGCCTCGCGGCGTCCGACGGCGCCGGCGCCGCGACCTTGCATGAGCTGAAGCAACTGACGAAATACCTGTGATACGGCTTTGCCGCCCGGAGTTCCTGCGTTCATGAGCGACAGCCGCCCCGCCGCCCACCCTCACGTCTTCCTCGGCGCCGCGCACGCCGAGAGCGAGCGCAACGTATGGGCGGTGATCGCGTTGACCGGCGCGATGATGGTCGTCGAGATCGTCGGCGGCGCGATGTTCGGCTCGATCGCGCTCATCGCCGACGGCTTCCATATGAGCACCCACGCCGGCGCGCTGCTGCTCGCCGCGCTCGCTTACACGATGGCGCGCCGCCGCGCCGACGATCCGCGCTTCACCTTCGGCACGGGCAAGTTCGGCGATCTCGCCGGCTTCGCCAGCGCCGTGGTGCTGGCGATGATCGCGGCGCTGATCGCCTACGAGTCGATCGGCCGCCTGATCGCGCCGCGGCCGATCTCGTTCGCCGAAGCGATTCCGATCGCTGTCCTCGGCCTCGTCGTCAACGCCGTGAGCGCCTGGCTGCTGAGCCGCGGCGGCCATGACCATCATCACGACCATGGGCATGGCCACGACCATGACCACGAGGAAGAGAGCCGCGTCGTCGACGTCGACGGCGCGCTCTATGCGCTGTCGATCGACGAGGACGGCGTTCCGCCGCGCTGGCGCGTCGAGGCGCTCGACGGCGCCGCGCCCGACGCGGCGTCGATCGAGCTCAGGCGGCCCGACGGCCGGCGCGAGAGCTACGCCTTGGTCGCGCGCGACGGCGCGCTGCGCTCCGAAGCGACGATTCCCGAGCCGCACGAGTTCGTCGCCGCCTTGCGCGTCGGCGCCGGCGTCGCCGAAGCGGCCTTCGTCGAGCCCGATCACGGCCACACCCACGATTCCGTCCATCGCGACAACAACCTGCGGGCGGCGGTGGTGCACGTCATGGCCGACGCGGCGGTGTCGATTCTGGTCATCGTCGGTCTGTTGCTGGCGCGCGGTTTCGGCTGGTTGTGGATGGACCCGCTCGCCGGACTGGTCGGCGCCGGCGTCATCGTCAGTTGGTCGATCGGCCTGATCCGCGACGCCGGCGCAGTGCTGCTCGACATGAACCCCGACGCGCGGCTGACCGCCGCCTTGCGCACGGCGATCGAGCGCGACGGCGACGCGCTGGTCGACCTGCATCTGTGGCGGCTCGGCCCCGGCCATCTCGGCGCGATCCTGGCGATCGCGGCGGCGAGCGGCCGCGACGTCGCCGATTATCGCCGCGCCGCGATGCAGGTCAGACGCTTCTCGCACCTGACGATCGAGGTCGAGCGCCAGAAAACCGCGCCCGCCGCCCGCCGCTCGGTCGCCTGACGCGGATTAACCTTTCAGCGATGAAATCGTTGAAGGCGGCGGCGAAGCGCGCGATGGGGAGTGCTTGCGGCGGCGCCGGCGGGCGTCGGCCGTGGAGGCCGTTTTCCGTGCTCGAGATCTACGACAGTTCTTTCCTCGAAGGCCGCAACCGTCGCCGCCATCCGCGGCGCCGCGCGCGCATGCGCGCCTGGGCCGATCCGGGCGGCGTCGCGCCGGTGGTCGACTGCGTGGTGCTCGACGTCTCCGAGGGCGGCGCCAGCGTGATCGCGGTCAACGGGGCCGACCTGCCGGACGTCTTCGAGCTGCAACTCGACGCGCGCCGCACGATGGGGAAGGCGCAAGTCGCGTGGCGTAGCGGCGCCGCGGTCGGCGTCAAGCTCGACAAGTCGAAATAGCGGCGCGCCGCCTTCAGCGCGTCACGCCTTCGCCGCGTCGCTGTCGAGGAAGCCCTCGAGCCAGTGGATGTCGTACTGGCCGTTCTGCACGTCGAGATTGCGCACCAGCGTCCGATAGAGCGGCAGCGTCGTCTCGACGCCGTCGACGACGAACTCGTCGAGCGCGCGCCTCAGCCGCATCATCGCCTCGGTGCGGTTGCGGCCATGGACGATCAGCTTGCCGATCAGCGAGTCGTAATAGGGCGGAATGACATAGCCCTGGTAGGCGGCCGAATCGACGCGCACGCCGAGCCCGCCGGGCGGGTGGAAATAGCTGATCCGCCCCGGCGACGGCACGAAGGTGTCCGGATGCTCGGCGTTGACGCGGCACTCGATCGCCGCGCCTTGGATGCGCACATCTTCCTGCGTGAACGACAGCGGCGAGCCGGCGGCGATCTTGATCTGCTCGTTGACGAGATCGATGCCGGTGATCATTTCGGTCACCGGATGCTCGACCTGGATGCGGGTGTTCATCTCGATGAAATAGAAGCCGCCATTCTCGTAGAGGAATTCGATCGTGCCGACGCCGACATAGCCGAGCTCGGCCATCGCCCGCGCGCAGACGCCGCCGATCTCTTCGCGCTGGGCGGCGTTGAGCGCCGGCGACGGGCCTTCCTCCCAAACCTTCTGATGCCGGCGCTGCAGCGAGCAGTCGCGCTCGCCAAGGTGGATCGCGCCGCCCTTGCCGTCGCCGAGCACCTGGAACTCGATGTGGCGCGGCTTGGCGAGATACTTCTCGAGATAGACCGCGTCGTCGCCGAACGCCGTCTTCGCTTCGAGCTTCGCGCCGGAGACGGCGTTGGCGAGCTCGTCGGCTGAATTGGCGATCCGCATGCCGCGCCCGCCGCCGCCCGCCGCCGCCTTGACCAGCACTGGATAGCCGATCTCGGCGGCGATCTTGGCCGCCTCCGCTTCGCTCTCGATCGCGCCGTCCGAGCCAGGCACGCAGGGAATGCCGAGCCGGGCGGCGGTGCGCTTGGCCTCGATCTTGTCGCCCATCAGGCGGATGTGGTCGCCCTTGGGGCCGATGAAGACGATGCCGTGCTCGCCGAGGATGTCGGCGAAGCGGGCGTTCTCGGCGAGGAAGCCGTAACCGGGATGGACCGCGTCGGCCCCGGTGATCTCGCAGGCGGCAAGCAGGGCGGGGACGTTGAGATAGGAATCGCGCGCCGGCGGCGGGCCGATGCAGACGCTCTCGTCGGCGAGCTTGACGTGCATCGCCTCCTTGTCGGCGGTCGAATAGACCGCGACCGTGGCGATGCCGAGCTCCTTGGCCGCGCGCAACACCCTGAGCGCGATTTCGCCGCGGTTGGCGATCAGGATTTTATCGAACATGCCGGACGGCTCCTGACGGCGGGAGAGGCTCGAGCGCGCGGCGCTCGCGCCTCATTCGATGACCATCAGCGCCTGGCCGTACTCCACCGGGGCGCCGTCTTCGATCATGATCTGCGTCAGCTTGCCGGACCGGTGCGCGACGATCTCGTTGAACGTCTTCATCGCCTCGACCAGCATCAGCTTGTCGCCAGTCTTCACCATCGCGCCGACCTCGACGAAAGGCTTGGCGTCGGGGGTCGGCCGCAGATAGGCGGTGCCGACCATCGGCGACTTGACCGTGCCGGGATTCTCAGCCGGGGCGGCTGCCTCCGGGGCGAGCGGCTTCGGCGCGGCTCCCGAAACCGGCGCGGCGACCGCAACCGGCGGCGCGGCGACGACATGGGCGGCAGCGATCGTATGGCGTTCGCGGGCGACGCGGATGCGCATGCCTTCGCGCTCGACTTCCACTTCGCTCAGGTCGTTGGCGGCGGCGATCTTCGCCAAGCCGGCGACGACTGCGAGATCGAAACCGCCGGCCTCGGACGCGACGGCGGGTTTGCCCGACGGCTTCTTCATCGACACCTGCTGACGCCTTGCCCCATGACGCGATCGTTCGATTGCGATCGACCGGCGGGACCTATAGCCCGCCGGGATCGCCAAATAAAGCCCGTCGCCGCCGCGGATGGGGAAAACGTTCGACGAAACGGAATGGACCGGCGCCCCGCTTTCGGAAAACAGGCGCCGTCCCTCGGGCCGCGATTCAGGCGGGGCGGGCCCAAACATGGGTGTCGTGAAACGCCGCGCCGCCGAACGGCGCGACCGAGTCGGCGCCGGTCAGCGTGTTGACGCCCCGCCCGTCCAAGAAGGTCGAGGGCGGCCAGATCCCCTCGCTGACGATCAGGCCGCGCGAGACCCCGGCGAAGGCGCGCACGTGCAGGCGCACGTCGCCGCGCGCGTTGCCGAGCTGCGCCACGTCGCCGTCGGCGAGACCGAGCGCCGCAAGGTCTTCCGGGTGCATCAGCGCCGTCGGCCGCGCTTCGCGGGCGCGCGACGTCGCCGTCTCGGTGAAGCTCGTATTGAGGAAATTGCGCGCCGGCGACGTCGCCAGCTTGAACGGATGGTCGTCGTCGGCGGCCTCGTTGACCGGCCAGTGGTCGGGTAGGGTCGGCATCTCGCGCCACGGTCCCCTGAGACCGTCGTTGGAATAGGGGGTCGTTGGCCAATCGGCGCGCAGGTGGAACTTGCCGTCGGGATGAGCGAAGCCGCTGAGGAAATGCGCGTCCTCGAACGGCGGCTGGCAATCGAGCCAGCGCGCCGCCTCGAGCTCCGCGAGCGTGCCGCGGCCGGAAGCGCGCAAGGTCCAGTCGATGATCTCGCGCGGGCTCATGGCGAAGCCAGGGTGGCGCGCGCCCAGTCGCTCGGCGAGTGCGACGACGACTTCGTGGTTGGAGCGGCAGCCTTGCGGCGGCTCGATCGTCTTGGGGCCGAACTGCAGATATTGGTGGCCGCCGCCGGTATAGAGGTCGTCGTGCTCGAGGAACATCGTCGCCGGCAGCACGATGTCGGCATAGCGCGCGGTGTCGGTGAGGAAGTGCTCGTGCACGCAAACGAACAGGTCGTCGCGCGCGAAGCCCTTGCGCACCGTCTCCTGGTCGGGCGCCACGGCGAGTGGATTGGTGTTCTGGATCAGCATCGCTCTGACCGGGCCGCCGCCTTTCAGCGCCTCCGCGTCGCCGGTCAGGATTGCGCCGACGCGCGACTGATCGAGCCGCCTGATCGCGGAATCGCGCGCGTCGAGTCCCTCGATCATCGTCTTGTCGAGCTTGAAGACGCCGCTGTTGGAATGGAAGGCGCCGCCGCCCTCGTGCGCCCAAGCGCCGCTGACGACCGGCACGCAGAGCGCCGCGTGCATATTGGCCGCGCCGTTGCGTTGGCGTGAGAAACCGTAGCCGAGGCGGAAGAAGCTGCGCTTGTTGCGACCGATGAGCGCGGCAAATTCCTCGATCGCGGCGACGGAGAGACCGGTGATCGCGCTCGCCCATTGCGGCGTGCGCGTCTTGAGATGGGCCTCGAGCGCCTCGGGCGCGTCGGCGTAGCGCGCGAGATAGGCGCGGTCGGCGAGCCCGTCGCGGAAGAGGACGTGCATGACCGCGCAGGCGAGCGCGCCGTCCGTGCCGGGATTCAGCCGCAGCGCGAGATCGGCCTGGCGCATCGTCTCGGTGTCGTAGATGTCGATGACGACGATCTTCGCGCCGCGTTCCTTGCGCGCCCGCGTCGCGTGGGTCATCACGTTGACCTGGGTCGCGACGGCGTTGGTGCCCCAGATGACGACGACGTCGGACCTCGCCATTTCGCGCGGATCGACGCCGGCGATGCGGCCGGCTCCGGCGAGATAGCCCGGCCAGGCGACGCCGACGCAGATCGTGCCGAAGAAGCGTGAATAGCGTTTGGCGTGGGTGAGGCGTTCGAGCCCGTCGCGCATGACCAGGCCCATCGTGCCCGAGTAGAAATACGGCCACACGCTTTCGGGGCCGAAGCGGCGCTCGGCGTCAAGAAAGCGCTCGGCGACGCGGTCGAGCGCCTCGTTCCAACTGATCGGCGCAAACTGGCCTGAGCCCTTCGGCCCGACGCGCTTGAGCGGCTGGGTCAGGCGGTCGGGATGATGGATGCGCTCGGCGTAGCGCGCGACCTTGGCGCAGACGACGCCCGCGGTGTAGCGCTGCTCTTCAGCGCCGCGCACGCGCCCGATGCGCTTGCCGTCGACCACCTCGACGTCGAGCGCGCAAACCGACGGGCAGTCGTGCGGGCAAACCGAAGGCCGCCGGACGATCTCGGCGGGAGACTCGGCGACAGAAGACTCCATCGCCGCAGTTTGGCAGAGCTGGCCGAACGCGACAAGCCTTGGACGCGGCGACTAAAATTCGCGCTGGCGGCGGCGAAACTCAGTGGGCGATGGTCCCACTCGCAGGGCGACCCTGGCCTTCGTACCGTTGGTAATCCTGGTCATAGCCGCCGACGGCCGGCGACACGATCAGGCCACCCTCGTCGTGCTGCGCATCGAGGATCGAACTGACCTGGTAGCGCCAGGTCGCGACATCTGAAGGTTGTCTCGCTTCGCCGACGCTTGAGGCGCCTGCGCCGACGAGAATAAGCGACAACAGGAACGGCCGTAACACGACAGCCTCCTCCCGTTTCCTTCGCTCGCTTCAGCAGGCGGCTTTTGGCGCCGTCCCCCGGCAAGCGCACGCATTGGACGCCCCCATTGCGACCGGGTCAAGTCCAATGTGACATCGTCACTGCGCTTGCTGCTCTTCGTCACGTAGAAGCCGAGCCGCCATCGTTCGTGTGACGCGTCCGCCGCGAGCCAAGGCCTCGCGGTCGAGCGCGGCGACCAGCGCCCGCGCCGCGTCGAGCGAACGCTCGATCCTCAGCGCGACATAGCCGATCAGCGCGGGGTCGACCACGAGCTGGCGGTCGTTGAACAGCTTGACCAGCACCGCCTGGGTCAATTCGAGGTCGGGCGCGCCGAGTTCGACGATCGGCGCCAGGCGCAGCCGCGACAGCAGGTCGGCCGTCTTCAGCCCCCAGGCGTCGGGCGGCGCGCGCGCGGTGATCAACGCGTCGACGCCACGTTCGCGCGCAAGATTGATGAGGTGGAACAAGGCCGCCTCGTCGGCGCCGCCGCGATCGGCGTCCTCGATCAGCAACGCCCGCGCCTCGGCGATCTCGCTGAGCGAGTCGCGCGCCAGCGAAGCCGAGTCGATCGCGCGCGCGTTCGCCTGACGCGCCCAGATCGTCGCCAGATGGCTCTTGCCGGCGCCGCCCGGGCCGACGAGCATCAGCGTCCGCGTCGGCCATTCGGGCCAGGCGAGGATGGTCTTCAGCGCCTGGGAATTGCCGGGCGCCTCGAGGAAGTCCTCGCGCGCGTAGCTCGGCGCGTGCGGCCAATCGAGGATGAGCTGACGCGGCGTCGCGATCACGACGTCTCCTGCGGTCCCGTTCCGCCGCGATAGAGCTGGCTCTTGAGGTAGAGGCCGATCAGGTGGCGGGCGAGAACGCCCAGCGCCGCCGCCGCCGGCACCGCAATCAGCAGGCCGGTGAAGCCGAACAATTCGCCGAACGCGAACAGCGCAAACATCAGCCAAACCGGATGCAGCCCAATCGATCCGCCGACCAGCTTGGGCGAGATGACGTTGCCCTCGAGGAACTGGCCGACCAGCACGACCGCCAGGGCTTCGAGGAACAGGGTCAGGCTCGGCCAGCCCTGGACGAGGCTGACGCCGATCGCCAGCACCAGCGCGGTCAACGAACCGACATAGGGGATGAAGCTCAGCACGCCGGCGATGACGCCGATCAGGAAGCCGAAATCGAGACCGACCAGCGTCAGTCCGATCCCGTACCACAAGCCGAGGAACAGGCAGACCAGCGATTGGCCGCGAATGAAGCCGGCGAGCGCATGATTGACCTCGGTCGCAATCGCCCTCAGCGCGTCGCGGTGCTGGAGCGGCAGCCAGTCGTCGATCGTCGCCACCATCTTGTTCCAGTCGACCAGCATGTAGAAGGCGACGACCGGGGTGATGATGAGGAACGACAGGAAGCCGAAAATCGCCGCCCCGCCAGAGACAAGCGAGCGCAGGAAGTTGAGCAGCCATTGCGCGCCTTGAGATACGAAGTCGCCGACCGATTTCTGGATCTGGTCGCCGGAGATCGTCCAGCCGGAAGCGCGCCATTCGCCGCCATAGCGATCGAGCAGCGCGTTGCCTTGCTCGACCACGAGCGCCTGCAGCCGCATCGCGTAGCCCGGCAGTTTCTGGGCGAAGCTGGCGAATTGGGTCGCCAGCGCCGGCGCGGCGATCAGCAGCAGCAGCGCGGCGACGAGGATGAACACGATCAGAATGATCAGCGAGGCGACGAGGCGGCTGAGGCCGAAGCCCTGCATGCGCCGCACGACCGGATCGAGCAGGTAGCCGAGCGCGATGCCGGCGGCGAACGGAGCGACCGCGCCGCCGAGCAGGTAGAGCAGATAGCCAAGCGCCATCAGCGCGGCCGCCCAGACCAGGATCTGGCGTTCGAGGGTCATGGCGCCGGCCTCGCTTGGCGCCGGGTCGGTTGCAGCAGATCCCAACGGCCGCCCCAGGGATCGGCGAAGACCGCGACAATTCCGTAAGCTTCGCGCCGGGGAGATTCGAGAAAGCGCACGCCGTGTGCGCTCATCGCCGCATGATCGTGGTCGAAATCGTCGGTTTCGAGAAAGTAGGCGACGCGCCCGCCCGCCGCCGCGCCGATCGCCTCGCGTTGGCGCGCGCCGGCGGCTTTGGCGAGCAGGAGCCGCGCGCCTGCGCCGCCCGGCGGCGCGTCTTCGATCAAGTGGAAGCCGAGCGCGTCGCGAAACCAGGCGATCGCGTCGTCATAATCGGGGACGAGGAAGGCGACGGCGGCGAGGCTCTTGGTCAAGGGGGCGGCGCTCAGCGGCTCATGTGATCGAGCCATTGGGCGATATAAACCCCGCCCGACGCCAACGTCGAGGCGGCGACCACCCAGGCGAGCGAGTCGGACAATGTCGAGTCGTCGTAGCCGAAGGCGCGGGCGCCGAGCGCCAGCGCGGCGAAGGCGATCTGGGCGAGGGTGTTGAACTTGGAGATCCACACCGGCCGGATCGCGACCGGATTTCCGAGCAGCCAGGACACCACGACGGCGGCGAGGATCATCAGGTCGCGCGAGACGACGAGAATCGCCAGCGCCGGCCATACCACGCCGATCATCGCCAGCGCGATGTACATCGAGTTGACCAACGCCTTGTCGGCCAGCGGGTCGAGATAGGAGCCGAGCTCCGAGCGCAGGTCGAAGCGCCTGGCGATGAAGCCGTCGATCGCGTCTGAGGCCCCAGCGGCGACGAAGATGAGGAACGCCGCGACGAAGCGCTGCGAGACGATCATCGTCACCGCCATCGGCGTCAGCAGCAGCCGGACGAGTGTGATGAGGTTGGGAAGATTGGCGAAAACCCACGAGCCGCTCATGAAGAACCCGACGCCCCCTGACACCGCCGCCCGCGCGCCGACGCATGCGATTCGCGCTTCGCCCTCGTGGCATTTATGCGCGTTTCTTGTGACGGCGCGAATCCGTGGCGCCGGATTTGTGAACAGAAGCGGCCATATCCGCCACATTTGTGGAGTATTGTGTATTTAATGAGGCCGTCTCGCGCAGGCGACCCGCAAAACGGAGGCTCGAAATGAGCAAATTTTTAGCTGCGGTGGGTCTGTCGTCGGCGCTCGCCGCCGCGACCGCCCTGCCGCTAGCCACCCAGGCCGAGGCGGCGATGAGTTACGGCGGCCAGAGCGTGGCCGACCTCCAGCATCAGATCGCGCCAGTCGAAAAGGCGCAGTTCTTCTTTTGGTCCGGCTACAACTGGTGCTGGTACCCATTCGGCTGGCATGGCCCGGGCTGGTACTGGTGCGACTACGAATGGGACAACGGCTACGGCTGGGGCGGCCCCTACGGTTGGAACGGCTGGTACATCGCGCCCTACTACCGCTCCGGCAACGGGTGGCAGTGGTGGCATCGTCACCACCATGTGCCGAAAGGCGGGCCGTGGCACGGTCATCCTTGGAAGTCGATGACGGGCCCTCCCAATACTACTTATGCGCCGATGATGCGGGCTCCGACTCACTATCGGACGCCGTTGGTGGGCGCCCCGGCTCACTATCAGACTCCGTGGGTGGGCGCCCCGGCTCACTATCGGACGCCGATGATGATGGCTCCTGCCCATAATTTTGCGCCTATGATGGGCAATCACATGCCGACGGGCGGCCATCCGAACGGCGGGCGGCTGTGCGGGAGGCCGCCGTGCTAGGCTAGGTCGACGCATGTAGGCCGACGAACAGCGTCAACGCGGCGGTTCGGCGAGGACCGCCGCCCCCGTCTCGGTCGGTCCGGCGGTCAGTTTTCGCTGTAGGCCGCGAGCGCTTGGGCGAGAATCGACAGACCGGCGGTCGAAGGCGCGTCTTCATTGACGACAAGGAACCCGCCGGCCTCGACCTCAGCTTCGGCGGGGGGGGGGGCGGCTTTGCGCTTCGGGGGAGCGGGAGGTCGTTTGAGGTCGCCGCGCAAGTGCGTGACGTCTGCGTCGAAGCCGACGCGCGAGATGGTGGAAAGCGGCATCGTAGCGCCTTCGCCTTGACGCACGCCGGCCTTGATGGCGGCTCGGGCCTCGCAGGGCCGGTGTCGGCGCGTCCAACCGACTCCGAATCATCACGGCCCCGTCACTGTTTGGGGCCAAGTCTTAACGACTGGTTAAAATGGCGCCTCAGCGCCCGGCGGCGCCGCGAGAATACCTAACGTTACGGCGCCCAAATCGGTAAATTTCGGACGAACGCGGTCCCGCGCCGCCAAACGCCGCCATCGCGACGACGATTCCCGATTGCGTCGTCACGGCAAAAGGCCGACGATTCCGCCTGGCCGGCGCGTCGCCGGCTTCCGGCGAGGGACGGGCGTGTCGAACGACCAAGCGCTGAGGGCGAATGCGTTTGTCGTCAAGGATCGGCCGCGGCTCGCCGATGTCGCCGACCATCCCAAGCTCGAGTTCGCCGACTACGAACGCCGCCTGACCTCGCTTCAGGCCGTGCTGCAGCTCATTCAGCAAGCCTATCTCGGCACCCCGGAGCGCGCGATCATCGTCCTGGAGGGCTGGGACACCGCCGGCAAGGGCGGCCTCGTCCGCCGCCTCGGCTGGGCGCTCGACCCGCGCAGCTTCAGCGTCAGCCCGATCGCCTCGCCCGACGAGCACGAGCGCGCTCAGCACTATCTTCAGCGCTTCTGGCGCCGCCTGCCGGAGAATGGCCACATCGTCGCCTTCGACCGCTCTTGGTACGGGCGGGTGATGGTCGAGCGCGTCGAGGGGTTCGCCACGGAAAAGGAATGGCGGCGCGCCTATCGCGAGATCAACGAATTCGAGCGCATGCTGATCGATTCGGGCGTGCGGCTGGTCAAGATCTTCCTCCACATCAGCGCCGACGAGCAGCTCAAGCGCTTTCGCGCCCGGCTCACCGATCCGGTGAAGCGCTGGAAGCTCTCCTACGAGGACTTCCGCAACCGCGCACGCTGGGCGGACTACGTCACGGCGATCGAGGACATGATGGAAAAGACCTCGACCAGACACGCGCCCTGGCACCTCGTGCCCGCCAACAACAAGCCGTTCGGGCGGGTCGCGGCCTTCCGCATCCTCAAGGAACGGCTGGGCGAGGGGGTCTCGCTCGAGCCGCGCCCGATCGACCCCGGCTTGCTGAAGGAAGCCAAGCGCGCGCTCGGACTCAATCCGGTTGAGGTCGCGCAGGCGCTCGAGCCGGCCCCCCGCCGGCCGCGCGCCAAACGCGGCGGCGGCGGCGACGGCGAATGAACGCGTGCGCGGCGCTTGGCCCCTTGTGCGCACGACCCACAAAATGACGTCGTCAGGGTGAGAGCGCGGCGGTAGGGTCACCTTCATGGCGCCATGCCGGTCCGCCCAAGGGCGATCCCAGGACAAACGATGCAGCTAGATCCGGTCTTCCTTTCCCGTCTGCAATTCGCCTGGGTCATCGCCTGGCACATTCTTCTGCCCGCCTTCACGGTCGGGCTCGCTTCCTTTGTCGCATTGCTCGAAGGGCTTCATTTCGCCACCGGGCGCGAGATCTATTTCCGGCTGTCGAGCTTCTGGACCAAGATCTTCGCGGTCTCGTTCGGCATGGGCGTCGTCTCGGGCGTCGTCATGCCGTTTCAGTTCGGCGCCAACTGGAGCCGCTTCTCCGACGCGACCGCCAACGTCCTTTCGCCGCTGTTCGCCTACGAAGCCCTGATGGCGTTCTTCCTCGAAGCGGCGTTTCTTGGCGTGTTGTTGTTCGGTCGCAAGCTCGTGCCGCGCTGGGCCCATTTCGTCGCCGCGGTGATGGTCGCGGGCGGCACTTTGTTTTCGTCCTTCTGGATTCTCGCCGCCAACAGTTGGATGCAGACGCCGGCGGGCTACGAGATCGTCGACGGGCGGTTCTTTCCCAAGTCGTGGACTGAGATCGTCTTCAACCCCTCCTTTCCCTACCGGCTAACGCATACGGTCGTCGGCTTTTACGTCACCGCCGCCCTCGTCGTCGTCGGCGTCGCCGCCTTCTATCTGCGGCGCGGGCGTTTCGTCGCCGAAGCGCGCACGATGCTGTCGATGACCCTTTGGCTGCTGACGGCGCTCGTGCCGCTGCAGATCGCGCTCGGAGACCAGCAGGGCCTCAATACGCTCGCTTATCAGCCGGCGAAGCTCGCGGCGATCGAAGCGCGCTGGGACACTGTCAGCCGCGCGCCGCTGACCCTGTTCGCCATTCCCGACCAGAAGGCGGAGACGAACCACTACGAGATCGCCGTTCCCGATCTCGGCAGCCTCATCCTCACGCACAACCTGAACGGGACGATTCGCGGCCTCAAGGACTGGCCAGCCGACGAGCGGCCGCCGGTTGCGATTCTGTTCTTCGCCTTCCGCGTCATGGTCGGCCTCGGAATGATCATGTTGGCGACGGCGCTCGCCAGCCTGTGGCTGCGCGCGCGCGGCCGGCTATTCGACACCGATTGGTTCTTGCGTCTGTGCACGCTCGTTTCGCCGCTCGGCTTTGTCGCCGTGCTGGCAGGCTGGATCACCACCGAAGTCGGCCGCCAGCCGTGGACGGTGTACGGCTTGTTGCGCACCGCCGATTCGGTCTCGCCCTCGCTCGCCGGCCGCGACGTCGTCATCTCCCTGATCGGCTACGCGATCGTCTATTTGGTGATGTTTCCCTCGGGCTTAGCTTTGATGGCGCGCATCGTCGGCGCCGGTCCGAGCGAGGCGGCGACCGAGTCAGAGCCGATCGAGAGCGGTCGGCCGGCGCGGCCTGTCGAGGCGCTGCCGACCGAAGTGCACGTAAGCCGCCAAGACGCAGCGAGGGAGCCATGAGCGCGCCGGTCTTCGATTTCGTGCCGATCTGGACCGCCATCCTTGGGTTCGGCGTATTTCTTTACGTGCTGCTCGACGGCTTCGATCTCGGCGTCGGCGTCCTCTACGGCTTTGCGCCAGACCTCGCCTCGCGCAACCTGGTGATGAATTCGATCGCGCCGATCTGGGACGGCAACGAGACGTGGCTGGTTCTGGGCGGCGTCGGCCTCATGGCGGCGTTCCCGCTCGCTTTCGCTGTCATTCTTCCGGCGGTCTACTTTCCGATTCTGGTGATGCTGTTGGCGCTGGTCTTCCGCGGCGTCGCCTTCGAGTTTCGCTACCGCGACGCCGAACGGCGCGGCTTATGGGACCACGGGTTCTGCTACGGCTCGGCGGTCGCCGCCTTCGCCCAGGGCGTCGTGCTCGGCGCCTTCATCCAGGGCTTTCAGGTCGAAGGGCGGCAGTTCGTCGGCGGCTCGTTCGACTTCCTGACGCCGTTCTCGCTCTTCACCGGCCTCGCTCTGCTGTTCGGCTACGCCTTGCTCGGGGCCGGCTGGCTGGTGCTGAAGACCGAAGGCGATCTGCAGCAATGGGCGCGCCGGCTCGGCCGCCGCTCCCTCGTCGGCGTGCTGGCGGCGATCGTCGTCGTCAGCGTCTGGACGCCGCTGATGAACGCCGACATCGCCAGCCGCTGGTTCTCGTGGCCCAATGTCGCCTTCTTGTCGCCGGTGCCGATCGTCACCGCCCTGGTCGCCTACGGCGAATGGCGCGCGCTCGCCGGCGAGACCGAAGTCCGGCCGTTCGCCGGCGCGGTCGGCCTGTTCGCGCTTTCCTACGTTGGCGTCGCCATCAGCCTGTGGCCGATGATCGCGCCGCCGCACATTAGCCTCTGGCAGGCCGCGTCGTCGCCCAGCACGCAGGCCTTTCTGCTGATCGGCACACTATTTCTGCTGCCGATCATCCTCATGTACACCGGCTGGTCGTATTGGGTGTTCCGCGGCAAGGTGCGCGGCGACCTCGGCTATCACTGAGCGGATGCGGCCCGGCCCTTGCGCTGGGCCGGCCGAGCGGCTAACCCGGCGCCAGCGTTTCGCCAGGGCCGCCATGACCTCGAAAGCTTCTCCGCGCCTGACTTACGCCGACGCCGGGGTCGACGTCGACGCGGGCAACGCAATGGTCGAGCGTATCAAGCCGCTGGTTCGGGCGACGCGCCGCCCCGGCGCCGACGCCGAGATTGGCGGCTTCGGCGGCCTGTTCGACCTCAAGGCGGCGGGTTTTCGCGATCCCGTGCTGGTCGCCGCCAACGACGGCGTCGGCACCAAGGTCAAGATCGCGATCGAAAGCGGCATCCTCGACACGATCGGCGTCGACCTCGTCGCCATGTGCGTCAACGATATCGTCGTCCAAGGGGCGGAGCCGCTGTTTTTCCTCGACTATTTCGCCACGGCAAAGCTCGATCCGGCGATCGGCGCGGCGATCGTCGCCGGGATCGCGCGCGCTTGCGTCGAATCCGGCTGCGCGCTGATCGGCGGCGAGACGGCGGAAATGCCGGGCCTCTACGCTGCGGGCGATTTCGATCTCGCCGGCTTCGCGGTCGGCGCCGCCGAGCGCGGCACGCTGCTGCCGCGCACCGGGTTGAAGGCGGGCGACGTCGCGATCGGCTTGCCGTCGTCAGGCGTCCACTCCAACGGCTTTTCGCTCGTTCGCCGCATCGTCGCGCTGAGCGGCCTTTCCTGGGATGCGCCGGCGCCGTTCGCCCCGGAGCGCTCGCTCGCCGCCGCGCTGCTCGAGCCGACCCGGCTCTACGTCAAGCCGCTGCTGGCGACGCTGAAGTCGGCCGAGGGCGTGCTGGCGCTCGCCCATGTCACCGGCGGCGGCTTTCCCGACAACCTGCCGCGCGTGCTGCCCGGCGCGCTGGCGGTCGAGCTCGACCTTTCCGCCTTCGCGCCGCCGCCCGTCTTTTCCTGGCTCGCCGCGACCGGCGGCGTCGGCGAAGCGGAAATGCTGCGCACGTTCAACTGCGGCTTCGGCATGGTGGTGTTCGCCGCGGCGGCGGCGGCCGAGGCGACGATCGCGGCGCTCGCCGCAAACGGTCTCGCGCCGAAGCCGATCGGAACGCTGATCCCGCGCGAGGGCGCGCCGGTCGTCATGCGCGGGCGGCTGGCGCTGTGAGCGGCCGGCTGCGGGTCGCCGCGCTCATTTCCGGGCGCGGCTCGAACATGGCGGCGCTGGTCGAGGCGGCCCGGTCGGCTAAATTCCCGGCCGAAATCGCGCTCGTCCTTTCCAACAAGCCCGGCGCGCCCGGCCTTGATTTCGCTCGTGAGGCGGGGATTGCCGTCGAGACCGTCGAGTCGAAGCAATTCGCCGACCGCGAAGCGTTCGAGGCGGCGCTGCAGGCGACGCTCGAGGCTCATCGAATCGAATTCATCTGTCTCGCCGGCTTCATGCGCGTGTTGGGGACAAAGTTCGTCGAGCGCTGGCGCGGGCGCATGCTCAACATTCACCCGTCGCTGCTGCCCGACTTGCGCGGCCTGGACACGCACGCGCGCGCGCTCGCCGCAGAACTTAAGGAGCACGGCTGCACCGTCCATTTCGTCGAGCCCGAGCTCGACGCCGGCCCGATCGTCGCCCAGGCGCGCATTCCGGTGTTGCCGGACGACGACGCGGAAACGCTGGCGGCGCGGGTCCTGATTGAGGAGCATAAGCTCTATCCGCGCGCGCTGGCCGAAGTCGCGGCGAAGCTGACGCGTCGCGCCCGGCGCGCCTCCCGCGCGCGAACCTCGGCCGCGCGGCGCGCCGCGGTTGGCGGCGATGCGGTTTTGTCACAGAATTACCCGAAGGTTGGGGCGGGGCGGCCCGTCGGGGCCGGCGTCAGGAGGGCGAAGAGGATGAAGTCCGCAACGGCCCCCGCCGAAGACGCGCCGCCGACTCTGCTCGAATCGCCCGAGCGGTTCATCAACCGCGAGCTGTCATGGCTGGAATTCAACCGCCGGGTGCTGGAAGAATCGGACAACCGCAATCATCCGCTGCTCGAGCGGCTGCGCTTCCTGTCGATCTCGGCCAACAATCTCGACGAATTCTTCATGGTCCGCGTCGCCGGCCTGGTCGGCCAGGTGCTGGCCGGGATGACGGAGCTCTCCGACGACGGCCTCACGCCGATCGAGCAGCTCGAGCGCATCGGCGCGCGGGTCGCCGAACTCGTCGCCGCGCAGCAGGAGCGTTGGCGCGCGCTGCGCGCCGAGCTTGAAGAGGCGGGGATCGTCATCTGCGACGTCGCCGCGCTGTCGGCTCGCGATCGCCAATGGTTGGAGGACTATTTCCTCCTCTACGTCTTCCCGGTGCTGACGCCGTTGGCGGTCGACCCGGCGCATCCGTTCCCGTTCATTCCCAACCTCGGCTTCACCCTTGCGCTCGAGCTCAAGAGCCACGCCGACCACCGGACGATGAACGCGCTGGTGCGTTTTCCGACGCGCATCGACCGCTTCGTCAAGCTGCCGGACGCGGGCGCCGCCGGGCCGTCGCGCTTCGTCCTGCTCGAACAGATTATCCTCGCCTTCATCGGCCAGCTTTTCCCTGGCTACAAGGTGACCGGCCATGGCAGCTTCCGCGTCATCCGCGACAGCGACATCGAAGTGGAGGAAGAGGCCGAAGACCTGGTGCGCCTGTTCGAGAGCGCGCTGAAACGCCGGCGGCGCGGCTCGGTCATTCGTCTCGAAATCGACGCCAGCATGCCGGAGCGGCTGCGCGCCTTCGTCACCGGCGACGTCGACGTCGTCGCCTCCGGCGTCGTCCTGATCGACGGCCTGCTCGCGCTCGAAGAGCTGAGCCAGATCATCAGCGTCGACCGGCCGGAGCTGAAGTTTCCGCCGATCAACCCGCGCTTTCCCGAACGCGTGCGCGACAACGGCGGCGACTGCTTCGCCGCCATCCGCCAGAAGGACCTCGTCGTCCACCATCCTTACGAATCCTTCGACGTGGTGGTGCAGTTTCTCGTTCAGGCGGCGCGCGACCCCAACGTCGTGGCGATCAAGCAGACGCTCTATCGCACCTCGGCCGACAGTCCGATCGTCCGCGCGCTGATCGAAGCGGCGGAAGCAGGCAAGTCGGTCACCGCGCTGATCGAGCTGAAGGCGCGTTTCGACGAGGAAGCCAACATCCGCTGGGCGCGCGACCTCGAGCGCGCCGGCGCACAGGTCGTGTTCGGTTTCATCGAGCTGAAGACGCACGCCAAGCTGTCGATGGTGGTGCGGCGCGAAGCGGGTTCGCTCGTCACCTATTGCCATCTCGGCACCGGCAATTATCACCCGGTCACCGCGCGCATCTACACCGACATATCGCTGTTCACCGCCGATGCGGCGATCGGGCGCGACGTCGCGCGAGTGTTCAACTTCATCACCGGCTACGCCGAGCCGGACGGGCTCGAGCTGCTGGCGATCTCGCCGTTCACGCTCAAGAAGAAGCTGCTGCGTCACATCGCCGAGGAGATCGAATTCGCCAAGGCGGGCAAGCCGGCGGCGATCTGGGGCAAATGCAACGCGCTGGTCGATTCCGAAATCATCGACGCGCTCTATGCGGCGAGCCGCGCCGGGGTCGAGATCGACTTCGTCGTTCGCGGCATCTGTTGCCTGCGGCCGGGCGTGCCGGGCCTCTCCGACAACATTCGCGTTAAGTCGATCGTCGGCCGCTTCCTCGAGCACGCGCGCATCTATGCGTTCGGCGGCGGTCACGGCCTGCCGAGCCGCGAAGCGCACGTCTATATTTCCTCGGCCGACCTGATGCAGCGCAACCTCGATCGCCGCGTCGAAGCGCTGGCGCCGCTGCTCAATCCCACCGTCCACGAGCATGTCCTCAACCAGATCATGGAGGCCAACCTGCTCGACAACGAGCAGAGTTTCCGCGTGCTGCCGGACGGTTCGAGCGTCAGGATCGCCCCGGTTGAAGGCGAGGAGCCGTTCAACAGTCACAAGTATTTTCTCACCCATCCGAGCCTGTCCGGGCGCGGCCGGTCGCTTGCCGAGTCGCGTCCGGGCGCGCTCGCCTATCGCAAGTTGCGCGACTGAAGCGCAAAGGCGCCCAAGCCGGCCGCGAGCGGCCGAGGGCGGGCCGAGCCGCAGGAAGGATTGAATGTCGGGGTTGGAAGCAAGAGGGCGGTTGCCGGGCGAGCCCGTGGCGATCGTCGACATCGGGTCGAACTCGGTCCGCCTCGTCGCCTATGAATCGCTCAGCCGAGCGCTCACCCCGATCTTCAACGAGAAGGTGCTGTGCGGGCTCGGTCGCGGCGTCGCCACGACCGGCTTCCTGTCCGAAGACGCGACGGCCAAGGCGCTGGGGGCGCTGCAGCGCTTTCGCGTCCTGTGCCGGACGATGGGCGTCGCCAACCTGCGCGCGGTGGCGACGGCGGCGGTGCGCGACGCCGCCAACGGGCCGCAGTTCCTCGAACTGGCGGAGCGGGCGATCGGCTGCGAGATCGATTTGCTCGCCGGTCCGCGCGAGGCGCAACTCTCCGGCCTCGGCGTGGCGTCGTCGATCTGGGCCGCCGACGGCGTCGTCGGCGACCTCGGCGGCGGCTCGCTCGAGCTTGCCGACGTCGCCGGCGGCAAAGTCGGGCGCGGCGTCACCCTGCCGATCGGCGGCCTGTCGCTGCTCGAGCTTTCCGATCGCTCGCCGAAAAAGGCGGCCAAGATCGCCCGCGACGCGCTGCTGAAGGTGAAGGCGCTCGATAGCCTCGCCGGCCGGACGTTCTACGCCGTCGGCGGCACCTGGCGCGCGCTGGCGCGCCTGCACATGAGCCAGCGCCAATACCCGATGCGCGTGATGCACAATTACGTCATTCCGACGCGCGACGCGTTGGAATTCGTCAAGCTGGTCGAGCGCATCGAGACCGAGGCGCTGACGTCGATCGAGACGGTGTCGGCCGCCCGCCGGCCGCTGCTCGCCTATGGCGCGGCGGTGCTCGAGGAGATCATCCGCCGCTCGCCCCCGAAGGAGATCGTCATCTCGGCGCTCGGAGTGCGCGAGGGCCTGCTGTTCGAGGGCCTTTCACCCGAGGAGCAGGCGCAGGATCCGCTCATCACCGCCGCGCGCCAGTTCAACCTGCTGCGCTCGCGCAGCCCCGGCCACGCCGAGGAACTCTTCCATTGGACGAGCCAGTTTCTCGGCGCGTCCCATCTCGAGGAGACGCCGGAGGAGACGCGGCTGCGCCACGCAGCCTGCCTGCTGTCCGACATCGCCTGGCGCGCCCATCCCGACTATCGCGGCGAACAGTCTTACGACCTCGTCGCCAACGCCGCCTTCGTCGGCCTCGATCACCCGTCGCGCGCCTATCTCGCCCTCGCCGCCTCCTATCGCCACATTTCGGGCGACCAGGAGGTGAGCCCCCACGCGCGCTCGCTCGTCTCGCCGCGCCAGCTCGATCGGGCCCGGTTGCTCGGCTCGGCGATGCGCGTCGCCTACATCGTCTCGGCGGCGATGCCCGGCGTGCTGCCGCGCGCCCCGATGGCGGTGCAGCGGGGCCACGTCGTTCTGACCCTGCCAAGCGACCTCGCCGCGCTTAACAGCGACCGGCTGCAGACCCGCCTGCGGCAATTTGCCCGCCTGCTCGGGGGCGATCCCGAGGTCCGCGCGGCGAGTTGAGCCGTCCGTGTAACGCTGCGGAAAGCTTTTGTTTACACACTGGCCCCTCTAATTCGCCAAGTCCGCGACATTACGCCGCGGCGACGACGGGGCAAATTATGAGACTCGACGTATCGCCGATGCACGGCGTCGTTGCGCCATTGCGTGAGCGGCGCGAGCACAGCGGCGACCGCGCCATCGGTCGCTTGGTCTCGCTCAACGGCGCCGAAGGCGTGATCGCCTGCGAATTGTCGCCGAGCGAGATTGGCGACCATTGGTCGGTCGGCCATCTCATCTCCATTGTCCATCAGCAGGCGCGCCTGGTGGGCGTGGTCTGCGAACTGTCGACCATCGACCGACGTTGGAACGAAACCGCCGCCAACGTCGCTTACGTGAAGGTGGAGCTGAGCGGCGAGATCGTCGATGACGACGACGGCGCGCCGCGGTTCTTCCGCGGCATACGCTCCTATCCCGCGCTCGGCGCCGTCGCCCATCGCATCCGCGCCGACGATCTCAAGGCGATCTACGCCTTTCGCGGCGCCGATGGCGTCGTCATTGGCACGCTGACCCAGAACGCCAATCTGACGGCCGCGGTCAGCGTCGACGAGCTCGTCACCCGCCATTTCGCGGTGATCGGCTCGACCGGCGTCGGCAAGACGACCGCGGTGTCAATGCTGATCAAGAAGTGCCTGTCGCAGCGGCCGAAGTTGCGCACGCTGATCATCGATCCGCACAACGAATACGCGCGCCACTTTCCCAAGGAATCGGTGGTGCTCACCTCTGACAACCTCGAGCTGCCGTACTGGATGTTCCGGTTCGAGGAGATCGCCGACATCATCTACAGCGGCCGCAAGGCGAATTCCGACGAACTCGACGCGCTGTACGACGCGATCAAGACTGCCAAAGCGCAATTCATCGCCAGTTCCGCGTCGATGATCGCCGCCAGTCCGCTGCGTCGCGCCAACCCGACCGATAGCGGCTGGATCAGCGCCGATACGCCGGTGCCGTATCGCGTCGCCGACATGGTCCACATCATCGACGATTGGCTCGGCAAGCTCGACCAGCGCTATCCGCGCTCCGACCTCAGGGCGCTGAAGTACCGGCTGGAAACGCTGAGCCGTGACCCGCGGTTCAAGTTCATGTTCGGCCGCGTCGTCGTCGAAGACAACATGGCCAAGGTGATCGCCCGCATCTTCCGGCTGCCCAAGGCGGGCCAGCCGGTCACGATTGTCCAGCTCGCCGGCCTGCCCAACGAGGTCGTCAATTCGCTGGTGTCGGTGCTGGCGCGCATGGCCTTCGAGATCGCGCTGTGGAGCGACGGCGCCTACGAGATCGCGGTCGTCTGCGAAGAGGCGCACCGCTACATCCCGACAGATCAGTCGCAGGCCTTCGGCCCGACCCGCACGGCGATCGGCCGCATCGCCAAGGAAGGGCGCAAATACGGCGTCTCGCTCGGCATCGTCACTCAGCGCCCGTCCGAACTCGACGCGACCGTTCTGTCGCAATGCTCGACGATGTTCGCCATGCGCCTCTCCAACGAGACGGACAAGGCGATCGTCCGTTCGGCGGTGGGCGTCTCTTCGGCCAGCACGATCGCCTTCCTCTCCTCGATCGCCGACCGCGAGGCGATCGCTTTCGGCGAGGCGATCGCGACGCCGATGCGGATGAAATTCTCCGATTATCGCGACGATTCGGCGCGCCCCGCTTTCACCGGAGACCCGGAGCCGAACATGGCGCACCTCGACCTGCGCAAGATCGTCTGTCGGCTGCGCGGCGAATATTCGCCCGAACCGACATGACCGACGGCGCGCCGCCGCCGGCTTTTCCCGTCGACGCGCCGAATTGCCGCAGCGAAATCGAGGACTCTCTCGTCCGCGGCGGCGAATAACGTTCTTCGGCGCGCGCCCCGCTGGGCTTCGGCGCGGCAAACCGCGGGGAAGTCGTCGCTTTTACACGCCGCCGCGACTCGCTTTGACCGGCGAAGCCGACTATGCGGTCCGCGTGAAGGGCGCGACGCGGCCCAAACGCGACGCCCGCCAAGACAAAGCCCGCATGCTCGAAGTCCTTTCCGTCACCCTGCCGATCTTCATCCTGATTGCGCTGGGCTTCGCCGCGATGCGGATCGGGGCGACAACCGCCGCCGACATCCAGGCGCTGGGGACCTTTGTCATTCGCTTCGCGTTGCCCGCGCTGATCTTCAATTCGCTGGCGCAACGCCCCTTCGCCGAGATCGCCAACGCGCGTTACCTCGCCGCCTACATTGTCGGTTCGCTCGCCGTCTTCGCCGCAATGTTTGCGCTCGCCCACGCGCTCAAGCCGGGCGACCGCGCCCGAGACGCCATCCAGGCGCTCGGGTCGTCGTGCTCGAACACCGGCTTTGTCGGCTATCCGGTCGCCCTGTTGTTCGTCGGTCCGCGGGCGACCGTCGCCGTGGCGTTGACGATGGTCGTCGAGAACCTCATTGTCATGCCGCTTGCGCTGGCGTTGGCCGAAAGCGGCCGCCGCGCCGGCAAGAAGACTTCCGCGGGTCCGCGTCGTCTCGTCGGGAAACTCGCCCGTAACCCGTTGATCATTGCCATCGTGCTCGGCGCGGTGACCTCGTTCGCCGGGGTCCCGTTGCCGGTCCCGCTCGCCCGCGCGGTCAATATGCTCGCCATGGCCTCCAGCGCGGTGGCGCTGTTCGTCGTCGGCGGCATGCTGGTCGGGTTGCAGGTCGGCGGCGTGACGCGCGACGCCGCACGGATCGTCGCCGGCAAGCTCCTTTTGCTCCCCGCCGCGGTGTTTGCGGCGCAACTGGCGTTGGCGCCAGCGCTCGATCCCGATCTGCGCAAGTCGATGCTGATCTTCGCCAGCTCGCCGACGCTCAGCATTTTCCCGCTGCTCGGCCGCCAATACGGCCAGGAGCGCGTCTGCGCCGCGAGCGTGGTGATGGCGACGGGGCTATCGTTTCTGACAATGTCGGCGCTACTGCTTCTCTTGTGAGCGCCGCGCCGCCGGCAAAACGGCCGCTGCGCGGTCCCGGCGGCCGAGGGTTCGCAGCGGACCGCGATGGGCCCGCAGGAGGGACGGCGATGTTCGATCATATCGGATTCCGCGTCAGGGACGTGGAAGCCAGCCGGAAGTTCTATCTGGCGGCGCTGGCGCCGCTCGGCGTCGGCGTGGCGATGGAGGGGCCCTATGGCGTCGGCCTCGGCAGGGGCGGCAAACCGTCGCTATGGCTGAGCCAAGGCGAACCGCCCGTCTCGCCTCTCCACATCGCCTTTACCGCGAGAAACCGGGCCGAGGTCGACGCTTTCCACGCCTCCGCGCTCGCCGCCGGGGGAAAGAACAACGGCGCGCCGGGCTTGCGCCCCCACTACCATCCGAACTATTACGGGGCGTTTGCAATCGACCCCGACGGACACAATATAGAGGCGGTCTGCCATCGTGCGGCGCCGTGACATGAGAAGGCGGTCGTTCGCACAGCATTCTTGACCCCCCACCGACGGTCCTTGAAACCGTCTAGGCGAGGAGAAGTCCAATGGCGGCAGTCCAGGAGACCGTCGACCGCGTCCGTTCGATCGAAGCCGAGGCTTATAAATACGGCTTCGTCTCCGACATTGAGTCCGACAAGGCCCCCAAGGGCCTTAACGAGGACGTCGTCCGCTTCATCTCGGCCAAAAAGGGCGAGCCGCAATGGCTGCTCGATTGGCGCCTCGACGCCTATCGGCGCTGGCTGACGATGATTCCGCCGCGCTGGGCGCGGGTCGAGTTCCCCGAGATCGATTTCCAGGACCTCTACTATTACTCGGCGCCGAAGTCGTCCGCGGGGCCGAAGTCGCTCGACGAGGTCGATCCCGAGCTGCTGCGCACTTACGCCAAACTCGGCATTCCGCTGGTCGAACAGGAGATCCTCGCCGGCGTCGAGCGGACGCAGGTCGCGGTCGACGCCGTTTTCGACTCGGTTTCGGTCGCCACCACCTTCAAGGCCGAGCTCGCCAAGGCGGGGGTGATCTTCTGCTCGTTCTCGGAGGCGGTGCGCGAGCACGGCGAACTGGTGCGCCAGTATCTCGGCTCGGTCGTGCCGTCGACCGACAATTTCTACGCGACGCTGAACTCGGCGGTGTTCTCCGACGGCTCGTTCGTCTACGTGCCGCCGGGCGTGCGCTGCCCGATGGAGCTGTCGACCTACTTCCGCATCAACGAGAGGAACACCGGCCAGTTCGAGCGCACGCTGATCATCGCCGACAAGGGCGCCTACGTCAGCTATCTCGAAGGCTGCACGGCGCCCAAGCGCGACGAGAACCAGCTTCACGCCGCGGTGGTCGAGCTCGTCGCGCTCGACGACGCCGAGATCAAGTATTCGACGGTGCAGAACTGGTACCCCGGCGACGCCGACGGCAAGGGCGGCATCTACAATTTCGTCACCAAGCGCGGCGACTGCCGCGGCCCGCGTTCGAAGATCTCGTGGACCCAGGTCGAAACCGGTTCGGCGATCACCTGGAAATATCCGTCGTGCATCCTGCGCGGCGATTCCTCGCGCGGCGAATTCTACTCGATCGCCATCTCCAACGGCCGCCAGCAGGTCGACAGCGGCACCAAGATGATCCACCTCGGCAAGAACACGACCAGCCGGATCATCTCCAAGGGCATTTCGGCCGGACGATCGCAGAACACCTATCGTGGCCAGGTGTCGGCGCATCGCCGTGCGACCGGCGCGCGCAATTTCACCAATTGCGATTCGCTGCTGATCGGCAGCGAATGCGGCGCCCACACCGTGCCCTACGTCGAAGCGAAGAATTCGTCGGCCGTGTTCGAGCACGAGGCGACGACCTCGAAGATTTCCGACGACCAGCTCTTCTACTGCCTGCAGCGCGGCCTGTCGGGCGAGGAGGCGACGGCGCTGATCGTCAACGGCTTCGTGCGCGACGTGCTGCAGCAACTGCCGATGGAGTTCGCGGTCGAGGCGCAGAAGCTGATCGCGATCTCGCTCGAGGGGAGCGTGGGGTGAAGCCTGTCATCAACGGGCCCGCCGGCGGCGACCGTTCCGTCGGCCGGGCTAAAGGCGCTGTTGACTATTTCGACGGCAAAGAGTGAGCAACCGAATTCATGTTGGAAGTCAAGAATCTCAGCGCCTCGATCAAGGGCAAGGCGATCCTCGACGGCCTGACCCTCACGGTGAAGACCGGCGAGGTGGCGGCGATCATGGGGCCGAACGGCTCCGGCAAGTCGACGCTGTCCTACGTCATCTCCGGCAAGCCGGACTATGAGGTGACCTCGGGCGAAGTGCTGCTCGACGGCGAGAACATCCTCGCTCTCGCGCCAGACGTGCGCGCCGCCAAGGGCGTCTTTCTCGCCTTTCAATATCCGATCGAGATCCCGGGCGTGGCGACGATGACCTTCCTCAAGGCGGCGCTCAACGCGCAGCGGCGCGCGCGCGGCCAAGCCGACCTGACGACGCCCGAATTCATGCGCGTCGTGCGCGGCGCGGCGCAGAGTCTGAAAGTCGATCCGGAAATGCTCAAGCGTCCGCTCAATGTCGGCTTTTCCGGCGGCGAGAAGAAGCGCATGGAGATTCTGCAAATGACGCTGCTGGCGCCGCGACTGGGCGTGCTCGACGAGACCGATTCCGGCCTCGACATCGACGCGCTGCGCATCGTCGCCGACGGCGTCAACGCGCTACGCGGCCCCGATCGGTCGTTCCTGGTCATCACCCACTATCAGCGCCTGCTCGAGCACATCACGCCCGACGTCGTCCACGTCATGGCGCGGGGCCGCATCGTCAAGAGCGGCGGCCCCGAGCTCGCGTTCGAGCTCGAGCGCAACGGCTATCGCGACTACGCCACCGAAGCCGCGTGACCGAACCCATGACCGCCGCGCCCGCCATCGCCCGAACCGTCGCCGAGCTCGGCCTCGCCGAGCAGTTCCGCGCCTCGCCCGGCGCGGCGGCTTCGCCCGCGCGCGCCGCGGCGTTCCGCCGCTTCGAGTCGGCGGGCCTGCCGACCCGGCGGGTCGAGTCCTGGCACTACACCGATCTGCGCGTCGCGCTGGCGAAAGCCGCGCCGCTTGCCGCGCCGCCCGACGAAGCGGCGATCGCCGCGGCCAAGGGCCGCCTCGCCAAGCTGCCGCGCCTGGCCCCGGCGCGGCTCGTGCTCATCAACGGCGTCTTCGTCGCTGCGCTCTCTGACGCCCCGCCGGTCGGCGTCGCGCTCGCGCCGCCGCCCGCTTCGTCGGCGATTTTCCCCGACGACCCGATGTTGGCGCTCAACCTCGCGCTGGCGTCGACCGGCGTCGCGGCGACCGTCGCGCCGGGCGCGAAGCCGCCGGCGATCGAGATCGTCCATTGCTTTGCCGGCGAGGGCCCGCGCGCGGTCTATTCGTGTCTCGCGATCGAAATCGGCGCCGACGCGAGCGCCGCTTTCGTCGAACGCTTCGTCGGCGCGGGGCCCGAGATGCAGCGGCACGCCTCGACGTCGATCGACGTCGCGGCCGGCGGCGCGCTCGCCCATGTCGCGTCGATCGAAGACGAGCCGGGCCTGCATGTCGAGAGCGAGGTCGTGCGGCTTTGCGAGCGCGCGGCGCTCGACGCGTTCAGCTTTGTCGCCGGCGGCGCGCTGGTGCGCCGGCAGATCTTCGCCCGCCTCGTCGGCGAGGGGGCGCGCATCGGCCTGGCCGGCCTCGGCCTGCTCGACGGACGCCGCCACGCCGACACGACGCTCGAGGTGGTGCACGCCGCGCGGCGCGGCGAGAGCCGCGAGTTCTACCGCCACATCGTCGCCGAGGAGGCGACCGGCGTGTTCCAGGGCAAGGTGATCGTCCAGCCGGGGGCGCAGAAGACCGATGGGGCGATGAAGTCGCAGGCGATCCTGCTGTCGCCCGAAGCGACGATGAACGCCAAGCCCGAGCTCGAGATCTTCGCCGACGACGTCGTCTGTGGCCACGGGGCAACGATCGGCGCGCTCGATCCCGAGCAGCTGTTCTATCTGCAGGCGCGCGGCCTGCCGCGGGCGGAAGCCGAGGCGATGCTGCTCGAGGCGTTCGGCGCCGAAGCGATCAGCCGCGTCGCCGACGCCGAGCTCGCCGAGGCGCTGCTGACGCTGACGCGCGATTGGCTCGCTCGACGCGGGCGAGGGAGGCAGTTATGACGATTCACGCGACGCCCACGGCGCCCTACGACGTGGAGGCGATCCGCGCCGACTTTCCGATCCTGTCGGAGCGTCCCTACGGCAAGCCGCTGGTCTATCTCGACAACGCCGCCTCGGCGCAGAAGCCGCGCGCGGTGATCGCGCGGATGGTCCACGCCTACGAGCACGAATACGCCAACGTCCATCGCGGCCTGCATTATCTCGCCAATGCCGCCACCGAGGCCTATGAGGCGGCGCGCGAGCGCGTGCGGAGCTTCCTCAACGCCGCTTCGAGCGACGAGATCGTCTTCACCCGCTCGGCGTCGGAGGCGATCAATCTCGCCGCGGCGAGCTTCGGGCTCCAGCACATCGGCGCCGGCGACGAGATCGTGCTCACCGTGATGGAGCACCATTCCAACATCGTGCCCTGGCATTTCCATCGCGAGCGCAAGGGCGCGGTCCTCAAGTGGGTCGACGTCGACGACGACGGCGCGTTCTCGCTCGAAGCTTTCGAGCGCGCGCTCACGCCCCGCACCAAGATCGTCGCCGTCACCCAGATGTCGAACGTGCTCGGCACGACGCCGCCAATCAAGGAGATCGTCCGCATCGCGCATGCGCGCGGCGTGCCGGTGCTCATCGACGGTTCGCAGGGCGCGGTCCATCTCGACGTCGACGTTCGCGATCTCGACGCCGACTTTTACGCCTTCACCGGCCATAAGGTTTACGGCCCGACCGGGATCGGCGTGCTCTACGGCAAGCGGGCGCTGCTCGAGTCGCTGCCGCCGTTCAACGGCGGCGGCGAGATGATCGACACGGTGACGCGCGACGCCGTCACCTACAACCCGCCGCCGCACCGCTTCGAGGCCGGCACGCCGCCGATCGTCCAGGCGATCGGCCTCGCCGCCGCGATCGACTATGTCGAGGCGATCGGCCGGGCGCGGATCCGCGCCCACGAGGAGAGCTTGCGCGCATACGCTCAGGAGCGGCTCGGCGCGATGAATTCGCTGCGCATCATCGGCGCCGCGCCGGGGAAGGGGCCGATCGTCTCCTTCACCATGGACAACGCCCACGCCCACGACGTCGCGACGGTGATCGATCGCGCCGGCGTCGCGGTGCGCGCCGGCACCCACTGTGCGATGCCGCTGCTGCAGCGTTTCGGCGTGACGTCGACCTGCCGCGCGTCGTTCGCGCTCTACAACACGCGCGCCGAAGTCGACGCGCTCGCCGACGCGCTGACGCGCGCGCACAAACTCTTCGGTTGAGGAGACGAGACGATGTCCGACGCCCGGACCGACGCAACGCCCGAGCCTCATGGTCTGCTGCAGACCAAGCCGCCTTCGGTCATGGGGCAGGAAGAGCTCGACGCTCTGACCGCCCTGATCGTGCAGGCGCTGAAGAGCGTCTACGACCCGGAGATTCCGGCCGACATTTACGAGCTCGGTCTGATCTATAACGTCGACATCGACGACGCGCGCATGGTGACGATCGAGATGACGTTGACTGCGCCGGCCTGTCCGGTCGCCGGCGAAATGCCGACTTGGGTCGAGAACGCCGTCGGCACGGTGCCGGGCGTCTCCGGCGTCAAGGTCAACATGGTGTTCGAGCCGCCGTGGGATCAGAGCCGCATGTCCGACGAAGCGCGCGTCGCGCTCGACATGTGGTGAGCGACGCGCCGCCGCGCCCAGAATTTTCGCGCCGTCGCGCACATTAATTCCTCAGCCTTCACCATACCTTCGCCAATGTCCCACTTTAGCCTGAGGCTAGCCAGGGCTCGGCGCGACGCAAATCTCCGCCCCGGCTTCGCGCGGCGACCGACGGGTCGCGGCGGGGAAGCCGTTCACGGCGTTTTGCAATGTGATCGGAAACTTGGCCGCGGACCGACCGTCGGCCGTCCAATTTCGCTCGGCCAGCCGAAGGCGCTCCGGCACTCACGCAAGGAGACGGGACCATGTGTGACTACAGCTTGCAGCATGTCGCTTCTGCGCCCGCCAAGGTCGGCGATCGATTGGTGACGACCGAATTCCGCCATTCCGGAACTCGCGGGTTCACCGAGATCGGCGCGCCCGATGTCGCAATCTGCCTGCGGCCGGGCTCGGAACTGGCGTTCGACGGCGAAGTCGTGTTCGCCGATCCGACCGGCCTGTTGCCGCGCCGGGTGAAGATCGCCGCGGGCGTTGCGCGATTCCGCCAGGTTAATCTCGACCAGCCTTATTCCCACCACGACGCGCTCGAATTCCCCGACGGCCGGCTGGTCATGTTGACCGACCTGACGCCCGGGCAGACGGCGACGGTGCTGCAACTGCCGGCCTCGTCGCAACCGGGCGAGAAGCGCGCAGCAGAGGAGCCGCGCGAAACCGTGGCGACGCGGCGCGAGCCGGCGCCAGCGTCGGCGATCTGAACGCACATCGTTACGCTCAGCCGCGCACGCGCGGCTGAGTCGCCGATCGCCTCGGCGGTTCGGGCGCGACCCGCAAGGCGCCGCGCGCCAGACGGACGCGCGCGCCTGCCACGTTGGCGCTGAACGGCGCGCCGGCGGCGTAGGCGCGCGCGAGTTGCTGTGTCAGCGCCTCGACCTTGCCGAGACCGACGCGGCTGGGCGTGCGTCCGCCGACGTCGGCGATCGCCGCGGCGAGCAGCCGTTGGACGATCTCGGTCGGCTCGGCGAGCAGCGCGCCCGCGTCGCAGCTTGAACCGGCGCCGAGCCCGAGGCGCAGGGCGGCGGCGTCGGTCTGGCGTGCAAGCGCGTCCTCGATCTGGCCGGCGCGGCGCGCCAGCCGCGCCAGGGCCGCAGCGTCGAGCCCTTCCGCTGCGAGGCCCGCGGCGAGCTGGCGCATGCGCGTTCGCGCGTAACGCGGATCATCGTTGGCGGGGTCGCGCACATAGACAAGACCGCGCGCTTCGCAACAGGCGACGAGGTCGCGCTTGGCGACGCCGAGCAGGGGTCGCAGCAGCGCGACGCCGTCGAGGTCGACGCTCGCCGCCATCGCCCGCAAACCGCCGACGCCGGAGCCGCGCAGCAAGCGAAACAGCGCGGTCTCGGCCTGGTCGTCGAGATGATGAGCGGTGACGATCGCCCGAGCGCCGATCTCGCGCGCATGCGCCCCAAGAAGGGCGTAGCGCGCCGCGCGCGCGCGTTCCTGAATGCGGGACGTCGGCTTGTCGCCTTGCCACAAGAGAACGCGATGCGGAACGCCGAGCCTCGTGCACAAGGTCCCAACCGCGGCCGCTTCGTCGGCGCTCTCCTTGCGCAGGCCGTGATCGACGGTCGCCGCCGCGAGCCTCGGCGTTCGCGGCGCACGTCGCGCCCACTCGACCGCCATGGCGAGCAGCGCGGTCGAATCCGGGCCGCCTGAAACGGCCAACAACGCCGCGTCGAAAGCGGCCAGCGGCGCGAGAAGCGCGTCGATCGTCGGCGCGGCGAGCGCAGGCTCGCGGCTCAACAATGATCCTTCTGCATTTCGCGTTCAGCCGACTTCTTGATCGGCGGCGCGGCGGTCGGATAGCGCTTGCCGACTTCGGCGAACGTCGCGCAGGCCTGATCGTTGCTGCCGAGCATGGCGAGCGACTGGCCAAGCCGCAGCAGGCCCTCGGGCGCGCGCGACGACTTGCTGAAGTCGGTGGAGAGCTTGAGATATTGCTCCGCCGCCTCGCGCGGCCGCGACCGCTGGAAGTAGGTTTCGCCGAGATAGAAGATCGCGTCGGGCGCCAAGCGATGCGTGCCGTTGGCGGCGAGGAAGGCTTTGAACTGCTCCTCCGCCTGGGCGTACTGGCCGGCGCGATAGGCGTCGACCGCAGCGTTGAACTGCTGCTTCGGCGCATCGGCGAAATCGATTCCGGCGCCGGTGACGGTCGGCGCTCCGGGGACGTTGGCCGGCGCGACGTCGGCGACGATCGGTCCCGACGGCGCGGCGAGCGGCCCGGCGGGCGTCGCTGCGGCGGGCCTGCCGCCGATGTCGAGCGGCGCGCCGGCGGTCAGCGGCGCGCTCGGCGGAGTCGAGCCGAGCGGGCGCGGCGCGCCCGGGGCGTTGGGGTTGGCGTTGGGGTCGAAAGCGTCGCCGCGACGCGGCTTGGCGCCGGGGACCAAGTCGGCCCCAGGGGCGGCGGCGACGACCGGCGGCGCCAAGCCGGCCGGCGCGGCGGAAGCGTGGGGGGCGGCGCCGGTCGCAGGCGCGGCCGCGCCGCCGAGACGGTATTCGACGTCCTGCTGGAAGCGCCGGAGCTGATCCTGCAGCAAGCGCTGCTGGTTCTCGAGCTGTTCGATGCGGCCGTTGGCCTGTCTGAGGTCGTTCTCGAGCCGGTCGAGCTTGACCACCATCTGAGCGGGATCGTTGGGATCGCCGTCGAGGCCGACGCCGGGGATCACCCCCGGCGGCGCCGATTGCGCCGGCTGGGCCGGCGAAGCGAGGTGGAACGGATTGAGGTCGAAGGCCCAGGCGCCGCTCGCGCCGACGCAGGATAAAACCACGCAGGCGCAGCTAAGGCGGAAAAGGGGCGTCACCACGTCAAACCTCTATCGGGGGGCCAACCGGCAGCCGCCGGATGCGCGCCGGACCTCCGATAGCATAGGGAGCGGACGGCCAAAAGTGAGGCGAAGATTTGGCCGTCCCGCGGCGTGTTTTGATTTTCAGCTTCCCGCGGCGCCGGCGAGAACGGTGACGGCGCGGCGGTTCTGCGACCAGCATGAGATGTCGTTGCAGACCGCCACCGGCCGCTCCTTGCCATAGCTGATCGTCTTGATGCGCGACGCGGCGACGCCCTTGGCGATCAGATAGTCCTTGGCCGCTTCGGCGCGGCGGGAGCCGAGGGCGAAGTTGTATTCGCGCGTGCCGCGTTCGTCGGCGTGGCCTTCGATGGTGAAGGTGTAGCGATTGTACTGGTTGAGCCACGCCGCCTGCTTGTCGAGAGTCGCTTGGTCGGCTGCGTTGAGATCGGTCACGTCGGTGTCGAAGAACACCCGGTCGCCGACGCTGGCGGTGAACTCCTGGATGCTGCCGGGGCCGCTCGCCGGACCGCCATAGGCGCCGGATAGGTTGGCGTCGTCGGCCGTATTGCGGGCGCAGGCGCTCAGCGCCAAGCCAAAGGCCAGGGCGACCGCCACAGAGACACGCGATAGGGACGCAACAGACATCGGGGACTCCAATCTTTATGAGCGGTCGGGGGCCGCCTTGGCTGACCCTTAGGGTTAAGCCTATTAAGGGAAGGTTGAATCAACCTTACCCGACTCTTGCCACAACGCTGTACGCGACCGGAAACGCCGTCGAGGGTTAATCAACCCTTAATGGCGGGAATGCGGCGGCGAATCGCCGCGGCCCTGCGCCGGCGCCGGTTTGAAGGCCCAATTTTTCAGATGTGACAAGCGGTTGCGGTTTCCACAGGCGGTTTGTCGGTTTCCTCGGCGACGCATCGCCACAATGCGAATCGCTCGGCCTTGGCGGTCTGGCGATATGCCGCTATATCATGGGCATATCGCCAAAGAGGAGGCCGGACGATGACCGCCGCCATCCTGCGCGCCGGCGCGATGCTGAAGATCGACGCCAAGGACAGCCGCGAGACCATCGAGGCGACGCGTCGCGGCGTCGCGGTCGCGGCGGTCGACGAACTTGTCAACTCCGGCCGCGCCAGCCTCGCCGAAATCGATCGTTTCGTGCTGCCGCGCAAGACGCTAAGTCATCGCCGCAAGAGCGGCGTGCTGACGCCTGAGCAATCGGATCGGGTGCTCCGTTTCGCGCGCGCCATCGCCGCCGCGGAAGAGACGTTCGGCTCGCGCGAGAAAGCGGCGGTCTGGCTCAGGCGGCCGACCGCGGCGCTCGGCGATCAGAGCCCCATCTCGTTGCTCGACACCGGCGAGGGGTGCCGCGAAGTCGAGCGTCTGCTCGGCAGGATCGACCACGGCCTCGCGGCCTGATGCGCGTCTGGCGCGTTTGCCGTCGTCCGTTCGCCGATCTCTCCGGCGAAGGGGCGCGCGTCTACGGCGGTCGGTGGAATTCGCCCGGCCGGCCGATGGTCTACGCCGCCGAGTCGGCGGCGCTGGCGGTCCTCGAAGTGCGAGTCCATCTCGATCTCGATTGGCGGGTGCTGCCGGACGACTACGTCCTGATGGCGATCGATGCGGGCGATCTTGTCGCCGAGACGCTCGCTGAGACGCCAGTCGATCCACGCGCCGCCGGCGACGCCTGGCTCGCCTCGGGCCGGTTGGCGCTGTTGCGCGCGCCCTCGTCCATCGTTCCCGAGAGCGCCAACGTCCTCGTCAATCCCGCCCATCGCGATGCGGCCCGACTCGCCGTCGCCTCGATCAGGCCCTTCGCTTTCGACGCACGGCTTTGGCCTTCGCCCTGACCGGCGCGGCGGGCGGCTCGGCTTCGCGCAGAAGAACGGGCGTCGCCGCGCGCACGCTGGCGGCGAAGCGCGCGAGCGCGGCGCGCCGCGACGAGTCGCGGCGGAAGGCGAGCGTCACGTCGCGCTTCATCGTCCGATCGACCATCGGGCGCGCGGCGAGGCCGGCGATGGCGCCGCCGCGGCTCTCGATCGCCAGCCGCGGCGCCAGCGTCACGCCATAGCCGGCGGCGGCGAGTCGGAACAACGTCTCGAGGCTGGTCGCGCTGATGTCGGAACCAGCGGCGCGTCCGCCGGCGCCGCGTCCGCACAAAGCGATCGCCTGATCGCGCAGGCAATGGCCGTCGGCGAGCAGCAGCAGCGCTTCGGGGTCGATGTCGTGGGGCGCAATCCTGTCGCGCGCCGCCAGCGGATGGTCGAGCGCGGCGACGAACAGGAACGGCTCCTCGTACAGCGGCAACGTTTCGAGCTTGCGATCGCCGGGGTCGGTGGCGATCACCGCCGCGTCGATCTTGCGCTCGAGCACCAGCGACAACAGCCGAGCCGTGAGGTCTTCGACGATCGCGATCGGCGCCCGCGGCAAATCGCGGATCAACGCCGGCAGCGCGTAGGGCAGCAGATACGGGCCGACGGTCGGAATGACGCCGATCCTCAGCGGCCCCGCAAGCGGGTCGCGCGCGCCGCGCGCCGCCGCGGCGACTTCGGCGACCGCCGCCAGCGCGCGCCGCGCGTGCTCGACGATTGGCTCGGCGCGCGCCGCGACGGCGACTGTGCGGCCCTCGCGCTCGAAGATGCGCACGCCGAGTTCCGCCTCCAGCTTGAGGATCTGACCGCTCAGCGTCGGTTGGCTGATGTTGCAGGCCACGGCGGCGCGGCCGAAGTGACCGTGGTCGGCGACGGCGACGACATATTGGAGATCGCGCAGGTTCATGCAATCAACCTACACAATAGGCCAGGCCGATTACAAATCGAACAACAATCGATTGGACCGATTGAGCCGGCGGTCGTATCGCTGTCGCCACAGGCTGTCACAGCCCGAAGAAGCAAGAGACGATCGGAGAGAACATGACCAGCGAGAGCAAGTGCCCGTTCCCTCACGGGAGACGCGGACCGATGAATCGAGACTGGTGGCCGAACCAGCTGGACGTTCAGGTTCTGCACCAGCATTCGGCGCTGTCCAATCCGATGGGCGAGGCGTTCGACTACGCCAAAGCGTTCAAGAGCCTCGACCTCAACGCGGTGATCAAGGACCTCGAGGCCCTGATGACCGACTCGCAGGACTGGTGGCCGGCCGACTTCGGCCACTATGGCGGCTTGTTCATTCGCATGGCGTGGCATAGCGCCGGCACGTACCGCATCGCCGACGGCCGCGGCGGCGCGGGCGACGGTCAGCAGCGCTTTGCGCCGCTCAACAGCTGGCCGGACAACGTCAACCTCGACAAGGCGCGGCGGCTGCTGTGGCCGATCAAGCAGAAATACGGCAGCAAGATTTCCTGGGCCGACCTCATGATTCTCGCCGGCAACGTCGCCCTCGAGTCGATGGGCTTCAAGACGTTCGGCTTCGGCGGCGGGCGGGTCGACACCTGGGAGCCCGAGATGGACATCTACTGGGGGCCCGAAGGCAAGTGGCTGGCTGACGAGCGCTACAGCGGCGAACGCAATCTCGAAAATCCCCTCGGCGCCGTGCAAATGGGTCTCATCTACGTCAATCCGGAAGGGCCGAACGGCAATCCGGACCCGGTCGCCGCGGCGCGCGACATCCGCGAGACGTTTGCGCGCATGGCGATGGACGACGAAGAGACGGTCGCGCTGATCGCCGGCGGGCACACCTTCGGCAAGACCCACGGCGCCGCCGACCCGAGCAAGTATGTCGGCCCGGAGCCCGAGGGCGCGCCGATCGAACAACAGGGGCTGGGCTGGAAGAACAGCTTCGGCAGCGGCAATGGCGGGGACACGATCGGCAGCGGCCTCGAGGTCACCTGGACCACGACGCCGACGAAGTGGAGCAACAACTTCTTCGAGAACCTGTTCGGCTATGAGTGGGAGCTGACCAAGAGCCCCGCCGGCGCGCAGCAGTGGAAGCCCAAAGGGGGCGCAGGAGCGGGCGCCATCCCGGATGCGGCCGACCCGTCCAAGCGTCACGCCCCGGCGATGCTGACCACCGACCTCTCGCTGCGGTTCGACCCGGCCTACGAAAAAATCTCGCGGCGGTTCTTGGAGCGCCCCGATCAATTCGCCGACGCGTTCGCCCGCGCCTGGTTCAAGCTGACCCACCGCGACATGGGCCCGATCGCGCGCTACCTCGGCCCGCTCGTGCCGAAGGAACCGCTGATCTGGCAGGACCCAGTCCCCGCCGTCGATCATCCGCTGGTCGGCGACGCGGAGATCGCCGCCCTCAAGGCGAAGATCCTCGCTTCCGGCCTCACGGTGTCGCAGCTCGTCTCGACCGCCTGGGCGTCGGCCTCGACCTTCCGCGGCTCCGACAAGCGCGGCGGCGCCAACGGCGCGCGCATCCGCCTCGCGCCGCAAAAGGATTGGGAGGTCAACCAGCCGGCCGAGCTGGCGAAGGCGCTGGCGAAGCTCGAAGCGATCCAGAAGGAATTCAACGCTTCGCAGTCGGGCGGCAAGAAGGTTTCGCTCGCCGACCTAATCGTTCTCGCCGGCGGCGCGGCGATCGAGAAAGCGGCGAACGCCGCCGGGCATGCGCTGAAGGTTCCCTTCGCGCCTGGGCGCACCGACGCGTCACAGGCTGAGACCGACGCGCATTCCTTCGCGCCGCTCGAGCCGACCGCCGACGGGTTCCGCAACTATATCCGCGGCAAGCAGCGGCTCTCGGCCGAGGAGCTGCTGACCGATCGCGCGCAATTGCTGAGGCTGACCGCGCCGGAGATGACGGCGCTGGTCGGCGGACTGCGGGTCCTCGGCGCAAACGCCGGGAAATCTTCGCACGGCGTCTTCACCACGCGGCCGGAGGCGCTGACCAACGACTTCTTCGTCAACCTGCTTGACGGGAGCACGCTATGGGCGCCGGTCGCCGGCGCGGAAGGCGTGTTCGAGGGGCGTGATCGCAAGACCAATGCGGTCAAGTGGACCGCGACTCGCGTCGACCTAATCTTCGGCTCGCACTCGCAGTTGCGGGCGCTCGCCGAAGTTTACGGCAGCGCCGACGCGAAGGAGAAGTTCGCCAAAGACTTCGTCGCAGCGTGGACCAAGGTGATGAACGCCGATCGCTTCGACCTCGCCTGATCTTCGGCGCGACGGGCTTGGCGCGGCGCGCGAACCCCGCGAAGCCTGGAAAAAACCTTCGATGCAGGGCGGCGTTCCAAGAGACAGGAAAAGCCGCCCTGACGCCGGGCTTCGCGACTCAGGGCTTTCCCGCTTGTCGACGTCGGCGGCCGGACGAGCGCTCGCCTGCGAGCGCATTGTGACAATTTATCAATGCGTCGCGACGTTCCTCGGGCTTGATGTCGCCGCAAATCCCGGTCAAGTTCACGGCGTCGTGAATTCGCGGGGCGGTTGCGTGGATCGTCGGTATTATCTGCGGCGGGCGCTGCTGCTCTTGCTCGCACTGGCGTTTCTGTTCGAGACCTGGATCTGGGATCGGGTGGCGGCGGGGGCGCAGCGCCTTGCGACGCTGATCAACTGGGCCGCGATTCGAGCCGCCCTGAGGCGCGTCATCGACCGGCTGCCCGTCTGGGTCGCGTTGCTGCTGTTCGGCGTGCCGTTCGTGGTCGCCGAGGGCGGCGCTTTTCTTTGCGTGCTGGTGGCGGCGATGGGGCACGTGGTCGCCGGCGCGGTCGGCTACACCGCGATCAAGATTATCGGTTTCGGTCTGTTGGCGCCGATCTTCGACTTGACCAAGCCGAAGCTGATGACCCTGCCGTGGTTCGCCGTCGTCTATGACAAGGCGCTCGTCTTCCACCATTTCGCCCTCGGGCTGATCGCGCCGTATCGCGCCGCCGCGAGGAAGCTGGCCGCCGAACTTTTCGCCCGTGTCCGCGCGCTGTGGAGCCGCCGGAGCGAGGGGGCGAACGAAGAGGCGCGCTAATCGTCGCGCGTGGCGCGGTCGCCGGTTCTGCCCTATAGGGTTCGGCGGAACGACGATCGGGCGCGCCCGCGCCAGGTCGCCGCCGCCTCGCAACCCGGGCTTCGCCTTGACGCTCCACCTGCCGCATGGACAGTCGTTGACGCTCGGCGGGCCGACGTTGGTCATGGGCATCGTCAACGTGACGCCGGATTCGTTCTCCGACGGCGGCCGCTTCGCCGACGTCGAAGCGGCGGTCTTCCACGGCGTGCGCCTCGTCGACGAGGGCGCGGCGATCCTCGACGTCGGCGGCGAATCGACGCGACCGACCGCCGAGCCGGTTTCCGCCGACGTGGAGAAGGCGCGCGTCCTGCCGGTCGTCGCCGCGCTGGCGGCCGGCGTCCCAACGCCGATCTCGATCGACACTTACAAGGCGAGCGTCGCCGCGGCGGCGATCGAATCCGGCGCGTCGATCGTCAACGACGTCTGGGGATTCCAGCGCGACCCCGACATGGCGCGCGTCGTCGCGGCGACCGGCGCGGCCGCCGTGTTGATGCACAATCGCGCCGCCGTCGATCCGACAATCGACATCGTCGCCGACATGCTCGCATTCCTGTCGCGCTCGATCGACATCGCGCTGGCCGCCGGCGTCGCCGAAGACAAATTGTGGGTCGATCCCGGCTTCGGCTTCGGCAAGACGCCGGAACAGAATCTCATTGCCGTGCGCCGGCTCGGCGCGCTGAAGGCGCTCGGACGCCCAGTTCTGCTCGGCGTTTCGCGCAAGTCGACGATCGGCCGCGTGACCGGGCAGACGGTCGCCGCCGACCGTCTCGCCGGCTCGATCGCGGCGGGGCTCGCCGGCGTCGCCGCTGGGGCCGACGTCCTGCGGGTGCACGACGTCGCGCCGCATGTCCAAGCGCTGAAGATGTGGCGAGCGATTGGGGAAGGCCGACCATGAGCGGAACGAACGGCGGCGCGATCCAGCGCGGCAGAATCTTCGTCGATCGCCTGAGACTGCACGCCTTCCATGGCCATTTCGCCCACGAGCGCAAATACGGGCAGATGTTCGAGATCGACCTCGAACTCGTCGTCGATCTGGTCGAGGCGGCCGCGGGCGACGACCTCAAGGCGACGGTCGACTACGGCAAGGTGACGGCGATCACCCGTCAGGCCTTCTGCGGCGCGCCGCGCACGCTGGTCGAAGCGGCGGCGCTCGACGTCGCGCAGGCGCTGCTCAAGGCGTTCGCGCGCATCGAGCAGGTGCGCGTGCGGGTCGCCAAGGTCGCGCCGCCGATCGCCGAGCAGCTCAAGGCGGTCGGGGTCGAGATCGAGGTTGCGCGTGAGCGCTGAGGCGGGCGTCGTCGCCGCGCTGGGCTTGGGCGGCAATATCGGCGACGTCGCCGCCGCGTTTGTCGAAGCGCTGGCGCGGCTCGGCTCGGCGTCGGGCGTGACTCTCACCGCTCTGTCATCGGTCTATCGCACGCCGCCGTGGGGCAAGCTCGACCAGCCGGACTTCCTCAACATGGCGGCGCTGGTCGAGACGACGCTGCCGGCGCGCGCGCTGCTGGCGCTGTGCCTCGACCTCGAGCGCGGCCTCGGCCGTGAGCGCCGCGAGCGCTGGGGGCCGCGGCTGATCGACATCGACATCCTGACCTACGGCGAGGCGACGATCGACGAGCCGAACCTCAAGGTCCCGCATCCGCGCCTGACTGAGCGCGCCTTCGCCCTGGCGCCGTTGGCCGAGATCGCGCCGCGCCTGACGGTCGGCGGCCGAACGGTCGCGGACTGGCTGACGCGCGTTGAGCGCGCCGGCGTCGAGATCGACGCAGCGACGAGCGCCAAACTCGCCGTCCGCGGCTTCACCGCGCGTTAGCGCGCTTCGTCGCAACCGCCAATCGCTCCCGCCAACGCGACGCCTTGACCACTAGGTCAAGACGGTGATTGGATGATTGCGCCCGCGGCCGCGCCCAGCGCCCTCCGCGAGGCGACGAGGGGGGAACGACATGAGACCGATTTCGGCCGTTGTTCTGGGCGCCGCTCTGCTTCTTCCGGGCGTGGCCAACGCCGGTTGGGGCGCGATCGCCTACAATCCGGTCACCGGGGCCGCAACCGAGGCGCACGGTCAGGCGCATTTGGCGACTGCGCTGAACGCCACGCTCAACGCGTGCGGCAAAGGCTGCCTGCTGGTGACCTGGGAGCACAACACCTGCATCGCCTTCGCCACCGACGGGCGCGGCGGGTGGGGCGACGCGTTCAACTACCCGACCTACCAGCAAGCGACCGCCGCCGCCGTCTCGAGCTGCGGCGCCGGCTGCGCGTGGCGGGTCTGGGCCTGCAACTGAACGACGATCCCGCGACCATTTGAGCCTTGCCAATTCGGCGGACCGCCGCGATTCGCAGGCCGGTTGACTGCGCCCATTGACAGTCGCCTCCCTTCGTCCCAGTTTCCTCCATCTTCTCGAGGGGCGCCCCAAGCGGGGCTGAGACGGCTTCGAACGCCGAACCCTTTGAACCTGATCCGGGTCATGCCGGCGAAGGGACGAGGCCCGCCGAACCTCTTGGCCGCGCCGCCCCTCACCGCCGATCCGGGACGAAATGCGGAGGTAAGGCCATGAATGAACGCCCCAAGATCAAAGCGCCGGCGGCGCCAGAGAGCGTCACCACCGGGCCTATCGGCGGCTCGCACAAGGTCTACGCGTCGCCCGAGGGCCACGCTGACATCCGCGTGCCGTTCCGCGAAATCGCGCTGTCCGACCCGAACGAGCCGCCGGTGCGCGTCTACGACGCGTCCGGGCCCTATAGCGAGGCCGACGCGCGCGTCGATCTCGCCGCCGGCCTTGCGCCGGTGCGCGAAGCCTGGGTCAGCGCGCGGGGTTACGCCGCCATCGCCGGCCGCGCGATCAAGCCGGAGGACAACGGCTCGGTCTCGACCGAGCGGCTCGCGCCGCATTGCCCGGCCAAGCGAACGTTGCGCGCCGGCGCGCCCGGCCAGCTCGTCACCCAGTACGAATTCGCCCGCGCCGGCATCATCACCGAAGAGATGGTCTACGTCGCCCATCGCGAGAACCTGGCGCGCGAGGCGGCGGTCGCCGGCGCCCAGGAACGGCTCGCCGACGGCGAGAGCTTCGGCGCGGCGATCCCCGAATTCGTCACGCCCGAGTTCGTGCGGTCGGAAGTCGCGCGCGGCCGGGCGATCATTCCCGCCAACATCAACCACGTCGAACTCGAGCCGATGGCGATCGGCCGCAACTTCCTGGTCAAGGTCAACGCCAACATCGGCAACAGCGCGGTCAGCTCCGGCGTCGCCGAGGAAGTCGAGAAGATGGTGTGGGCGATCCGCTGGGGCGCCGACACGGTGATGGACCTTTCGACCGGACGCAACATTCACAACATCCGCTCCTGGATCGTGCGCAATTCCCCGGTTCCGATTGGCACCGTGCCGATCTACCAGGCGCTGGAGAAGGTCGACGGAGATCCGCTCAAGCTCGATTGGGAAGTGTTCAAGGACACGCTGATCGAGCAGGCCGAGCAGGGCGTCGACTATTTCACCATCCACGCCGGCGTGCGGCTCGCCTATGTGCCGCTGACCGCCAAGCGCGTGACCGGCATCGTTTCGCGCGGCGGCTCGATCATGGCGCGCTGGTGCCTCGCCGGCCATCGCGAGAGCTTCCTCTATGAGCGCTTCGGCGACATTTGCGACATCATGCGCAAATACGACGTCGCGTTCTCGCTCGGCGACGGCTTGCGGCCCGGCTCGAACGCCGACGCCAACGACGCGGCGCAATTCGCCGAGCTGGAGACGCTCGGCGAGCTGACCAAGGTCGCCTGGGACAAGGGATGCCAGGTGATGATCGAAGGCCCTGGCCACGTGCCGATGCACAAGATCAAGGCCAATATGGACAAGCAGCTCGCCGTCTGCGGCGAGGCGCCGTTCTACACGCTTGGCCCGCTGACGACCGACATCGCGCCGGGCTACGACCACATCACGTCGGGCATCGGCGCGGCGATGATCGGCTGGTTTGGCACGGCGATGCTCTGCTACGTCACGCCGAAGGAGCATCTCGGCCTGCCCGACCGCGACGACGTCAAGACCGGCGTCGTCACTTATCGCATCGCCGCCCACGCCGCCGATCTCGCCAAGGGCCATCCGGCGGCGCGCATCCGCGACGACGCGGTGAGCCGCGCGCGCTTCGACTTCCGCTGGGACGATCAGTTCAACCTGTCGCTCGATCCTGACACGGCGCGCAAGTTCCACGACGAGACCTTGCCCAAGGACAGCCACAAGGTCGCGCATTTCTGCTCGATGTGCGGGCCGAAGTTCTGCGCGATGAAGATCACGCAGGATTTGCGCGCCGAAGCCGCAGCGATGACCGGCATGGCCGAGAAGTCGCGCGAATTCCTCGAGCACGGCGGCAAGCTCTACGTCGACGCGGCGGAGTAGGGGCGGTGAGGCTCCTCGTCAACGGCGTCGAGCAGGAGGTCGCCGCTGACACGCTCGCGGCGGCGCTTCTTCAGCTCGATTACGGCGAAGCGCGCGTTGCGACCGCGCTCAACGGCGAGTTCGTGCCGGCGCGTAAGCGCGGCGAGACCGCTTTGCGCGAGGGCGACCGGGTCGAGATCGTCGCGCCGCGCCAGGGCGGCTGAACGGGAAAATGGTCGACGGGCGGAGCGAGGACTCGAAAACGATGAAGGTCTACGGCGTCGAACTGAAGTCGCGGCTGCTGCTCGGCACGTCGAAATATCCCTCCCTCGACGTGATGGCGAAGTCGGTGCGCGCCGCCGGCGCCGAGGTCGTCACGGTCTCGGTGCGGCGCGAGTCGGCGCAGTTCCGCGAGGGTCAGGAGTTCTGGCGCATCATCCGCGAGCTCGGCGTGCGCGTGCTGCCCAACACCGCCGGCTGCTATACCGTCAAGGAAGCGGTGACGACGGCGCAGATGGCGCGTGAGATCTTCGACACGGCGTGGATCAAGCTCGAAGTGATCGGCGACAAGGGCACGCTCGCCCCCGACGTGTTCGGCACGGTCGAGGCGGCGCGCATCCTCAGCGACGACGGCTTCGCAGTCTTCCCCTATACGACCGAGGATCTCATTGTCTGCGATCGGCTGCTCGAGGCCGGCTGCCAGGTGCTGATGCCGTGGGGGGCGCCGATCGGCTCGGGCAGGGGGCTCAACAATCCATTCGGACTGCGCGTCTTGCGTGCGCGCCATCCCGACGTTCCGCTGATCGTCGACGCCGGCGTCGGCCTGCCGTCGCACGCCGCCGCGGCGATGGAGCTCGGTTACGACGCGGTGCTGCTCAACACCGCAGTCGGCACGGCCGGCGATCCCGTCGCGATGGCGGCGGCGTTCCGCCAGGCGATCGCAGCGGGCGTCGCCGCGCGCGGCGCTGGACCGATGCAGCCGAAGGACCTCGCCGAGCCGTCGACCCCGGTGGTCGGCATGGCGGCGCTGGCGTCAGGACTGTGACCCTCGATCCCTTCTACCCGATCGTCGATTCCGCCGACTGGGCGCGGCGGCTGGTCGGCGTCGGCGCGCGGCTGATCCAGTTGCGGATGAAGGACAAGGACGAAGCGGCGGTCGTCGCCGAGGCGAAGTCCGCGCTGGCGATCTGCCGCGAAGCGGGCGCCACCCTCGTCGTCAATGACCATTGGCGCGTCGCGATCGAGGTCGGCGCGCCATGGGTGCATCTCGGCCAGGGCGATCTCGACGAAGGCGCCGACGTCGGCGCGATCCGCGAAGCCGGGCTGAAGCTCGGGGTCAGCACGCACGACGACGCCGAACTGGCGCGGGCGTTGGCGCTGAAGCCGGACTATGTCGCGCTCGGTCCGATCTTCCCGACGATCCTCAAGGCGATGGCCTTCGCGCCGCAGGGCCTCGCCCGCGTCGGCGAATGGAAGAAGCGCGTCGGCGCGCTGCCGCTCGTCGCCATCGGCGGGCTCAACGTCGAGCGGGCGAAGGCGTGCCTCGCCGCCGGCGCCGACATCGTCTCGGTCGTCACCGACATCACGCTCAATTCCGATCCGGAAGGTCGCGCCCGCGAATGGATCGCCGCGACGCGTGCGTCATGACCGCGCGCACGCCGATCGCGCTGACGATCGCCGGCTCGGACTCGGGCGGCGGGGCGGGGATCCAGGCCGACCTCAAGACCTTCGCCGCGCTTGGCGTCCACGGCGCCGGCGCGATCACGGCGATCACCGTCCAGAACACGCGCGGCGTCAGCGCGATCCACTGTCCGCCGCCGGAGATCGTCGCCGCCCAGATCGAGGCGGTGTTGGCCGATTTCGACGTCGCGGCGATCAAGATCGGCATGCTGGGCAGCGCGGAGATTGTCGAGGCGGTGGCGGGATGCTTGCGGGCTTCGCGGCCAACCGCCCAGCCCCTCACCCAACCTCTCCCCGCAGGCGGGGAGAGGGGAAGAACGGCGCCGTGCACTCCTCTCCCCGCAGGCGGGGAGAGGTTGGGTGAGGGGCGGGGGGATGGGCCGCAAGCCTCTCCGCGCCCGACGCGCCCCTTCCTCATCTACGACCCCGTGATGGTCGCTTCCTCCGGCGACGCGCTCGCGGGGGCGGGGTTTGTCGCGGCGGTCAGGGCGCGGCTGCTGCCGCTCATCGATTGCCTGACGCCCAATCTCGCCGAGGCGGCGGCGCTGCTTGGCGAGGACGTCGCCGCGGGCGAAGCGGATATGGCCGCGCAAGGGCGCGCGCTGCTGGCGCTAGGGCCGCGCGCCGTGCTGATGAAAGGCGGCCATCTCGCCGGCGACGAAGCGGTCGATCTGCTCGTCACCGCCGCGGGCGTGCGCCGCTTCGCCGCTCCGCGGCTCGCTTCGGCCAACCTGCACGGCACCGGCTGCACGCTGTCGAGCGCGATCGCCGCCCATATCGCGCTCGGCGCCGACCTTGCCGAAGCGGTCGCGGCGGCGAAGGCCTTCGTCGGCGCAGCGATCGAACGCGGCCGCGACGTCCAGCTCGGCGAAGGTCCCGGCCCGCTGATCCAAATTCCGCTCGGCGCGGGCCGCGGCTGACCGCGGTGGACAGCGCCGCGCCCGGCCGTGCGCCGGCGGCGGCGGCCTGCTAGGCTTCGCCGATGAACCAGGCGACCAAAGCGGCGCCGCCCGCGATGGGCGAGGCGACGGGCGATTTAGCGCGCCCGCCGGACTTCGCGCGCGCGTCGCCGATGATGGCGCAGTACCTCGGCATCAAGGCCGCCTATCCCGACTGCCTGCTGTTCTATCGGATGGGCGACTTCTACGAATTGTTCTTCGGCGACGCGGAGATCGCCAGCCGCGCGCTCGGCATCGTGCTGACCAAACGCGGCAAGCACGAGGGCGAGGACATCCCGATGTGCGGCGTGCCGATCGAGCGCGCCGACGACTATCTGCATCGCCTGATCGCCAAGGGCCATCGCGTCGCGGTGTGCGAGCAGCTCGAGGACCCGGCCGAAGCGAAGAAGCGCGGCGGCAAGTCGGTGGTGAAGCGCGATGTCGTCCGCCTCGTCACGCCGGGAACGATCACCGAGGAGCGGCTGCTCGAACCCGGCCGCGCCAACATGCTGCTGGCGGTGCAGCGCGGCCGGCCCGGCGAGGGGCGCGTCGTCTACGGCCTTGCCGCGCTCGACATCTCGACCGGCGCTTTCAGCCTCGGCGAGACCGACGAGGCGGGTCTCGGGCCGGAGGTCGCGCGGATCGAGCCGAGCGAGATCGTCGCGCCGCAGGCCCTGTTCGACGACTCCGCTTTCGCCCGGCTGATTGGCGAGACGGGCGTCGCGGCGACGCCGCTGGCGCGCGAGGCGCTCGACGCCGCTTCGGCGGCGCGGCTGGTCGAGGACTTCTACGGCGTCGACACGCTGGAGGGGTTCGGCGCATTCAGCCGCGCCGAGATCGCCGCCGCCGCCTTGGCGCTCGGCTATCTCAAGCGCACCCAGTTCGACGCGCTGCCGCGGCTGGAGCGCCCGGCGCCTCGCGCGCGCGGCGCGGGGCTCGAGATCGACGCGGCGACGCGCGCCAATCTCGAATTGACCCGCACGCTTTCCGGCGAACGTTCCGGCTCGGTGATCGCCACCATCGATCTGACGGCGACGCCGGCCGGCGCGCGGCTGATCGCCGAGCGGCTGGCGAGCCCGCTGACCGATCCGGCGGCGATCGACGAGCGGCTCGACGCCGTCGCCTTCCTGGTCGAAGCGCCGCCGCTGCGCGACGCGCTGCGCAAGGCGCTCGCCGCGACGCCGGACTTCTTGCGCTCGCTGGCGCGGTTGGCGGTCGACCGCGGCGGCCCGCGCGATCTCGCCGCGCTGCGCGACGGCCTCGACGCCGGCGCGCGCATCGGCGCGACGCTGAGGCGGACGCAAGACCTGCCGGCGGCGCTGGCGCGCTGCCGCGATCGGCTCGCCGCCGACGAGGGCGCGCTGGCGCGGGATCTCTCGCAGACCCTCGCCGACGAGCTGCCGCTCGCCAAGCGCGACGGCGGCTTCGTGCGCGCCGGCGCATCTGCCCCGCTCGACGAGGCGCGGCGTTTGCGCGACGAAAGTCGGCGTGTCGTCGCCGAGATGCAGGCGCGCTACGCCGAGGAGACTGGCACGCGCCAGCTCAAGATCAAGCACAACAACTTCCTTGGCTACTACATCGAGACGCCGCAGGCGCAGGGCGAGGCGTTGCTGAAAGCGCCGATGAGCGCGACCTTCATCCATCGCCAGACGATGGCCGGCGCGATGCGCTTCACCACCAACGCGCTGATCGACCTCGAAGCGCGCATCGCCTCGGCGGCCGACCGCGCGCTGGCGCTCGAGCTCGACGCGTTCGAGCGGCTGCGCCAGCAGGCTTTGGCCGAGAGCGAGGCGTTGCGCGGCGTCGGCGCGGCGCTGGCCGAGATCGACGTCGCCGCCGCGCTCGCCGAGCTGGCGGTCAAGCGCTCGTGGTCGCGGCCGCGGGTCGACGATTCGCTCGCCTTCGAGATCGAGGACGGCCGCCACCCGGTGGTCGAGGCGGCGCTCGCCGCGCGCGGCGAGCCGTTCGTCGCCAACGCCTGCGACCTGTCGGGCGCGCCCGACGACGGCGGGCGGCTGGCGCTGGTCACCGGCCCCAACATGGCGGGCAAGTCGACCTTTCTGCGCCAGAACGCGCTGATCGCGGTGCTGGCGCAGATGGGCGCCTTCGTGCCGGCCAAGCGCGCCCATATCGGCGTCGTCGACCGGCTGTTCTCGCGCGTCGGCGCCGCCGACGACCTCGCGCGCGGCCGCTCGACCTTCATGGTCGAGATGGTCGAGACGGCCGCGATCCTCAACCAGGCGACGCGGCGCTCGCTGGTGATCCTCGACGAGATCGGCCGCGGCACGGCGACCTTCGACGGCCTGTCGATCGCGTTTGCCTGCGTTGAGCATCTGAACGCGGTCAACCGCTCGCGCGCGCTGTTCGCCACCCATTTCCACGAACTGACCCAGCTCGCCCTGACGCTGCCGCGGCTGTTCAACCTGACGATGCGGGTCAGCGAGTGGAAGGGCGCGCTCGTCTTCCTGCATGAAGTCGTGCCCGGCGCCGCCGATCGCTCCTACGGCATCCAGGTCGCCAAGCTCGCCGGGCTGCCAAGCGCGGTGATCCGGCGCGCGCGCGCCGTGCTGACCGAGCTGGAGGCGACCCGGCACGCCGGCGCCGCGCTCTCCAGCCTCGACGCGCTGCCACTCTTTTCCTACGAGCCGCCGCCGCCGCCGGGGCCCGATCCGTTGCGCGAGGCGCTCGCCAAGCTCGATCCGGACGCGTTGACGCCGCGCGAAGCGCAGGCGACGCTGTACGAACTCAAGCGGCTGTCGCAGGAAGAGACGTCATGATCGAAGAGAAGATCCTGCTGGCGACCGCGCTCGCCGCCTATCTCTATGTCGTCGCGCCCGGACCGGCCTTCCTCGCGCTGTTCAGCCTCGCCGCCGCCAAGGGACGGCGCTCCGGCGCCTGGTTCATCTGCGGCCATCTGGTCGGCGACGTCACCTGGGGCGCGCTCGCCGTCGCGGCGATCCTCGGCGCCAACCGGCTTGGGTCGACCCTGTTCGAAATCCTCGGGGCCGGCTGCGGGCTCTATCTCATCTATCTCGGCGCGCGCGCGGTGATGACGCGCAAGGACGCGCCGCCGCGCACCATCGGCGCGCGCCGGCCGTTGGCGACCGGCCTGGCGTTCGGCCTCACCAATCCCAAATCCTATCCGGTCGCGCTGGCGATGTTCTCGGCGATCGTCGCCCCCTATGTCGGCGAAATCCGCTTCAGCGACGCGCCGCAATTGTTGTTGGCGGCGCTCGCCGGTTTCCTCGCCGCCGACGCGACGCTGATCTTCGCCGCCGGGCTGCCGGCGGTGCGCCGCTTCTTCCTCACCCACGGCGTCGTGGTGACGCGCGTCGTCGGCCTGTTGTTCATCGCCTTCGGCGCCAAGTCGCTGTTCGACGCCGCCAACGGCGCGGTGCGGCGGACGGCGTGACGGGCGCCATCTTCCGGCGCGACGTCATCCTTTCAATCCTTTGCGAGGGATTTTTCCGCCGTCTCGCCCGGCGCGGGCAGGGCGAGCGCCGGCGCCGCAGCGGCAAGCGCCCGCGTCGCGGCGGCGGCCGGCTGGGCCGCAGCGCCGCCGAAGCTGTGATAGCGGTCGAGTTCGCCGACGATGCGCAGCACGCGGTCGAGCGCGTGCATGTTTCCCTCCATCATCGCCGCGTGCGCGACCATCATCGCGTCGCTGAGACGGCCGATCTGCAACTGCACGAAACCCGCCGGCGGATCGACCTCGCGCCGCTCCAACATCTCGTGAACGACTTCTCGCGCGCTTCGGACCGAAAGCGGTTACACAGCGTCACACCAACGTCCCAACGCCTCCGGTTCCCATACGGTTTCGCTAACTGCGCCGACCTAGCCTCGCTTGCATCCGCATCAGGCGGCGCAATTGGGCCTCCCGGCCGATAGTGTCGACAGTCCATGAGATCCACTGCAGCCTCATATTCTAGGCTCAGAAAACACGGCGGTTTTGGCCGCCTGGCCTCTTATGCTTCGCTTTGCCTCATCGCGTTCTTAATTCAGACCATACCAATCGTTGGCTTGTTCTTGCTTTTCGTCGGCGGCATCGCCTGGGTTGGCGTGCTCATCCACATCCTGAACGTCGATCTCTTGTCTGGACGGCGCCCCTTGGTCAAGGGTGCTTCTGAGGCTTGCGAACGTCTCGGACGCGGTCATGTCTTCGGCCTGTTGAGGCGGGGCGAGCCCCGCTGGCGCTGATGTTATGTCCGCTGCGGTCCCTTGCCCCATCATGGAAGCGCGCTGTTTCCGCGCTGAGGTCGACTCGGGCTTCCGGACCTGGCCGTTGGTTCGCATC